>NZ_CP133838.1:4297858-4604848 GCF_031432975.1 Buttiauxella selenatireducens | reverse complement strand
GAGCAGCGTTTGGTTGGAACCCATGGTGAGATCCATTTCCAGTTCCGGGCGACGCAGTTTCATCCCCATGATCAGGCGTGGGACGGTTTCGAGCGTCAATGAGTAGAGCGTGCCGATACGCAGTCGGCCTTGCCCAACCCCTGCAGCCTGGCGGGTTTCTGTAATACCCCGTGCCATCAGTTCTACCACTTCTTTGCTGTGTTCAAGCAGCGTTAATGCCGCGGGCAGCGGCACCAGATTGCGACCTTTATGGATAAATAATGGGCAGCGAACACCTTCTTCAAGGGTATGCAATGCGCGATGGACGCTGACACCGCTGATCCCAAGCGCCTCAGCAGTACGGGCGATGTTTCCCTTTTCCATAAAAGACATGAATATTTCAAGCTTACGGAAGGTAATTTCTGCGTCTATTTTCATTGATTGCCCGAATGCCTGGCTCTACATATTTTCCATAAAGTATCCTAAAACCACACTTTCTTCACTGACTCATCCCCGCCTTGTTGTTTTTCAATACAAAAATTGCCTGTTTTTTGCGCTAAATGGGGCGTGATTTTGCGATCTTAATTACAAAATGAATCAAAATTTCTTTTTTAGTGAAATATAGTTTCAATATCCAATCATTCAGTGAGTAAATACCTCCGAATTGAACTAGTTCCGCAATGAAACTATGGATAATAGGGAGTATTAGGGATGCTGCATTTGAAAGATGTTATGCCAAAAATTTCGCTCGTTGCTACCGCTGTTGCCGCAACGATTTTGCTGAGTGGATGTGGCGAGGACGCTGCTCCATCAGGCACTGTTATGTTGAAAACCGCATTTAACCAATCTGAAAATAACCCACAATACAAAGCGTTAATCTCCTTCAGCGATAAACTGGAAGCGGCAACGAATGGCCGATACAAACTCGAAATCCACCCTAACGAACTGTTAGGCGATCAACGCGCTTCACTGGAACTGGTTCAATCTGGTGCGATTCAAATGGCGGTAGTAGCGAACCCACTGGTCGAAAACTTCAATAAGAACTTCTCGGTTCTGGCGATGCCGTATGTCTACGACAACCCTGAGCACCAGCGCAAAGTGTTCACTTCTGGTGTGCTGGATAGCCTGTTTGCGTCCACGAAAGGTACGGGTTTTGAAGTGATAACCGCATATACCGCAGGCGCGCGTAGCGTTTACACCAAAGGTGCTGCAGTCACCAGCCCGGCAGACATGAACGGTAAAAAAATCCGTGTCATGCAGTCTGACACGATGATCAAAATGCTCAGTTGCATGGGGGGAACGGGCGTACCAATGGGCCAGGGTGAAGTTTATTCCGCTATTCAGCAAGGCGTTCTGGATGGCGCTGAAAACAACGAAATTACCTACGCTGACCTCAAGCAATACGAAGTGGCTCCCTATTTCTCTAATACCCGTCACGTGATGGTGGCTGACCTGTTAGTCGCAAACGAAACCTTCCTTGCCAAAATGGACGAAAGCGACCGCGAATTGTTCCGCAAATTAGCCAAAGAGAGTACTCAGACTCAATTCGAGCTTTGGGATAAAGCGCTTGATGGCGCTCGTCAGACCGCGAAAGACAATGGTGCAACCTTTACCGAAGTGGATATCAAGCCATTCCAGGAGCGTTGCAAACCCTTGCAGGCTGCGATGTTGACCACCCCTGAACAAAAAGCGTTATACGAAAAAATCCGTGAGTTGGCCAAGTAATCAGGCTTAGAAGTTAGGGGGCAGGAATGCCCCCGTGGAGATAAAAATGAAAGCTGCTCAATCTGCTCCTTCAATTGCCGTGCCCAAATCGGGTATTTATTCGCAGGTCACGCGAGTCAAACTGGCCGTTGATAAAGTGGCGTCCTCTCTGTGTATTCTGATTGTAGGTTTAATGACTTTGCTGGTGACCTGGCAGGTTGCTTCCCGTTACTTATTGAATAGCCCAAGTGCGGTCAGCGAAGTGCTGGCGCGCTATTTGTTTATCTGGCTGGTCCTGATTGGTGGGGCCTATGTTTTTGGTCTGCGTGAGCATATGGCGATTACGTTTATGCGCGATAAAATGCCACGTAACTTACGTATTTCACTGGAAATCTTGGGTGAGCTTGCCACTTCTGTCTTTGCATTTTTGGTTCTGACAATCGGTGGTTACATCGGTATGAGCCGCCAGATGGCACAGCTTGATTCCGCGTTACAAATTCCTATCGGCATTATCTACATTGCGATCCCGTTAAGCGGTGCAATGACGCTGTTCTACTGCCTGTATAACCAATATGGGCTGTTCAGAAAGTTTTCTTCAAAACAAGATTGATTAGGTGTCGACATGGATATAGCCATTATTGTTGCTCTGGTAATGTTTTGCGGAGTGTTTATTTTGCTGATGGCGGGAACGCCAATTAGTATCAGTATTGGGATTTCATCCTTTGCTGCGATGTGTCTTATTTTACCTTTCGATGGTGCCATTCTCACATCCGCGCAGCGTGTGTTTGTTGGCCTGGACTCCTTTGCATTATTAGCCATTCCCTTCTTTATTCTGGCCGGTAATTTAATGAACAATGGCGGGATAGCCATTCGTTTAATTAACTGCGCAAAAATGATCAGTAATTTCCTGCCGGGCCCATTAGCGCAGACCAACGTGGTTGCCAACATGCTATTTGGTTCCATCAGTGGATCAGGCGTGGCATCTGCGGCAGCCGTCGGCGGCATCATGTCGCCCATTCAGAAAAAAGAGCAGTACGATCCTGCGTTTAGCGCCGCGGTTAACATTGCCTCTGCGCCAACGGGAATGCTTATTCCACCGAGCAACTCACTGATTGTTTATGCAACGGTTGCGGGCAGTGTTTCTATTTCCGCGCTATTTATGGCCGGTTATATCCCAGGTATCCTGTGGGGTTTAGGCGTGATGTTGGTGGCGGGCTTTATTGCTAAACGCCGTGGTTATGTTGCGGATCGCTCGGCGAATAAAGGCCAGACGCTTCGTATTCTGTTTGATGCCGTACCAAGCCTGATGATGATTGTCGTGGTTATCGGCGGTATTCTCGGCGGCGTATTTACCGCAACGGAAGCCTCAGCCATTGCGGTGGTTTATTCCCTGGTGCTGGGTATTATTTATCGCAATATTAAAGTAGAAGATTTGCCGCAGATATTCCTCGCGACGGCGAAAATGACCGCTATCGTTATTTTCATGCTGGCTGCGTCGTCTATTATGTCGTGGGTGATGGCATTTACTAAAATCCCGGCACTGATTGCCTCCGGTTTACTTTCTGCAACCGATAGCTTTATAGTCATTCTGCTCATAATGAATGTGGTATTGCTGCTGGTAGGGACCTTTATGGACCCAACGCCTGCGGTGTTAATTTTCACCCCAATCTTCCTGCCAATCTGCATGCAGTTCGGTATGGACCCGGTGCAGTTTGGCATCATGATGGTGTTTAACTTGTCACTCGGCACGATTACGCCGCCGGTGGGGCCAATCTTATTTACCGGCTGTAAAGTGGGGGATATTAAGATTGAGCGGGTCATCAAACCGCTGTTGCCATTCTTCGCGGTGATTGCGGTGGTTCTGATGCTGGTGACGTATTTACCGGCTATCTCCATGGCGTTGCCACAGAGTATGGGTCTGGTGAAATAAAGAAAAACGAGCGAGGTATCCCTCGCTCGTTTTTTTTCAGGTTGCTTACCGCATTTGGATGCCGCTTACATCGGTCAGAAGCTGTACTTCACCCCAACCATAGCGGACGAATCGCTGTAACCTTTATCGCCCACCTGAACACCCACGTTGCCCCACAGATTCAGATGTGGATTCAACTGGCCTTCAACACCGGTTTTGATTTCCCCGATATTGCGCGCACCGCTTTGATAAACACTGGCTCCGTCCATCCGCGTGCCAAAGTCATTGGTGTTGTGGATCCAGTTAGCTTCTACGAAAGGCTGGAAGATGCGGTTTTTACCGTCATCAATTTTGCTGTGTCCTTTCAGGTAGGTACGCACACCCAGACGAGTCTGGATATTACCGTCACCTTCACCGCTGACACGGGTTCCGTTGCTTTCACGGTGGTCGTCTGCCTTGACACCCATCCAGATTGCCTGTGCCTGAGGCTGGATAAACCATTCATTCGTAGAACCCTGGCTACCGATAAACTCACCCAGTTTGTGGGTGTAGCCCAGTTCCAACGAGGCGGTTACACCGCTTGATTTATAGGACTCACCCTGGATGTTCTGACCTTTCACATGGTTGTTAAACCAGCCGTATTGTGCCCAGCTGTCCAGGTAAGTCCCCTGGTGTGTTTCGTCATTTTCATACCATGTGGCGTAAAGACCCGCGCTGTAACCATCCACCGAACCTTCAGAGTGATATCCGGTGATATTGGAGTGGCTATTACTGCGGTTGTTACCGTAACCGGCCATTGCCCCCAGATGCCAGCGTTGCAGACCGTCGTTGCTCCACTGTGCGAGATCGCCACCCAGTTGCACGACATAGCGATTGCTTTGGGTGCTGATCTGTCCGCTGCTATCTTTCCAGCGGTTATGCCCACCCACCTGACGTAACCACAGGCTGGTGACTTTCTTCTCGCCGGTAAGCGCGTCGGTATACTGTGTTTCACCCAGACGATCATGCAGTCGGGTAATAAACATGGTATTGGCTGCCGCGAGGTTGGCGGTATAACTGGCAGATTCAGGGCGAACGGTCGGTTTGCCTTGATTATCCGGTTCAGGGTTAGGTTCTGGCGTTGGTGGTGTTTCCGGATCTTCCGGGTCGACAGGGTCTACCGGAGGCTCTGGCGGTACAATGATGTCTGGTTTTGGTGGCTCCGTTGTATCCAGGCTTGTCAGGAACCAGTCGGACCCTTTTTTCACCAGGCTGTAATCATAAGCGCCAGCAACAATACGTCCTGATTTAGCGAAAGTACCGTCTGACTGACCGTTCACTTCCACAACGCGGATCCCTTCAACGGTGCTGGCTCCGCCACCACCGGCATTGTTGATCTGCATAAAGGTGTTGCCGCTGGTATTGCCGTTGACCACGAGCTTATCGGTTACCGAAGCGTCATCACCCAGAACCGTGTTCATCTGCAATGTCCCGTCCTGGCCATTCCAGTTATTAACGGTCAGCGTGTGACCGCTGGTCATTGGCAATGTGGACGGCGCTGCATAACGGATGGTCCCGGCGAGGTTAACGTCACCGGCCATGGAATCCGCCGTCATGTCCCAGGAACTGGTTTTATCGATGTTCACATCCGTTGGGTCAATCCAGCCCGTCAGGTTTGCACCGTTTTGCAGAGACAACGTCGTGTTGTCTTTGCCAATGATATTACTGACCAGTTGTGCGCCGCCATTTGTGCCATCCAGCACTAACTCACCGCCGTCGATATGGGTGTCGCCCGTCCAGGCCGTTTTGCCGGTCAGCGTCAGAGAACCGTCGCCAGCTTTGGTCAGGCTGCCTTTGGCTGTGCCATCGATAATATCGCCGGCATAGCTGGAATCATCTGCGGTCGTTGCATTATTAGCGGTCAGCGTTGCACCGTTAAGTTGGACTTCACCACCGGTCCCACCCAGGCGGTTCACCCACTGGTTATTCCCGTTCAGGTCAAATACACCGCCATTGATGTTCACCGCTTTACTGCTGGCGATACTGTCAACGATGTCGGTACGCAATGTTCCTGCGTTGACCACCGTTTCGCCAGTGTAGCGATTAGCGGATTGTAAAGCTGTGGTGCCCGCGCCTTGTTGAGTGAGCGTGCCTGTACCGGAAATAACGCCCCCGAGAGTGGTTTCTGCTGGGTTGTTGATAACAAACGCGCTGTTATTGGTAATATCGCCCACGAGTGAGCCCACAGTACTGCCATCGCCAAGTTGCAAGGTGCCACCGCTGATCGTCGTTCCACCGGTGTAGATGTTTGCGCCCGTCAGCACGGTAGTGCCATTTAAGTTTGTCACTGAACCCTGGCCCGTCACGATGGGTGAGAAAAGGTAATTTCCCGACGTGTCAGAGTGGTTAAAGACCAGGGCAGTCGTGTCATTCAGTAAGTTAACTTTGGCCGTTTCCAGCGTTCCTGGTGCAGCTGCAGGCTCCCCGTCTTTCGTGCCGATATAAATCGTACTGGCGTCACCCGCGACATTAATGGCTTTTTCTGCCACCACACGGCCCCCATCGGCAACCGTCAGGGTTCCCGTACTTGAAGCGATGCTGGAATCTTTAGAGGTATAGCCGATGGTGAGGGTGCGGTTTGAACCAATATCCCATGTTGAGCCCGTCCCACTGACAAGAGCGTGGCCGACAGACCCGTCTTCAGCTGCAATTCCGCCGCCAGCGCTGTTGACTGTGCCGCCTGAGGTAATGTTCATAACGCCTGAGCCGTGGCGGCCCACATGTAATGGACCATCAGTAATCGTCCAGTTTGAACCGTCGCCACTGACGTTTACTGTACCGCTGGCCCCGTGGCTATCGCCAACATAAGAGGTTGATGTAGAAGTTACTTTGCCTGCGTTGCTGATATTCAGCGCCCCGGTGCCGTTGGTTCCGACGGTGATTCCCGAGCTTTGATCCGCATTAACAAATAAGTGAGAATCGGCACCGTCGACGTTAACGACGCCATTGCTACCGTTGTTTTGCCCGATATTAATAAACATGGCGTACGCTTCGCCGCCGTTCTTAATATCCAGCGTGCCATCGCCCCCGCCGCCCACTGCCGTGGTGCCACGGCCAGACGGGTCGTTTGAGGTGGTGACGCTGTCGTACCAGGTGCCACCATCAATAGTCAGCGTCCCTTTATCACCACGGCCATAACCCAGGACTGAACCCGTATCAAAGGCGGGATCTTGTCCTGAAACGACTGACTCGTTTTGTTTAATGGTGAGAGAGCCGGTTCCGCCGTCACCGATATATAAGGCTTTGGGGTCTGAAGGCAGGTCAGCCACTCTGGATGCGTCATTGATCGTTTCGGCACGTGCAGTGGTACACAGCGAGGCGACAATAAATAAACCTAGTCCTTCGCGGGATACCGCTTTATAAATATATTTCATACGTTTTATTATCTCGGAGCCTATTATTATCGTACTAATTATCTGGGATCCATTCCCATAATATTGGTAACGGCAAATTCATTATCTGGTTATATGAAGACGAACAGGAGCAAGCATCCAATGATGCAGTCTGCCTATTTTCCATACAACGCGTTGCCCGCTAATATATCATTTCTGGCAAAGTGGGTGAGATGGGGTGGTTATTATTAATGACCACTAAGTGTAATCATTAAATTGCACATATATAAACAGAGTGAATTTTTATCTATTAGCATCTATGCCTTCAAAAGAAATGCTATAAAAAACCACAAAGTTATCCAATGGTTTTGTTTGTTTAATTTATTGATTTTAAATGTTTTTTATTGCTTTTTGATACGTGTTTTTGTAAGGAGGGTTATGACGAATGTTGAAACCGTTTTTCTTACAAATATTGAGAGTATCTTAATTTATTACGCGACAATAAGTGGAATCAATAATTTACACAATTGGAATCGTGTTTCCTGATAATTATTCAATTAAAGCGTTCTGATTTTTCCAGTTAATAACCGTTTTGAAAAACATTAGTTATAGTGTGGTATGATTAATTAATTAAAAAAACCTGTCGATGAAATAAACAAAATGATTATTATTGTCGTTTATTTGGGCAGGTAAAGTCGGGCTGGTTATTTAATCATCCTTTGCTTGCCTGATATTCAAGAATTGATTCTCATTTAACCATTTACGGCAATGTCGCATTGCGCACCGCGCTGATCCCTTTTCTCATCATCCAACGGCTATAAGTCTTTCCAATATTTTCTCAAAAACAGCCCTCACATCACAATTTTGCTCAAAAAATATCACTGTGACTGATGAGTATTTCCTCATTAATCCGTGAGTGTTATCACATTAAACTGGCGATTTATCATGAATCGGCCACTTTTTGTGAGACATATCACTATTGAAGCCACGATTTCCACTTCGAAGTGGAAAACAACTCGCTACAAAGCTTTAACACCTCCCGATACCTTAAAAGCCTAATAGCGAAGAGGTACGTAGTGTGAATAGCGGAGCGGTAATGGTTAATGAAGCCGGGAGTACCGAGGTTACACAGCTTACAGAACGGGTGCTGGCGTTTATCTATACGCTGCTCAACAACAGAAACATCACGCCCAATGCGGTGCAAGAACAGATGCTGACTTCCCATGTTCGTGCCATGGCGCATCGGTCACTGACCGGCGAACCGTTGCCAGAAGTTGAAGAGAGCCTGTTTGAGGAAATCTCTGCTGACTCTCTGGATATGGCGAAAGCAGTGGTGGAACAGTTTGGCAATTTACCGGTTGAAGAAGCGTGGTTGTTGTCAGTGCATTTTGAAGTCGCGAAAGACAATCTTTGAATAATCAGGAGATAACAATGGAACAAATTACCGTAGTAATTGGCGACCGCCTGGGTAAAGGCCAGAAAGTGGCAGCAGGGATTGAAAAAGCGGGTGGCCGGGCAGTGGTTATTCCTGGTGTTGCCGCTGATATGAAATTGGGCGACGTGATGAAAGCAGAAAACGCCACCTTTGGGATTTCATTCTGCGGTAGCGGCGGTGCGGGTGCTATTACCGCGCAGACCAAACACGGCTATAAAGCCAAGTACGGCATGCGTTCAGTGGAAGAAGGCGTCACCGCAATCAATGAAGGCAACAATGTACTGGGCTTCGGCTTTATGGATAAAGAAGAGTTGGGCGAGCGCCTGGTTCTGGCCTGGGCCAAGAAGCACGGTAAGTGAGTATGAAAGAACACTTCTCAGAAACGGTGAGAGTGAAAGGGCGTGGCGATACTAAAGCCAAAGCCTTTGCTGACGCCCTGAATCATGTTCAGGGCTCGGTTATGAAATCGTCTCCCCATATTTTACTGCGTATTGAGCCACAGGATGTGCAGGTCATTCAGGCGCGAGTCCAGGTAAAGAAAGAGGCATTTTTGTTCTTCTTTCTCAAGCGTGAAAAGCAAATGTTCAGCGTGGAGTTGGATGTTAGCGTCAATGTTACCGCCATCAATATGGACAAAGTAGACTTTATTACATCCTAGCCCGTCATCCTTCGAGCCGCAGGTGCGTTGTCTGCACTCGCTTACCCCAGTCACTTACTTAAGTAAGCTCCCGGGGATAAACGAGCTTGTCGCCTTCCTGCAACTCAAATGATTTAGGGCATACATATCAATGTAAGAAGGAAGAAGGACAGACTGATGTTCTTAATCATACTAATAAAATCACTCATAATCGGGGGGCTCGTCGGCGTAGGTGTTGGCGCCGGGGCTGCACGTATGTTTCACGCACCAACCACTCAAGGTATGGGTGCTTTTCGTACATTAGGTGAACTTAACTCCTGCGAAGGAGATCCCGCTTCACACTTCTCATTCGGATTAGGTTTCTTCTTCAACGCCTGGGCATCTTCAGTTGCGGCGGGTGCTTTTACTCAGGACGTTGACCACCGCATTATCCCAAACTGGGGTGCTGCCGCGTTGATGGTGAAAAACCGCAACGTCGCTGAAACCCTGCATGACCCGAAAAAAATGGCAATCGCGTGCGGCATCATCGGCATGATTGTGGTCGCTTTTCTTAACTCCACCGCTTCTGCCGTTCCCGCAGCTTTACAGGTCACGGCGGTAAAAGTACTGGTTCCTGCGGCTAACTTGCTGGTTAACACTGTGATGCCGGTTATTTTCTGGCTGGCGGCGATTGATGCAGGTAAGAAATCAGGCTTCTGGGCCACGATTTTCGGTGGCTGCGCGCAATTGATTATGGGCAACGCCGTTCCGGGCCTGGTACTGGGTATCCTGATTGGTAAAGGCGTGGAAGAGAGCGGTTGGAACCACGTCACCAAAGTGATGATGGCTGCGATTGTGGCGCTGTTTGTGCTGAGCGGATTCTTCCGTGGCTTCGATATGAAGATGATTGAATCCTTCCATCTGACCGTGCCGAACTGGCTCGATCTGATCCACAGCTCGCTCAGCGGCAAATAACAGGAGCCTCGACATGGAACAAAATAAAGGTTTTTGGTATGCCGACTGGTCGTTCCCGATCTTCGTTGGCCTGCTTTCTTCCGGCGTGTTCGCCGGGACGCACATGTACTACCTGTACGGCATCGGCGCATTTAACGAAGTGGCCTTTGTGGCCATGCTGAAAGCGGGCATCGACACTGGTGTTTACGGCGCGGTGGCAGCGTTCGGCGCAAGCTTCCTGTTCGCCCGTATCATCGAAGGTTCACTGGTCGGGATCCTGGATATCGGCGGTGCGATTCAAACCGGCGTCGGGCTGGGTGTTCCGGCGTTGCTGCTGGGTGCAGGTATTATTTTCCCGGTGGCGAACTTCGCCGCATCGCTGGCGACGGGGTTGGTGATTGGCCTGGCCATTGGCTACCTGATCATTCTGGCGCGTAAATTCACTATCAACCAGAGCGATTCGACGTACGGCGCTGACGTGATGATGGGCGCGGGTAACGCTTCCGGTCGCTTCCTTGGGCCATTGATCATCCTGAGCGCGATGACCGCTTCTATCCCGATTGGTATTGGTTCCCTGATTGGTTCGCTGCTGTTTTACCTGTGGAACAAACCGATTACGGGTGGCGCAATTCTGGGTGCAATGATCCTTGGGGCATTCTTCCCGATCGCTTTATAGACAGGAGAACACCATGTTCGACTTGATCCTGCGCCAGGCTCGCCTGGTGGACGATACGGTTATCGACATCGCGCTCAAGGGCGGCAAAATTGCCGCACTGGGTGAGGTTATCGGCGATGCACATGAAGAGCGGCAACTGAACGGCGAGTTCTACGTCAGCGCGGGCTGGATTGATTCTCACGTTCACTGCTACCAAAAATCCCCTATTTATCATGATGAACCCGATAGTATCGGCATTCATACAGGGGTGACGACGGTTATTGACGCCGGAAGTACCGGTGCTGACGATATTGACGAGTTTTACGCGCTGACGCGCAAAGCCGCGACGGACGTTTATGCATTGCTGAACATCTCCCGCGTGGGGCTTATCGCGCAAAACGAACTGTCGGATATGGCGAATATCGACAAAGTTGCCGTGCGCGATGCCGTGCAACGGCACCCAGGTTTTATCGTCGGTATCAAAGCGCGCATGAGCAGTAGCGTCGTCGGTGCTAACGGCATCAAACCGCTGGAGCGAGCGAAAGAAATCCAGCGTGAAAATGGCGATTTGCCGTTGATGGTTCACATTGGTAATAACCCGCCTGATCTCGATGAAATTGCCGATTTACTGACGAGTGGCGACATTATTACCCACTGCTATAACGGCAAGCCCAACCGCATTCTGACGCCTGCGGGTGAACTGCGGGCCTCGATTTCTAAAGCGATTGCGCGGGGTGTGCGCCTCGATGTGGGTCACGGCACGGCAAGTTTTAGCTTTGAGGTGGCGAAAATCGCTATCAGCAAAGGCATTTTGCCGCACACCATCAGCTCCGATATTTATTGTCGCAACCGCATTAACGGCCCGGTGCATAGCCTCGGGATGGTGATGTCTAAATTCCTTTCTATCGGCATGTCTGTTCCACAAGTTATTGATTGTGTTACCGCTCATGCTGCCGAAGACCTGCGCCTTGCAAACAAAGGGCGTTTGTCTGTGGGTCTGGATGGCGACTTAACTATTTTTGCCTTACGCCGCCAGCCGACGGTATTTACCGACTCAGAAAGTCAGACTCTCCAGGGCGAACAGTTACTGGTTGCACTCGCTGCGGTTCGTGCCGGGAAGTGGTTTGCTACCGAACAAGGAAAAGAAGAACATGCCTTCAATCTATGAAAAATATAATTTAAAACAAGTCATTAACGCATCTGGCCGCATGACTGCGCTGGGCGTTTCTACTCCGCGTGCTGAAGTGGTTGAAGCCGTTGCCACCGGTATGAATCATTACTTTGAAATGAAAGACCTGGTGAACAAAACTGGGGAATACATCGCAAAATTGCTCGATGTTGAAGCGGCGACCGTGGTGTCTTGCGCCTCAGCGGGTATCGCCCAATCTGTGGCGGCGGTGTTAGTCAAAGATAACGCCTGGCTGATTGAAAACCTGCATGGCACCCCGCTTGAAAACAACGAAATTGTGCTGCCAAAAGGCCACAACGTGAACTTCGGCGCACCAGTCAGCACCATGGTTTATCTCGGCGGCGGTAAACCGGTTGAAGCCGGTTACGCCAATGAATGCTCTGCCGATCAACTGGCTGCGGCTATTTCCCCACGCACTGCCGCCATTTTGTATATCAAATCGCACCACTCGGTTCAGAAAAGTATGCTCAGCGTTGAGCAGGCCGCCGTCGTGGCGCGCAAACATAACCTGCCATTAATTGTTGATGCGGCGGCGGAAGAAGATTTGCAGTGTTACTACCGTGCCGGTGCGGATCTGGTGATTTACAGCGGTGGTAAAGCGATTGAAGGGCCAACCAGCGGCCTGGTGATTGGCAAACAGCAGTATGTCGAGTGGGTGAAGTTGCAAACCAACGGCATTGGCCGTGCCATGAAAGTCGGCAAAGAAGGCATTCTTGGCCTGACGTGCGCCATCGAGCACTATTTGACGGCAGCAAAAGAGACGGGCGCTCAAATGTCGGAAAAAATGACGCCGTTTATCGATAACCTCAATACCCTTAACGGCATCAACGCCCGCGTGGTGTGGGATGCAGCTGGCCGCGACATCGCTCGCACTGAAATCAAGTTCGACGAAGCGGTGATTGGTACCAGCACGGTGGAATTAGTGAGTGCGCTCAAGCAAGGCGAATACGCGATTTTCTTCCGTGGCTACAAGGCTAACGAAGGGATTATTGAAGCCGATGTGCGCAGCGTGAGCCCACAACAGCTAGAGATTATCTATCACTGCATTAAAGCATTGGTCAGCAAGGAGAAACAGGCATGAAATTGACCCCGAACTTTTATCGTGACCGTGTCTGCCTGAACGTGCTGGCGGGCTCGAAAGAGAACGCGAAAGAGATTTATCAGGCGGCTGAAGGTCATGTGCTGGTCGGTGTGCTTTCCAAAAACTACCCGGACGTTGCCAGTGCCGTAGCCGATATGCGCGAGTATGCGGCGTTGATTGAAAATGCCCTTTCTGTGGGCCTGGGCGCGGGCGATCCGAACCAGTCAGCCATGGTCAGTGAAATCTCCCGCCAGGTGCAGCCGCAGCATGTCAATCAGGTGTTTACCGGCGTGGCGACATCGCGAGCACTCGTTGGGCAACGCGAAAGCGTGGTCAACGGCCTGGTTTCGCCAACCGGAAGAGTAGGCTGGGTAAAAATCTCTACAGGCCCGCTGAGTTCTGGCGCACCGGATGGGGTTGTGCCTGTCGAAACGGCGATTAGCATGCTGAAAGATATGGGTGGCAGCTCCATCAAATACTTCCCGATGGGCGGGCTTGAGTGCCGTGAAGAGTTTGAAGCGGTTGCACGTGCTTGTGCGAAACACGATTTCTGGCTCGAACCGACCGGTGGCATCGATCTCGACAACTACGAAGAGATCCTCAAGATTGCTCTGGACGCGGGCGTGAGCAAAATCATTCCGCATATTTACAGCTCGATTATTGATAAAGCCAGCGGTAACACCCGCCCGGAAGATGTGCGTACGCTGCTGGAAATGACGAAGAAGTTGGTGGGCTAATCCCAAAAGCGGCTTAATGATCGTAAGGTGGATGCGCTCAACGGCATCCACCTTTTAAGCCACTATTCAAAGGAACCTCCAATGTCTGTAATACACAATCCAGGGATGGCAGACCCTCAATTTGCCTGGGTTGGAACCTACTCTCCCAATGGCGAAGGGATTTATCGCTTTCAGGTTGATGCGAAAACCGGTGCGCTGAGCCACAAAACATTAGTCTGCGAATGGCCAAATGCTGCGCAACTGACGATCGCTCGCGATGGTAAAACGCTTTATGTGGCCAGTGAAGTGGAAAAGGGCGTTGTTGCCGCTTTACGCGTGGGTGACGACGGGAGCCTGAAAACGCTTAATCAGGTTTCATCAGGTGGTGCGGGGCCGGTTTATCTGTCTCTGACGCCTGACGAGCGTTATCTGCTGGTGGCGAATTACACCAGTGGCTCCGTTGCAATATTGCTGGTGCAAGCGGATGGTAGCCTCGGTGACGCCACTGATATCCAGCAAGATTCTGGCCCTGCGGGGGCGAAAAAACCTGAAGCCGCCGTAGAAGGCAGTTTTGCCGTAAGTGGGCACAGTGGCCCACACGCCCACATGATCAGTACCGATCCCAGCGGGAAATTTGTCTTTACTACCGATCTTGGCCTCGACAGGATTTATCAATATGACTTTGATGATGAAAGCGGGAAGCTGACGCCTAACGATCCTCCGTTTATTGCCGCCTCTTCAAAAGGTGCCGGGCCGCGCCATTTTGTGTTTACGCCAAAAGGTGATGGCTTATGGTTAATCAATGAAGAGGCTTCTACGCTGACTCACTATCAGCTGGATGCAAGCAAAGGGACATTGACGGAAGGTGAAAGTATTTCTACTCTGCCCGAAGGCTTCAAAGGCACTAACTTCGCATCGGGTCTGGTGCTAAGCCTGGATGGAAAGCAGCTGTATGTCGCTAATCGTCTGCATAACAGTATCGGGCACTTTACTGTTGCAGAGAACGGCAAGCTGGTTCATCAAGACAGTGTCTGGACGCGCGGTGATTATCCGAGGACGTTAACCCTCGACCCTACGGGAGCGTATCTGTACGTGATGAATCAGCGCAGTGACAACATCACTCGCTTTAGTGTGGCGCCGGCAGGTGGAAAACTGACTTTTGTTGAGGATTACTGTGCGGTAGGAAACCCGTCACAGATGGTTCTGCAACCGATAAAGTAGTGGCTGTAACGGGTGCTAATCCCTCCCGATTAACGAAAGGAAACGGCAGTGAGATTCCCCAACCAACGTCTGGCTCAGTTGTTTGAGATGCTACAAAACGAGACGCTGCCCCAGGATGAACTGGCGCGGCGTTTAGCTGTTTCTACGCGCACGGTGCGTACGGATATCACGGCTTTAAATGCATTAATGGCTGATCATGGCGCGCAATTTGTTCTCAATCGCGGTGCAGGCTACCAGCTCAACATCACCGATATGGCGCTCTACCAGGCGCTTCAACAGCAGCCTTCGCGCCAATTGCGTATCCCGCGTAGCTCGCCTGAGCGGGTGCATTATCTGGTGGTGCGCTTTCTCACCTCCGCATTTTCTTTAAAACTCGAAGATCTGGCAGAAGAGTGGTTTGTTAGCCGCGCGACGTTGCAAAGTGACATGGCAGAAGTGCGCGAGTGGCTCGCTCGCTACAATCTGACCATTGAAACGCGTCCGCGCCACGGCATGAAGTTGTTTGGCAGCGAAATGTCGGTGCGCGCTTGCCTGACTGAACTGCTCTGGCAACTGACGCAGGAAGACAGTGACAACCCACTGCTGACTGAAGAAACACTTAATGCAGGCGTGCCGGAGCAACTGGCGACTGAACTGCATAGTTGCTTCACACGCTGCCGTATCCGCCTGACTGACGAAGGCGAACAGTTTATACGCTTGTACTGTGCTGTCGCGGTTCGACGTATCAGCGAAGGCTACCCGCTGCCAGATTTCAGCGCCGACAATGTCGACGAAGCCGTACGTGAAGCCGCGCGGCAAATCACTGGGCTGTTACAGACGCTGGCTGGCAAACCGCTTTCGGAAGCGGAAGAACAGTGGCTGCAAGTGCACATCGCTTCACGCCAGGTACAAGAAGTGGCACCGAGTGCCATTAGCGCCGACGATGACGAAGCGCTGGTGAACTATATTCTGAGTTTCATCAACAACAACTATAACTACAACCTGCTGACAGATAAGCAGTTACATGCTGATTTACTGACGCATATTAAAACCATGATAACCCGCGTGCGTTATCAGATTAACATCCCCAATCCTCTACTGGACAATATCAAGCAGCACTATCCGATGGCGTATGACATGACGCTTGCCGCGGTGTCGAGTTGGGGTAAATACACGCCTTTTGTCATCAGTGAAAACGAAATTGGTTTCCTGGTGCTGCATATCGGTGTCGGGCTGGAACGCCACTACAACATTGGTTATCAACGTAACCCGCGTGTGCTGCTGGTTTGCGATACCGGGAATTCCACGGTACGCATGATTCAGGCGATGTTGCTGCGTAAATATCCGCAGATAGAGGTCAGACGTATTATTTCGCTGCGCGACTACGAACAACTCGACAGCGTTGAGGAAGATTTTGTTATCTCCACCGCCAGAGTCACAGACAAAGCGAAACCTACCGTGGTGGTGGCGCCGTTCCCGACCGAGTATCAACTCGAACAGTTAGGCAAGCTGGTGCTGGTGGATCGCACGCGTCCCTATATGCTGGAAAAATTCTTTGATGCCAGCCATTTCCGCGTCATTGATGAGCCCATGTCGCAACAGGAGTTGTTCAGCACGCTGTGCCAACAGCTTGAGCAAGAAGGGTTTGTCGGTGAGGATTTTTATCCGTCGGTGGTGGAGCGTGAGGCGATTGTCAGCACCGTGCTGGGCGAAGGCATTGCGCTTCCGCACTCATTGGGACTGATGGCAAATAAAACCGTGGTTTATACCGTGCTTGCACCTCAGGGTATCAGTTGGGGTGATGACACAGCGCATGTCATCTTCTTGCTGGCAATCAGCAAAAGCGAGTATGAAGAGGCGATGGCGATTTACGATTTGTTTGTCACTTTCCTGCGCGAAAGGGCAATGCCGAGGCTGCGAGACAGTAAAGATTTTGACGAGTTTAAAGCCGTGGCGATGGATTGTTTGAGTCGGTTTTGATGGGAGTACCACCCTCATCCCGACCTTCTCCCTGAGGGAGAAGGAGAAGTCAGATGATCCCCTTTTCCTGAGGGAGAAGGAGAAGTCAGATGATCCCCTTTTCCTGAGGGAGAAGGAGACTAAGTCCCCTCTCCTGGGGGAGAGGGTTAGGGTGAGGGCAAAATTACTTCAGAATAGTAAACGCAGTCGTCACATGTTTTACGTCACTGACCCGGCTGGCAATATCTGCCGCAGCTTTAGCTTCCCGTTCTGTCACCAGCCCCAATAAGAAGACTTCGCTATTCTCGGTAGTGACTTTCACACTGGTCGATTTTACCTGGTCGCTTGCCAGCAATTGCGAGCGTACTTTGGTGGTAATCCAGGTATCTGACGACGCTGTACCTAAGCCGATCGGTGCCATGATACGGATTTCGTTGTACACCTCGGTGGTGCCATCAACGCCCAACGCAATTTGTTTGGCTCGTGAAGCGAGTTCAGTATTTGGCGCCTGGCCGACAAGCAGGACTTTTCCCTGATAAGCCGAGACATTGATACGTGCGTCTTTCTTGATTTGTGCGTCTTTAGACAATGCGCTGCTTACGCGCAATTCCAGAGTACCATCGTCAACCTGAGTACCGACTGAGCGAGGATCTGTCGCGGTTTTAGTGGCGACAGCGGCGGTACCCACTACTGCGGCAGCAACACAACCTTGTAGAAGTAACGCAGTAAAAAGGACTGCAAGTGGCTTTAATGCCTTCATTTGTACTCCTTAAACGTCCTGGTGTGGGAATAACGTATTATCAATTAGATCGCACAGGCAGTTTACCGTCAGCATATGCATTTCCTGAATGCGTGCGCTGCGGTGAGAAGGGATGCGGATTTCAACATCCTGCGGCCCTAATAAGCCGGCCAATTCCCCGCCGTCATAGCCAGTTAATGCAACGATAGTCATGTCACGCGTCACGGCAGCTTCTACCGCTTTGACAATATCACGACTGTTACCACGGGTCGAAATCGCGAGCAAAACATCACCGGTATGGCCGAGCGCACGTACTTGTTTCGCGTACACTTCTTCGTGTAAACGATCGTTTGCGATCGCGGTTAAGACCACATTATCGGCATTAAGTGCAATGGCAGGTAAACTCGGGCGCTCAGTTTCAAAGCGGTTGATCATGCTGGCAGCAAAATGCTGGGCGTTAGCCGCAGAAGTGCCGTTGCCGCAGCACAGAATTTTATTGCCATTGAGCAGTGACTGAACCAGTGTCATTGCTGCACGGGAGATAGCATCTGGCAACGCTTCAGCGGCGGCAATCTGAGTTTGAATACTTTCCGTGAAGCAGACTTTGATTCTTTCGAGCACGTTTATTTACCTGGTTACTTTAAACATCTGCGGTGAACGCGTTGGTTAACCACTCTATTTCATTGCCGGTGAAGGCTAACACATCGAAACGGCAATCCACAGTATCAAAACTTCCTGATGTGCGTGCTAGCCAATACTGAGCGACATGTAACAATTTTTGTTGCTTGCGACGCGTGACGCTGGCAGCAGCACTACCAAAGAGGTCGGAGCGCCGGTATCGTACTTCTACAAAGACGATAACGGCACCGTGTTGCATGATGAGGTCGATTTCGCCACCGCGTGCATGAACATTGGCAGCAATAAAGCGCAGTCCTTTGCGTTCAAGAAAGCGGCGCGCGCTCAACTCGTAGTGCGCGCCAGCTTGTTGACGGGTCAGGAGGCTGGAACGATTTGACCCCGACTGAATTGCAGCCAATTTAACTTCCTGTTAATGACGCAATCTGGATTTGCAGACAGCGTGCCGGTGTTGCCATTCACCTGATAACCCGGCACCTGGCGGATTTGAGAGAAGTGATTTGCCAGTGACCATGCATCCACACCCATCGCATACAGGCGCGCCAGCGAGTAGTCGTTACGCACACTCCCCAACGCTTGTTGCATCAACGATGGATTGTTGCCCGCAAGCATCGGGATTTCACTGAACTGCAAACCGTCCATTTCCAGACGGAAATCTGGACCGTTCACGCCCTGAGAGCTGCGCGAGCTGGCATACAGTTGTGCTGCGCTACGGCTACCGGTACGCATGGCGATCATCGGTTTGATCAGAGCGACTTCATCCGGTGTTGCCACAATATAAGCGGCGTCTACGCCACCGGACGTACCCGCGGTAATTTGCGCATCAGTCGGTGGTGGTGGAATAGTCAGCCCGCCGATGGTCACACCCGCAGGTTGAGCGGAGGCTGGCGTTACCGGAGTACCGCTTAACGCGATACCTGAACCGCTGTTAATCCCTTGTTTGAGTTCGGCAATAGAACCGAATTTTTGTTGCAGCACCGTGCCGCCACCCAGCTTCAGCCATTCATCGGCAAAGGCTTTGGTCACGCGATCGCCCAGTGTGCTACGCGGCACCAGTAACAGCGGTGCACGGTGGCCCTGTTGCCAGATATGGCCTGCTGCATCACGGGCTTCATCTTCTGGCGACAGCGCGAAGTAGCAGATATTGGCACGGTTCTGTACGCTTTCCGGCTGGTTCAGCGCCAGGATATTCAGTGGCGAAGTCGTTGTGGCTAACTGGTCAACATTGTTTTTAAGCAATGGGCCGACGACTATCGTTGCACCATCTTGCTGGGCTTGAGCCAGTATCTGCGCCAGTGGCTGCGTGGTGGTATCGTAGACCTTGATTTCAGCGGATGGATTCGCCGGGGCTGCCGCTGCTGCCTGTACTTGTGGCGCAGGTTGCGGCGCTGGAGCAGGTTGTACAGGCGTTTCCGTAGGCTGTTGGGTTAAATCATCAACCGAGGCGGCTGACGGGCTTGCCACCATGTTGGGATCGACTGGCTGTGGCAGAGCCGCTTGTGTGGTATCACCAGGTTGCGCATTGGCATCCGCTGGCTGCACTGGTGCCGTTGCTTGCGCCACCGGAGCGGAGCCCATATTTTTCGCTGCTTCAAAACCTTGCTGAATGGTGCGACCAAAAACCGCCGCCTGGCCGCTTAATGGCAGCAGCAGGGCAATTTTGTTAGTCGACGCGGGTTTGTAATTCTGCATATTGCTTAACTGCGTCGGCAGTGTTTTCGCACCCGGATTCTGCGGATAGCGTGTTTGCCAGTCTTTAATACCGGCTTTGAGCATTTCAGGATCGTTACGGTTGTCGTTCCAGACGCGTTGCAGATCCAGCCAACCTTGCAGTGTGTTTTCGTCGGCATTGATAACCAGAGACTTCATCTGCTCGGCCGTCATCAGCGATAACGCTTGCCAGGTACCATCAATATTTTTTTGATGCGCAGGGCCAGTCAACATTGGCTCTTGCGCGATATAGGCACGCAGCAGTTCAATCGACGGGCGATTCTGGCTTGCGTCGATAACCGCCTGGTAATAGCGCGCCTGCTGATTTTTGTTTAGCGCAGCAACATTGATTTTGCTCAGACGCGCGTTGGCATCGGCATAATCTTTCTGGGCGACTTTCACTTCGGCTGCCAGCAGTGCCTGTTCACGGCGTTGCGTCTCATCCATCTCTTTCGGTAGCTGATTGTAGAGATCAACGGCTTGCTGGGTTTTGCCTTCTTTTAACAGCGCATGAATGGCGAGTAATTGCCAGGAGGTCTTGCTATCATCAGTGCTTTGCTGCATTTGTTGCAGGTAATACGCCGAATTAGCAGTGGCTTCGCCCTGCATATGCGCAATCGACTGGTCTGGTGCTTTAGTAGTACAGCCGGCAAAAAATAGCGCGGCCAGCACAACAGGCAGACAACGCCCGGCTTTAGAACGAATAAATTTAGACGGTACCATTCTGTATCCAGTGTAATTTTTATCTCAGTGTTCAATATTAAATCGGCAATACGGATGAAACAATGAAACAACTCGAAACGGCGGCTATTTCTGCCAGCACGCTCTACATCGTTCCGACACCCATCGGTAACCTCGGCGATATCACACAGCGGGCGTTATCCGTGTTGCAAAGCGTTGACCTGATTGCCGCTGAAGATACTCGCCATACAGGATTACTGCTGCAACATTTCGCCATTAATGCGCGATTGTTCGCATTGCACGATCATAACGAGCAACAAAAATCAGAAACCTTGCTGGCTAAGCTTCAGGAAGGGCAAAGCATTGCGTTAGTTTCTGATGCAGGAACGCCATTAATTAACGATCCTGGTTACCATCTGGTGCGCACGTGCCGCGAAGCGGGTATCCGCGTCGTGCCGCTGCCCGGCCCTTGTGCTGCTATCGCGGCATTAAGTGCTGCCGGTTTACCTTCCGATCGCTTCTGCTACGAAGGTTTCTTGCCTGCTAAATCGAAAGGCCGCCGCGATGCGCTTAAGGCCATTGAGCAAGAACCTCGCACGCTGATCTTCTATGAGTCCACGCATCGCCTGCTCGATAGTTTAGACGATATCTGCGCGGTGCTTGGTGAATCACGCTATGTGGTGCTGGCTCGTGAGCTAACGAAGACCTGGGAATCGATTCACGGCGCGCCAATTGGTGAGTTGGCGGCATGGGTGAAAGAAGACGAAAACCGCCGCAAAGGTGAAATGGTCCTGATTGTCGAAGGCTTTAAAGCGCCAACCGATGATGCGCTGCCAGCCGATGCGCTGCGTACTCTTGCTTTGCTACAAACAGAATTACCGCTGAAGAAAGCCGCTGCACTGGCCGCCGAAATCCATGGCGTGAAGAAAAATGCGCTATATAAATATGCGTTAGAAAACAGCGAGAAATAACGTTTTACGAGAAGCCTCGCACTGTGCTGTTACGGGTATCGGTATTGTTTGAAAACTAAAAATAAGTGATGTTAATTTGCTCAAACTGTTTTTAGCTTAGGATGAGCAAATTATGCCGGTGTTAATTCGTGGGGACTCAAATATGATCGTGATGCCATTGTCTTATAGCCCTGCGGCGATTGAGCGCTCTTTTCAGGTGGTTGATGAAATCACGCTGGCGGGGAAGAGGTTTCTGGTTATCTTTGATAAACAGACGCCGCGTGCCGCTATAGTTAAAGCTGATATTGAAGAGATTGATGGTGTCGCGCGTCATATCGCGGTGGCAATGCTTGAGTTAGCCAATCAAAAAAGTATTGGCGATAATGTCATTTCGGTTGAGCGTTTTTGGGAAGAAACGGATCTGCTTCAGGTTGAGGGGGTCTGTGTGGAGAGGCGCTATCAGGAGGCCGGTTTTGCCACCCGGCTGTATGAAGCGTTAGTGATTAACTGCGGGGTCATTCTGATGAGTGATAATACGCAGTATCAAGGCGGCAAGGCTTTGTGGCAAAAGATTGCACGTGAATCAAAGGAACTGTCTGTGTTTGTTCTGGACACCGATTCCGGCAGATTCTATCCCTATGATGGCACGAAAGTTATCTACGATGGCTCAAGCATTCCAGAAGAAAAAATCTGGAGTGAACATCCTGATACGACTCGCTTTGGCGTAGTGTTGATAGCTGAAGATAAGAAAAAAATCGACAAACTTGCCTCAAATTAAAAACCCGCTTTCGCGGGTTTCAAGTCCCCGGCACTACACAATCACCAGTTCAAGTTGGCTTTTCTCCAGCGCTTTTTTATCTTCCGCGCTAATACTCTCATCAGTTATGACACAGTTGATTTGCTCAAGTGGTAACACCTGGTTAAAGCCACGGCGATTGAATTTGGTGGCGTCCAGAACCGCGACAACTTTATGTGCTGCTGCGGCCATGACCGCGCTGATAGAGTAGCCTTCGTTAAACGTCGTAATACCGTTTGTCATATCCATACCGTCCGCGCCGACAAACATCAAGTCGGCACTGATACCCTGCAATGAATGCTCGGCGAGCGTGCCATGCATGGAGTGCGTTTTATGGCGCACCGTACCGCCACAGACCACCAGGGTGATGTCTTTGTTTTCTGAAAGCGCAAAAGCCGCTGGCAGACTATTGGTGATCACGGTGATATTCGCTTTCTTTAGCAGAGCCTCGGCGATAAGCAGCGTGGTGCTGCCGCTGTCCAGAATCACGGTCATGCCGTCGCTGACCATTTCCACCGCGCGTTCGGCAATACGCTTTTTGGGATCTTTGGCGAGCTGATAACGGTCTTCCAGAATCACTTCGAGGTTGTCGGCATCCATCAGATTACTGCCGGGGCGTGCTGCGCCACCGTGAAAACGCGTGACCAGGCCTTTTTCTTCCAGCAAGCGCAGGTCGGCGCGGATAGTAACCTCTGAAATTCCAAAGGTATTCGAAAGATCGAGCACCAACACGCTGCCTTGGGTATTAATCATGTCGACTATTTTGTTGCGTCTTTCAAACGAGTTCATCTTTATTTGCCTGATAATTAACTCCATGCAGTGTAAACGAAAGTGATGCGAAACATAAACGGCAATTTCCGAAAGAAAATGTGAGCCAGCGCACTGGCTCAGGAAGCATCAGGCCAGTTTGAGGATAATTTTCCCATTCATTGGCTTTCCGTTCAGGGCTTTCACGGCGGCGGCAAAGCTCTCAGGTTCGCCGGTATGGGCGATAAGCGGCTTAAGCTGGATTTTATTTTCACTGAGTAAACGTGCGGCGGTTTCCCATTCGACACCCGGCCACGGCCCGGAGTAGTTCATCCAGCTTCCCGTTACCGTCAGCTCTTTGCGTAGTATCTGCCCGAACAGTGCGGAAGGTAAGTTCAGATCGTGATGCAGTGTGCCTACTAATGCCAGCTGCGCACGAGGCCCGGCGATATCAATGGAGAGCGCAACCGTCTGCGGCACGCCAGCCGTTTCGAGGATCACCTGATCAAAGCGGGATCCCTGCATTAACTCGCGGATTTGCGCCGCGCTCATCTCTTTACTGTTAAAGACCTGCGTAGCGCCAAGCTCCGTGGCGAGTTCCAGCTTTTCTGGATTGATATCAATCGCGGTGACAGAACGAGCACCGAGGGCTTTGGCGCACTGGAGTGCCAGCAAGCCAATGGTCCCCGCGCCAATCACCACCACATTTTTATCTTCACAACCGCCAACCAATTCAAACGCATGCAGGCCGACGGTGATAGGTTCCAGAAATGCCCCATCTTCGAGTTTCATCCCCCGAGGCAATTTGAAAATGTTGGCGCGTTTCATAACAATGAATTCCGCGTTGCCCCCGTCGCTGCGTGAACCGACAAAGGTGTAGTTTTTGCATAACGAAAAGTAGCTGCGTTTGCACTCCGGGCAGTCAAAGCATGGGTGTAACGGGACGCAGGCCACGGCATCACCGGGCTGTAAATCTCTCACATCGTCGCCACATTGTTCTACCTGGCCGCTAAATTCATGCCCAAGCACTATTGGGTAGAAATGTGCGCCATTGTGGAAAATGCGCGGAAGGTCGGATCCGCATAACCCTGAGGTGTGAACGCGAACTAACACCTCGTCTTTGGCTTGCAGCACAGGAGTGGGGCGCTCTTCAACACGCACGTCGCCCTCAGCATGGATAACCACTGATTTCATAACAGATCCCATAAAAAGGTAAGTGGGGAGCGTTGACTCCCCAAAGGTTTATTGAGCGGAACTGACGGGTTGGCTTTGTGCCAGTTGCGCTTTTTCTTGCGCGACAAAGCCTCGTGCGCGACGCCAGGTCAACAGCACACCGGCTACGTAAAGGGTGCCAATCACGCACAATCCCACCACGTTTTGCCAGGTCAGTAATTGAATCAGTAACCAGGTAATTGGCGAGCCGCCCTGGTCCATCGACGCCACCATCCCACCTGCTTTTAGCGCCCCGGCGTTGGCCGCCAGTTGGGTATGCAGACCGATGGTTTGCGTGGCAATCCACAGCGTGATAGCCATGATGATGGAGCCAGAAATCAGCGTGCGGAACAGATTGCCCTGGTGAACCGCAACCGCCATGGCAACGAAGAAGCCGATAGTCGCCAGGTCGCCAAACGGCAGCACCTGGTTGCCCGGTACCAGCACCGCGATAAGAATGGTCAATGGAATAAAGATCAGGCTGGCAGAAACCACCGAAGTGTGTCCAAGCAGTAGCGCCGGATCTAAACCAATCAAAAACTCCTGGCTGCCAAATTTTGCCTGTAGACGTTTACGGGCGTGCTTCGCGATGGGCGTCAGGCCATCCATAATTGGCTTGATGACGCGTGGCATCAGCAGCATTACCGCCGCCGTTTTTACTGCCAGTTGCATGACACCTTTCATGTCGTAGCCTGCCAGCAAGCCAATCACAATCCCCATGATAAAGCCGACGGTAACCGGTTCACCGAACGGCCCAAAACGTTTCTGGATGTCATCAGCGCTGAAGTGGATGCGGTTGAGGCCTGGAATTTTTTCAATGATGGTATCGACCAGCACCGCGATAGGCCCGAGGTAGGCTGAAGATCCATGCGGAATAGCGATGCCATCAAGCTCGAAGAAATTCTTTGTGTCTCTGGCAAACCAATCACCGAGTTTATAAACGAACGCGGCATGAACCACGACGCCCAGTATGCCCAACCAGTATGAACCCGTCGCGAGATGCACCAGCGCGCCGGTAAAGGTCATATGCCAGATGTTCCAGATATCGACGTTCACCACGCGTGTCATGCGGGTAATCAGCATCAGCACGTTCACGCCAATGGCGATAGGAATGGCTACCAGTGCAATTTGCGAAGCCCAGGTCATGGGTGATGAGCCAGGCCAGCCGACATCAACCACATGCAGGTTTATCTGGAACTGTTCCGCCATGGATTTTGCCGCTGGGCCGATGGAGTCGAGCATCAAACCAATCACCAGGCCGATACCGACAAAGCCAATACCGATATGCAGGCCGGATTTAAAGCAATCCCCGAGTTTCATCCCCAATGCTTTTGAGAAGAGAATAATCACCAGCGGCAGCATCACCGTAGGGCCGAGGTCGAGGATGTAACGCATGATTTCGCTAAACATGGCTCTACTCCGCGAGGAAAGTGAGAATTTTTTTCTGCAAGGCTTCGATGCCTACGCCGGAGATAAATGGCATACCGTGTACCACGGGAATATCGCCAAATGTTCTGTCGACGCGGGCGGTGGTGCAGATGAGATGGGCACCGTCCATATAGGTTTCGATTTCTGTTACCCGGCATTGCACTAAATCGAGCGCAATACCGTGCGCTTCGCACAACTCTTTAATCTCTTCTGCAGCCATGGTTGAGGTGGCAACAGCCCCGCCACAGGCAACAATCACTTTACGTTTCATAGGGTATCTCCGTCTTATTATGCTTACGAAGCCGCACTTAATTGCGGTTCGAGAAGGGTGTTTCGGAATAATTCGCCCAGTTGTGCTGGCGGCGCTGTGAGTAGCCGCTCCATCACTTCCGGGTTTTGTAGCTCACTAAACAGGCGCTTTAACAACTCAAGCTGCGCCTGCGGGTTTTCGACGATCAGGGCAATAATCAACGTCACCGGGATTTCTCCATCGTCATCGGCGCGTTGAAAATGCACGGGTTTATCAGGGCGAATCAGGTAAATAGCCGGAGTTTTGGCGTGCAGCGCCTCACAGTGAGGAATGGCTACTGCATGGTGTTCAAGGTCAATTCCAGTCGGAAAGATGGCCTCTCTTTCCAGCAGCGCCTGCGGGTAACTGGCGTGGACTACTCCTTTTGCCAGCATCTCCGCGCCGATGTGTTGCAGGGCAGCATCGGCGTCTGCGAAGTGAATTCCGGTTCGTACAAATATTTGAGTCATGGATTTTCCTCAGGCCGCTGTTAACGAGCAGCCATAACGGTAGGCGCGCAGGACATCCTGAATTTTGTCGAGGATGAGAGAGTGAGGGGTGGCGTGGAGTTGTTGGGTCATCACGCGTTCGAATTGCACCGGCAAATACTGGCTCAAAAGCCCAAGCGGAATGCTGATAGCGTCCAGGTTAGCGGTCAGTTTTTCCACACTTTGACGAATGCGTGGATGCGGCCAGTAATAGCGCATGCGGTCCGAAAGGCTGAAGTGAATATCGACCATCGCCTGGCTGAAGGTCGGGTGGTAATACTTCTTCCAGTAGTTCGGCTCGTTGAGCATCACTTCATCAATGACCTGTAAAACCTGGCTGCGTTGTTCCGGCGCCACCAGTTCACTCTCAATTTTTGCCAGCGCAAAAATCGCTTCTCGCAGGGCAAAAGTGAGCGCCGGGCCGACTTTCAGAATCGCAAAGTGATCTTGTACCAGTTCGCGATAGGCTTTCCGCGCCTGGTAATCCGTGGAATGCGCCTCGTAAACCAGCGGAGTTTTCTTGATCCACGCGCAGAGCGCTTCGGCTTCCTTCGGCTGGTAATGGATCACCTGAGTGTGATCAAATTCCACGCCGGGTTGCACTACAATCGCGATCACGCGCTCCAGGGCTTTTTCCAGACCGAGTGCGGCAAAAGCCAGGCGGTGTGTTTCCACCGTATTAGCCGCATCGCTTTCGCGGGTGACATGTACTCCTTCGATGGCGCTGGATTCGCCTCCAGGTACCGGGACTTCAGTACCAATCACATAAGTGAGCTGTTGCTTTTGTTGGTCAGTGGCGGTCTGCTCTGCGGCCTGGCACAGCCGTGCGGCGCGGTTTGCGACCACTTGTGGGTCGAGCGGAACGGGATCGTCTGCGCAGGACATTGAAGCGTCCAGATGGATCTTGCTGAACCCTGCCGCAACATACGCTTTGATCAAATCGATGGATTTTTGCATCGCCTCATCAGACGGTTGATCCTGCCAGCAATTTGGCCCCAGATGATCGCCGCCGAGGATAATGCGCTGCTGTGGGAACCCCACCTCACGGGCAATCCGGTAGACAAAATCACGGAAATCGGCAGGCTGCATACCGGTGTAACCGCCGAATTGGTTAACCTGGTTTGAAGTGGCTTCGATAAGGACTTTGCGGTCGCTTTCCAGATCAAAGCGTAGGGCGGCTTCAATCACCAGTGGGTGGGCTGAACAGACAGAACAGATACCGATGTGCTCACCTGATTTATGACGTTCTATAATATCTTTCATTTGTATCTCTGTTTTCTTTTGTTTATTTTCGTTATGTTTTGAGTTGAACGCAAAGATCTTTGATGACAATCGTGATCCATGTCTGATTATTCATCTGATATGAAATTTATATCTTATTGTTTAATGGGTTATGATTTTTTTGCGATATCTGGACGTAAGAAGGCGCTCAATAGACGAAAGCTACTGAGCGCTAAACTCGAAAGGAAATATTAATTAAATAAACGTGCCAGCCAGCTTCGTTTCACTTCAGGAACGTAATGGGGAGCGGGCGTGGCAGGAAGTGTGGTGACTTCTCCCAAACCACTTTCAATCGCTTCACCTATAGCCTCCAGCGCCTGGTGTGCGTCTGGGCCACAGGTCTTAAAGCGCAGGCGGTGGCCGCTTTTTACACCCAGTGACACCACGCGCATCAGGTTTTTGGCATCTACGGTTCGGCTATCCGCATCCAGGTTTTCAACCGTAATTTGGCATTCGAACTGCTTGATGGTTTTTACCAGCACTGCACTGGGGCGGGCGTGCAGTCCGTGAGGGTTGTGGACCACAAAGGTCGCTTGCTCACCTTCGCCCGTTGCATCTTCTTTGTCTTCAGCGAGGTGCTGACCGTTTAGAATGACCAGGATATCGGTGGGCGTAGTGGCTTTTTCTATCGCTGCGGGCACGCTGTCGTCACTTAACGCATGCGTGAGCTGGCGCAAAATATCCAGATGTTCATTAGAACGGGCAGCAATCGCCATCACCACGTGGGCAATATTTCCCTCTCCCCACTCCACGCCGTGGCGGAAAACAATCACTTTCACTCCGGTATTGAGCACCGCATCGCGGGTTTCTGGCGTGCCGTGCGGAATAGCGATGCCGTTACCCAGATACGTCGAAATTTGCGCTTCCCGAGCCAGCATCCCATTCAGATAATCGCGGGTGGTATTGCCTGCCTGCACCAGTTTCCCTGCGACCTGTTTTAGCGCGTCTGTTTTATCAACCCGCTCGTCGCTGATGAAAATGTCCTGTTCACAGAGCTGCATTGTTGCCTCCTTGCTGAAGGTTTACAGCCGCCTCGACAGCCGGTTGTTTACGTACCAGCCACAGACGCCACGAGCCATACATCACCGCTCCGCAGGCGGAACCGGCCAGAATACAAAGTACCCACGCCAGCGGTTTACTGACCAGCGGCAGGATGAGGAAGCCACCGTGCGGGGCCGGAACCTGAATATGCAGGCTGTAGCTGAGTACGGCGGAAATGCTGGAGGCGACCATCATCATGGGGATCACGCGCAATGGATCTTTCGCGGCGAAGGGGATCGCACCTTCGGTGATATGGGTGCAGCCGAGGATGTAATTCACCATGCCAGCGGCGCGTTCATCTTCGCTAAACCCTTTCGGGAAGAAGGTGGTTGCCAGCGCGATAACCAGTGGCGGAGTAATGCAGGCGGCAGAAACACCAGCCATAAAGAAGTAATTTCCCTGGCCCAGCAGCAGTGTGCCAGTGACGTAGGCCGCTTTATTCACCGGGCCGCCGAAGTCGAAGGAGCACATAGCACCGACCACAATTCCCAGCAGAATCGGGTTTGAGTCTTGTAGCGAAGAAAGCCAGCTCATCATGCCGTTGTTAATCGCCGCGACCGGTTGTCCAAGCAAAACCATCAACACACCAATCGCCAGCACGCCGACCAACGGCATAATAAAGATGGATTTCAGCCCTTCGTACTGGCGCGGAAGCCCTTCAAGCAGGTTCTTCACCCACAGCATTAAATAACCTGCCGCGAATCCGGCAATAATCCCGCCGAGGAAGCCGGCCCCAGTGGCATTCGCCAGCAAGCCACCGACAAACCCCGCCACCATGCCTGGTCTGCCGGAAATGGAGTAGGCGATATAGGCGGTGAAGACCGGAACCATAATTGAAAACGCCTGCTGGCCGATTTTCATCAACATGGCGGCGATGGCGTTATATTCAGCCGATTTAGGGTCAGCGGAATAAATACCCCATAAAAATGAAATGGCGATTAATATCCCGCCAGCTACCACGAATGGCAGCATATTAGAGACGCCGCTCATCAGGTGTTTATAAACCTGGCGACCAAACGACTCTTTTTCCGTTTGAGTCGCGGTGGTGCTTTTTTCCCCTTTGCGAATGGGGGCCTCGCCGTTGAGGATTTTATTAATTAACGCCGCCGGGTGATGTATGGCTTCTTTTACCGGAACTTCAATAACCGGCAGGCCGTTAAAACGATCCGGGTTAACATCTTTATCCGCGGCAATAATCACGCCAGCAATATTAATTAAATCCTCGGGTTGAATGGTGTTTTCCACACCGCTCGCGCCGTTAGTTTCTACTTTAATTTCGATGGAGAGTTTCTTTGCCGCACTTTTAAGGGCCTCTTCGGCCATAAACGTATGGGCAATTCCGGTAGGGCAACCGGTAATAGCAATGATTCTTTTCATAAGCAGTCCTCTACAGTTTTTCGACCTGGATTTGCATGAGCAAATTGTCGATGGCGGCGAGCTGGCCTAAACCTGCCGAGCCTGCAACATCGGCACCTGTCGCGCTAGCGAGTGCTAACGCACGTTCCGTTTCGCCGCCTGCCAGCCAGACGCTGAGAAACGCGGCGAGTGCGGCATCTCCGGCGCAGGCCGAGCTAACCAGTTCGATATTGGGTGCGCTGCAAAACCAGCAGTTGCTTCCGTTGGAGAAATACATTCCCCGCGCGCCGAGAGTCAGCAAAATATTTCGCGCACCGAGAGCGTGCATTTCGGCAAAAGCGTTCTTTGCCTGTTGATGATTCGTGACCGTTAAACCAAATATTTCCGCCACTTCTTCATCATTGGGTTTAATTAATAACGGTTTAAATTCCAGTAACTGACGCAGTACCGGGTGGCTAATATCCAGAATCACCGCAATTTTTTTCTGCTGACATAGCGTCATAATTTCGGCGTAGAAATGGCTTTCTATTCCCTGCGGCAGGCTGCCGCTGATAACCAGATATTCAGCATCCGTAAGCTTTGATATTTCATGAATAACTTGCTGTTTGCAGTCGTCATTAATAAACGCGCCGGGGTTAACTAACTTATATTCCTGCGCGCCATCATGAATAAAAATATTGATGCGCGTGGGTTCACTCACCCAGGCGGGCGTGACGTTGAGCTTTTTCTTACGCAGTTCCTCGACGATATAGCGGCCGGTAAAACCACCAAAAATGCCAAGAATATGCGCGGGCTGTTGGAAATGATTCAGCACCAGGGCGACGTTAACGCCTTTTCCATTGGGGCAATATTCTGTGTGGTGAGTCCGGTTCACCACACCTGGTGCTATGGGATCGCTAAAGATATTCATGTCGATAGCGGTATTAAGAGTGAGTGTGTAAATCACCGTCAGCTCCTTATAGTTGCCCTTCACAGCCGCAGTCGTTAATCACTTTGCGTACCACTTCTTTCATCGCCAGTTTGGCGGGCTGCATGTAGTGGCGTGGATCGTTGGCTTTCGGGTTCTGCGTGAAGTGCTGCTTAAGCGCGTCGGAAAAGGCAATTTTCAGCTCGGTCGCCACGTTGACTTTACAAACCCCAAGGCCGATGGCGCGGCGAATATCACTTTCCGACAGGCCGGAGGCACCGTGAAGCACCAGTGGAACATTGACCTGGGCGCGGATCTCGGCCAGGCGGTCAAAATCGAGTTTTGGCTCATGGGCATACAGGCCGTGGGCGGTGCCGATGGCAACGGCCAACGAATCGATACCCGTGCGGGCGACAAACTCACGCGCCTGTTGCGGGTTGGTATAAAGCGCGTCTTTGCTGTCGACCACTAAGTCATCCTCCACACCGCCCAGACGGCCTAGCTCTGCCTCCACGCTCACATCGTAGCGATGACAAAAATCCACCACGCTTTTCACCAGCGCGACGTTCTCTTCAAAAGGAAAATGAGAGCCGTCGATCATCACCGAACGGATCCCGGCGTGAACTTTGGTTTCGATATCAGTAAGGGTTTCGTGGTGATCGAGATGAATCGCCAGCGGGAGATCGTATTCATGGGCCAGGGAGCCAGCGATAGCCACAATGTTGTCCATCCCGGCGTAGCTGAAGGTTCCCGGCGTTCCGGCGACAATCAGCGGCGATCGCATTTCTGCCGCCGTTTCCACCACAACCTGAAGAGTTTCAAGGTTGTGAATGTTAAAGGCGGGTACCGCATAGCCATTGTGCTGGGCCTTGAGGAGCATATTTTTACTGGAAATAATGAACATGGCTTTCTCCGCTAAGTAATAACTTACAAGTTTAAAGTTAAAATCATTTTTAACCTTCATTTTGAAAGCAATGTAACGATCCTTAACTGATTACGTTGTGATCATTACCGCAAATTTGCGATCAATTTTATAAAATGAAAGTTATTTATTGACTGATTATTTCTTTTTGTAAGTTAATAGGGCAATGAAAATTAAGATAATTAATTGAAATTATTGGTTTGTTTTCAATGGATAGCGAAAGCTGCGCCGATGGCTATTTGACTTAACTCTGCGGAAATTTAAAAATGAAAGTTATGAGCGGGGAAATGTTCCCGAAAATAAGCCAATAAGGTCATGTTGTGGCAAAACCCTCTACCAGCCTGCTGAAAAGGCGCCTGGATATCGCAGAGATCGTCCGTAAGAACGGCGAAATTAAAGTCGATGATTTAGCTGAAATGCTGGCGGTTTCTGGCGTGACGATCCGTAACGATCTCAACTACCTGGAGCAGCAAGGCTATTTGAAGCGATCCTTCGGTGGGGCGATTTATACTGCGCAGCCGGTGGGTATTCCCGTCAGCTATGATGTGCCGTGCGTGCAGCCGCTTGATAACGCCATCGAGCTTGAGTTGGCGAAACAGGTGGCCCGTCAGGCAGGCAATGAAGAAACGGTTTTCCTTGGCGCGGGCAGTGTGCTGCGTAAGGCCATTCCTTTCCTGGGTGAGTACCGTGAATTGTGTCTGGTGGTGAACGATTTAGCCCATGTGGCACCCGCCAGAGACTATATTGATGGGGAGATGGTATTGCTCGGTGGTGTGTTAGGCAGTTGCGGGCAGACGCTGGAAGGCGAGCTGGCGCTCCAGTCGCTCCGGCAATACCAGCCTTCCCGTTGCCTGGTGATGGTTGAAAGTATCAGCGACGACGGCACGTTGAATGTTGCCAGCGAAGCGGCGGCAGCCATCCTCCAGGAAGCCATTAAAGCCAGCACCCACTGCGTGGTGGCGATCGCCAGACGCCCGGTTTACGGCGAAGCCCGCTATGCCGTGGGCAAATTAAGCCAGGTGAGCGCGGTGGTGACACCTCAGATGGTGGCGGCGGAATATCATTCGCGGTTTCTGGCCGTCGGTTTATCTAACAGCTACACCAACAACGAATGCCTGACCTGGATTAATCCTGCCCTGCATCCGGCAAGGTGAAGGAATTAAGCATGAAAGTAACGATTGCGACACTCGGCGAGCTGCTGGTCGAATTTCTGGCGAAAAAAGAGAATCAGGGATTTTCCGCCCCCGGTGAATTCTGGGGACCGTACCCCAGCGGCGCGCCGGCAATTTTTGCCGATCAGGTGGCGAAACTGGGCTTTAATTCGCTGCTGTTTAGCTGCGTGGGCAGCGATGCGTTTGGTGAGATGAACATCGCCCGCCTGGCGCGAGACGGCGTTAATGTGCGGGGCATTTCGGTGCTGCCGAAAGCCACAACGGGTAGCGCGTTTGTCAGCTATCGCACCCAGGCTCAGCGCGACTTTATCTTTAATATGCCCAATAGCGCCTGCGGGTTGTTGAGCGCCGATCACCTTGATGAAACCTTGCTCGGCCAGTGCCAACATTTTCACATTATGGGTTCATCGCTGTTTTCGTTTCGTCTGATTGATGCGGTGCGCAAAGCGATTGGTGTGGTGAAGGCCAACGGCGGCACAGTGTCGTTCGACCCGAATATCCGTAAAGAGATGCTGAATATTCCGGAGATGTCGCAGGCCTTTGAATATATTCTCGATTACACGGATTTCTTCCTGCCAAGCGATGGTGAGCTGGACTATTTTGGGCTTAGCCAAACTCGTGATGAGAGCAAGATCGTTGCAAGCCTGTTCACGCGTGGCATCAAACATGTCGTCGTCAAACGCGGGCCGCGCGGTGCCAGCTATTACAGTGAGGACGAGCAATACCACGTACCGGGATATCCGGTAGATGTGGTGGATCCCACCGGTGCGGGCGACTGTTTTGGCGCAACTTTTGTCAGCCTGTTCCTCGCGGGTTACAGCGTGCCGGATGCGCTGGTGCGAGCAAATGCCAGCGGTTCGTTAGCCATCTCTAGCCGTGGCCCGATGGAAGGAACATCGACGCTGGCTGAAATAGAAGCGTTTATGGCGCGGCAGGAGAGAAGTTAATTGTTGCCACGCTGTCAGGAAAACTGACAGCGTGTCGGTAGAAATCCTCATACCTTCGAATATTTATACCCCCGCAAACGACTCACGCTCAGAGCGATGGCCAAAACAGTGGCGATGACCGCCATCCACAGGCTGATATCTACGGCGCTGCTTTGCGTATAAAGCGACATGAAAATCCCGACCAATGCCGCGCCCAGGCATTGCCCAAAAGTGCGCACGATTGCCAGCACACCAGAGGCATATCCGCTGTTTTCACGTGACGCATTGGCCAACATCTCTCTGTTATTCGGGCTTTGAAAGCAGCCAAAACCGATACCGCAAACCACACTGCGCAGACAAATATCCCAGGCTGGAGCATGCTCAGGAAGTAGCGCCAGAAGCGTCAATCCAATAGCGAAAATCCCCAGTCCGATTGTCGAGATTATCGCGGCTGAATAGCGGTCGGCCAAACGCCCGGCATGGGGAGCGGCCAGAATAATGCCTATCGGCCACGGGGTAAAAAGCAGGGCTGAAATCAGTGCGCTGTAACCGTAAACGCTCTGGAACAGGAAGGGTAATGCGATGAAAGTAATGCCCTGGCTGACAAAAGAGGCCAGCGAGGTGAGCGCTGCCAGCGAAAACCGTGAAGAAGCAAAGATGCTGAGCGGCAGCAGAGGCTTTGTTGCGCGTCGCTGAACTCTGATGAACGCAAAGCCTGTGAGAATAGCCGTTGCAGCGTAAGCCATCGCCACTTTCAGGTCGCCGTTGCCGGGATGGGTAAAGGCGTCTGCGGCCATAATCAACGCGCCTAATGCCATTGCCGATAATAAGGCTCCTGCATAATCGAACGGTTCACGTTTTAAAGCCGGGTTGTTGGGCACAACACGCAGCGTAAGTAACAAAGCCATCATGCCCAGCGGAATGTTAATCGCAAACAGCCATTTCCAGCTCATCGCCGAGAGTATCGCGCCCCCAAGAATCGGTGCAATAGCGGTACTTGCACCAATCAGCAATGCGTTCAGGCCGAGTATTCTCCCCAGCAGGCGGTTAGGGAAAACCGAGCGCAAGATTGCCGGGCCAATACTCAATGTGGCGGCTCCGCCAATGCCCTGTAATACGCGCATGGCGATTAACATCTCCAGTGAAGATGACAGCGCGCATCCCACGGAAGCCAGCGTAAACACGCTGAGGCCGAAGGTGAAAATGGTGCGGAACCCCAGGCGGCTGGAAAGTGCGGCAAAGATCGCAAGTGTCATTGCTGCCGATAGCAGGTAACCGTTCGCGACCCAGACAGAAGTTCCTGGCGATACCTCGAGCGAGCGTGCGATTTGTGGCAGCGCGATGGTGATCATCGAGCCGTCGAACACGACCATGGCTGCCATCGTCATAACAGCGGCCATGGCTAAGCCACGCTCGAGGCCGGGTAAACCTTCATCGCCAGGTTGGCTGGAAAATAACGCCATCTTTCAGAACTCTTATCGTGGATAGATGCCAGAAATATAGCGGTGTTAGATACGTGGCGGAAGACGCACTGCTTACACTAATAAACTGCATCAAACGCCATGTCTCAACTACAATGCGGTTATGAATGAACCTGATTTGAATTTGCTTATTGCCCTTGATGTGCTTCTGGCTGAAGGAAGCGTGGTGGGCGCTGCACGTCGCCTGGGGTTAAGCGCTTCGGCAATGAGTCGCACGCTGAGTCGCCTTCGCGAAACGACCGGCGACCCGTTGCTGGTGCGGGCTGGGCGCAATATGGTGCTGACGCCTTATGCTGAAGAAATCCGTGAACGCACGCAAAATGCGGTCTTTGAAGCGCGTGCGATACTTCGGCCCTCAACGGCTGCGCTTAATCTCGCCACGCTTGAACGCAACTTTACCCTGCGGACTAACGCCGGGTTTATCGAGATTTTCGGCGCTGCACTGATTGCTGCCGTAGCCGCTGTCGCGCCTTTAGTACAACTGCGTTTTATGCCAAAACCTGAGAAAACCGCGAAGTATTTACGTGAAGGTGTGATTGATCTTGAAATCGGCGTGCTCGGGGAAATGGGGCCGGAAATCCGTTTAACGGCTCTTTATCGGGACAAGTTTGTCGGCGTAGTCAGAAAAGGCCATTCGCTTGAGCTGGACGGTGAAATGACTGCCGCGAAGTACGCCGCGTGTGGGCATGTTGTGGTGTCGCGCCATGAACGGGGAACCGGCCCGGTAGATGTGTTGTTAGGTGAACTAAACCTGAAACGCAAAATTGCGGCGATGGTGCCAGGGTTTCCTGCGGCGATAGCGGTGGTTCAGGCGTCCGATCTGGTGGCGCTGGTGCCGGCGACATTCTTGCTCAATCAGCCGGGGTTAAATGGGAATTCAGGGGAAGCCCGGCTTTATGTGTTTGAGCTACCGGTGAAAACCCATGAAATTACGGTGTCGTTGATGTGGCACCCGCGCTCGGAGGCAGACCCGGCGCATTGCTGGTTACGGCAACTGGTGTTGAGTGTTTGCCGTGAGAAGGTGACGGGATAGATTCCATCAAATTCCCTCTCCCTTTTAGGGAGAGGGTTAGGGTGAGGGGCTAGCATTGGAACGCCCTCATCCCAGCCTTCTCCCCCAGGAGAAGGGGAAAACCAAAGCTCTCACCTTGGGGAGTGGGATAACTCGATTCAGTCCCCTCTCCCTTGAGGGAGAGGGTTAGGGTGAGGGGGATTTAGCATTGGAACGCCCTCATCCCAACCTTCTCCCCCAGGAGAAGGGGAATAGGAATCAGGTCACAGGAGCCGGGTTAAACACCGCCAGAGCATTGTGTAAACCCCACTGGTCTGAGAAGGTTTTCTTGCGTCCGCTTGCGACATCAAGAATAAATTTGAACAACTCCCAGCCCACGTCCTCAATCGTTGCTTCACCTGTCGCGATGGTGCCTGCGTTGATATCCATTAAGTCATACCAACGGTTTGCCAACGCGGTGCGGGTGGCCATTTTAATGACTGGAACGGCCAGCAAGCCATACGGTGTCCCGCGACCGGTCGTGAACACTTGTACTGTAATCCCTGATGCCACCTGTTGAGTGCCGCAAACGAAATCGCTGGCTGGCGTGGCGGCGAAAATCAGGCCGCGTTTGGTTGGACGTTGTCCTGGGGAAAGCACTTCAACAATCGCGCTTTGACCTGATTTGGCAATGGAGCCGAGCGCTTTTTCCACCACGTTTGCCAGGCCGCCTTTTTTGTTGCCGGGGGATGGGTTGGCGCTGCGGTCAGTTTTCCCCATATCAAGGTAGTTGTCGTACCATGCCATCTCTTCGAGCAGGCGTTTGCCGACTTCTTCGTTGATGGCACGTGGCGTTAACAAGTGGATGGCGTCGCGCACTTCGGTGACTTCAGAGAACATTACCGTTGCGCCACAGCGCACCAGTAAGTCAGAGGCGTAACCTACCGCTGGGTTTGCTGTGACGCCGGAGAACGCATCGCTGCCGCCACATTGCATACCGACAACCAGTTCAGATGCCGGGCAGGTTTCGCGTTGGCGCTGGTTCAGTTTTACCAAATGGCGCTCTGCAACGGTCAGAATATCGTCGACCATTGATTTAAAGCCGACGTGGTGTTCGTCTTGCAGGCGCACAATACTGGCGTCGCCGACGTTAATGGATTGAACGTCATCGGTCCCTTCCAGCAGACGTTCTGGCTGTAACTTCTCACAGCCCAGGCCAATCACCATAATCTCGCCGCCGAAGTTTGGGTTCAGAGAGATGTTATGGATAGTGCGAATGGGAATGACCGCCGCAGGAGCGTTGATGGCCACGCCGCAACCGTAGAGGTGGTTCAGACCGACCACGCCGTCGACGTTCGGGTAGCGCGGCAGCAAATCACGTTCAATAATTTTGATGACATAATCCACCACGCCTGCAACGCAATGTACGCTGGTGGTGATGCCAAGCAGGTTCTTGGTGCCCACGCTGCCGTCTGCGTTGCGGTAACCTTCAAACGTGTAGCCTTCAAGCGGTGGCATCGGCTCCGGCACTTTAGTGGCCAATGGCAGAGTGTGGAGCGGTGGCGCTTTTGGCAATTCCACTAAAGACTCGTCAATCCAGCTGCCGCGTGGAATATCACGCACCGCGTAACCAATGACTTCACCGTAGCGAATAATTTCACCCTGCGCCGGAATATCAACCAGCGCGGCTTTATGCCCTTGTGGAATATGTTCAATCAGCTCGAGTCCATCCGGAAAACGGGTTCCAGCTTTTAAACCATTGTCATTAACAATAATAGCGACATTATCCGTGTCATGAACCTTTATATAAAACGACCCAGGTGGTTGTTGTTTAATTTCTATATTTGACATTGTCGCTACTCTCCAGATATTACCTGAATGTTTATGAATAATTGTCTTATCGTGATTTCATCACAAGCTAAATAAAGAATGTCAGGCTGCGAGGAATAAAAATGTGACAGGGATCACTTTATATTATGAGGCCTTGCTCACGAACAAGGGTAATCGATGAATTTGTGCAATACACCCCACAAATATGTGCATAAGTTTAATTATTTAATGTTTTAAGTGTTATTAATTGTGCATTTGTCCAATGTCCATTCGTTCTGTGCTGGCTATACTGTGTTGCGATGAATGGCGAATAACAAACACCAGGTTAATTTCAATTGGCGGTGTTATCCCCAAACTATTATTTCAAAAAGATAGTTGTGAAATACCGATTTTAATAAATAAAAAAATCCTTGAATTTAAGTACCCTCAACAGAGGATGTAGAAATGATTTTAGATACAGCAGTTGAGTCAAAAAAGGGTAAGAACACTCGATACTTAATATTATTAATTATTTTTATTGTGACGACGATTAACTATGCGGATCGCGCCACACTCTCCATTGCAGGGACTGAAGTTGCAAAAGAATTGCAGCTCAGTGCAATCTCAATGGGCTATATTTTCTCAGCATTTGGCTGGGCTTATCTGCTGATGCAAATCCCTGGCGGCTGGTTACTTGACCGCTACGGCTCGAAAAAAGTTTACACCTACAGCTTGTTCTTCTGGTCACTGTTCACTTTTATGCAGGGCTTTGTTGACATGGTGCCGCTGGCTTACGCGGGCATTTCCATGTTCATCATGCGCTTTATGCTTGGCTTCTCTGAAGCGCCTTCTTTCCCGGCAAACGCCCGTATTGTTGCCGCCTGGTTCCCGACGAAAGAACGCGGTACAGCGTCTGCGATTTTTAACTCTGCACAATATTTCTCGCTGGCACTTTTCTCACCGTTGCTTGGTTGGCTGACCTTTGCATGGGGCTGGGAGCATGTGTTTACGGTAATGGGCGGGATTGGCTTTGTGCTTACCTTCCTGTGGGTGAAGTTCATCCATAACCCGACTGACCACCCGCGGATGTCAAAAGAAGAGCTGGATTACATCACCAAAGGTGGCGCGGTGGTCGATATGGACCACAAAAAACCCGGTGCCGTCGTTCAGGGCCCAAAACTGCACTACATCAAACAATTGCTTACTAACCGCATGATGTTGGGTGTGTTTTTTGGCCAGTACTTCATCAACACCATTACCTGGTTCTTCCTGACGTGGTTCCCGATTTACCTGGTGCAAGACAAAGGGATGTCGATTCTGAAGGTAGGGATGGTTGCTTCAATCCCGGCACTGTGTGGCTTCGCCGGCGGCGTGTTGGGCGGCGTATTCTCTGATTCGTTAATCAAACGCGGTTACTCGCTGACCGTTGCTCGTAAGATACCGATTGTTCTCGGAATGCTGCTGGCTTCAACCATTATTCTTTGTAACTACACCGACAGCACGGCTCTGGTCATTGTCCTGATGGCATTCGCCTTCTTCGGCAAAGGTTTTGGTGCTCTGGGTTGGCCGGTGATTGCTGATACCGCACCAAAAGAGATGGTTGGCCTGTGCGGTGCGGTTTTCAACGTGTTCGGCAATGTGGCTTCTATCGTGACTCCACTGGTGATTGGCTACCTGGTGTCTGAGCTTCACTCTTTCAATGCGGCGCTGATTTTTGTGGGCTGCTCGGCGCTGATGGCAATGGTTTGTTATCTGTTCGTTGTGGGTGACATTAAACGTATGGAATTGCAGAAGTAAGCAATTGAAAAACTAAGGTAAAACTCATGAATAACAACGTTTTCCCAAATAAATTCAAAGCGGCACTGGCAGCACACCAGACACAAATCGGTTGCTGGTCGGCGTTAGCCAACCCCATCAGCACTGAAGTGCTGGGCCTGGCCGGGTTCGACTGGATTGTGCTGGATGGCGAACATGCGCCAAACGATATCACCACGTTTATTCCGCAACTGATGGCGCTGAAAGGCAGCCACAGCGCGCCGGTGGTACGCGTTCCAACGAACGAGCCGGTGATTATCAAGCGCCTGCTGGATATCGGCTTCTATAACTTCCTGATCCCGTTTGTGGAAAATGTGGAAGAAGCGGTACAAGCCGTGGCGTCGACTCGTTATCCGCCGGAAGGGATTCGTGGGGTATCGGTTTCTCATCGCGCCAATATGTTTGGCACCGTGCCGGATTACTTTGCCCAGTCCAATAAGAACATCACCATCCTGGTTCAGATTGAGAGCCAGCAGGGTGTCGACAATGTGGATGCCATTGCCGCTACTGACGGCGTGGACGGCATCTTTGTCGGCCCAAGCGATCTGGCTGCGGCGTTTGGCCACCTCGGCAATGCAAATCACCCAGAGGTTCAGCACGCGATTCAGCACATTTTTGCTCGTGCCAAAGCACACGGTAAACCGTCTGGCATCCTGGCTCCTGTTGAAGCTGACGCCCGCCGTTACCTGGAAATGGGCGCAACGTTTGTTGCCGTGGGCAGTGATTTGGGCGTGTTCCGTTCTGCCACGCAAAAATTGTGCGACCAGTTTAAAAAATAACTTCCACCTGTAAATAACGAGAGAGATTGACGATATGACACTGAAAATTGGGTTTATTGGCCTGGGCATCATGGGCAAACCAATGAGTAAAAACCTCATCAAAGCCGGTTACTCCCTGGTGGTTGCTGACCGTAATGCTGAAGCGATTGCTGAAGTGATTGCGGCAGGTGCAGAAACTGCGGCTACTCCAAAAGATATTGCTGAGCAGTGTGATGTGATTATCACCATGCTGCCTAACTCCCCGCACGTTAAAGAAGTCGCGCTTGGCGAAAACGGCATTATCGAAGGGGCCAAACCTGGCACCGTGGTTATCGACATGAGCTCCATCGCGCCGTTAGCAAGCCGTGAAATCAGCGAAGCGCTGAAAGCAAAAGGCATCGACATGCTGGACGCGCCAGTCAGCGGTGGTGAGCCAAAAGCGATTGAAGGCACGCTGTCTGTGATGGTTGGCGGTGATAAAGCCATTTTCGATAAGTATTACGATCTGCTGAAAGCGATGGCCGGTTCCGTGGTGCATACCGGTGATATCGGTGCGGGCAACGTCACTAAATTGGCAAACCAGGTGATTGTGGCGCTGAACATTGCGGCGATGTCTGAAGCGCTGGTGCTGGCAACCAAAGCGGGCGTAAATCCTGAATTGGTCTTCCAGGCCATTCGTGGCGGGCTTGCGGGCAGCACCGTTCTGGAAGCCAAAGCGCCGATGGTGCTGGACCGTAACTTCAAACCGGGTTTCCGAATCGATCTGCATATTAAAGATTTGGCTAACGCGCTGGATACGTCCCACGGTGTGGGGGCGCAACTGCCGCTGACGGCTGCGGTCATGGAAATGATGCAAGCGCTGCGTGCGGACGGTCATGGTAACGATGACCACAGTGCGATTGCGTGCTACTACGAAAAACTGGCGAAAGTAGAAGTCAGTAAATAAAAGAGAGGGGCATCCCAGGATGCCCGATTTTCTCGGCACTTTTTTGGCATGGACTCATTATGAAAATCGTAATCGCACCCGACTCTTATAAAGAAAGCCTCTCAGCGGTTGATGTGGCGCAGGCTATTGAAAAAGGTTTCCGCGAAATATTTCCTGATGCGGAATATGTATCGATCCCGGTTGCCGATGGCGGGGAAGGTACGGTCGATGCCATGATCAGTGCCACGCAGGGTAAGAAAATCACCACCACGGTGACAGGGCCGTTGGGCGAGCCGGTGACGGCATGCTGGGGAATGTCAGGCGATGGTAAAACTGCATTTATCGAGATGGCCGAAGCCAGTGGTCTTGCGCTGGTATCCATTGAAAATCGTAATCCGCTGATTACGACCTCGCGCGGTACAGGTGAGCTGATATTACGTGCGCTGGATAACGGTGCACGCAACATTATTATTGGCATCGGCGGTAGCGCAACCAACGACGGCGGTGCGGGTATGGTGCAGGCGTTGGGGGCAAAACTGCGCGACGCAATGGGCAAAGAAATCAGCCATGGCGGTGGCAGTTTAATGAGTCTGGACAGCATAGATGTGGCTAATCTGGACTGTCGCCTGGCAGATTGCGTGATTAATGTTGCCTGTGATGTGACTAACCCATTGATTGGCGACAACGGCGCATCACGCATTTTCGGGCCGCAAAAAGGGGCAGATGAAGCGATGATTGTTGAGCTCGATGCTAATCTTGCTCATTTCGCCAATGTGATAAAAAAAGATTTGCACATCGATGTGAAAAACGCAGAAGGCGCAGGTGCGGCAGGCGGTATGGGGGCGGCATTAATGGCGTTCCTTGGTGCCGAATTGCGCAGCGGCGTCGAGATTGTGACGGAAGCTTTGCATCTTGAAGAACATATCCATGACTGCTCGCTGGTGGTCACTGGCGAAGGGCGCATGGACAGCCAGAGCATCCGCGGCAAAGTCCCTGTGGGCGTAGCGGCCGTGGCAAAAAAATACCGCAAGCCGGTTATCGGTATTGCGGGGGCGCTGACCAGCGATGTGGCCATTGTCCATCAATATGGCATCGACGCGGTGTTTAGCGTGCTTAACAGTATTGGTACGCTGGAAGAAGCGCTGAAAAATGCGTTTGATAATATCTACCGTGCCTCGCGCAATATTGCAGCAACGTTGGCGGTGGGGATGAATATCAATCATTAGCGGAGGTGACAGAGGAACATAAACCCTCTATACTTCGCGCCGAAGCTGACCAGACAGTCGCCGCTTCGTCGTCGTCCTTCTTCGGAAGGAGACAGGCGGAGGGGAGGAAAGTCCGGGCTCCATAGGGCAGGGTGCCAGGTAACGCCTGGGGGGGTAACCCACGACCAGTGCAACAGAGAGCAAACCGCCGATGGCCCACGCAAGTGGGATCAGGTAAGGGTGAAAGGGTGCGGTAAGAGCGCACCGCGCGACTGGTAACAGTTCGTGGCACGGTAAACTCCACCCGGAGCAAGGCCAAATAGGGGTTCACAAGGTACGGCCCGTACTGAACCCGGGTAGGCTGCTTGAGCCAGTGAGCGATTGCTGGCCTAGATGAATGACTGTCCACGACAGAACCCGGCTTATCGGTCAGCTTCAACCATTCATAGACGCCCTGCACAGTGAGAACTGAGCAGGGCGTTTTGCATTTTAAGCTCCCCCCCTAACCCTAACCCTAACCCTAACCCTCTCCCTGAGGGAGAGGGGATAGATCGAGCTGGAAAGCTGGCGTGTTTTTCTCCCTGTTGATGAGGGGATACATCGAGCTGGAAAACTTACGTGTTTTCTCCCTCTCCTGGGGGAGAGGGTTGGGGTGAGGGCGAACAATTGCCATAATAGAACTCCCTTCCCATCATCGGACTACCCTGCATGATCAAATCCCTGTATATCGACAACTACCGCTCAGTGCGCAAACTTTCCATCGACCTGGAAAGGCTGAACGTGGTTGTCGGGCCGAACGGCTGCGGTAAATCCAACATCTATAAAGCTATCCATTTGATCCATGGGGCGGCGATGGGGCAGCTATCCCATTGGCTATCGGATGAAGGCGGGATCCAGAAAGTGATGTGGGCGGGCGATCGCGCCAAAGGGTACGCCAGCGCACCGCGCCGCATGACGCTTGCGGTAGATACCGACGATTTTGAATATGAATTACAGATCGGTTTCCCCGATAAACTGCCGTATCCAACCATGTTCGACCTCGACCCCATCGTCAAAGAAGAACAAATCTGGTTGAGCGGTTTTCGCCGTCGCCCTTCGTCTTCCATCATGCATCGGCGCAATCAGGCTGTTTTTCTCAACGATGTGACGGGGGAAAAGGTGACACATGCCGCCACGCTTTACGAAAACGAATCGTTGTTCGGTCAGCTAGGTGAACCGCACCTCTATCCTGAAGTATCCCGTGCACGCGAAATACTGCGTAATTGGCGTTTCTACCATGAGTTCGATATTTCAAAGGGGGCCGGGCTGCGTTTGCCGCAGGTGGGATATCGCTCGCCAGTGCTGGCCGGTGATGGTTTGAATTTAGCCGCCGCTTTCCAGACCATCGTTGAAATTGGCGATAGCGAATTATTGTTTGCGGTGCTGAATGACGCTTTCCCGGAATGCACGTTCTTCTGTGATAACAGTAACGGGCGCTTCCAGATGATGATGCACCGCCAGGGGATTAATCGCCCACTGGAGTCGGCTGAGTTTTCTGACGGAACGTTACGTTTTCTGTGCCTGACCGTCGCGCTACTTAGTCCAAGGCCGCCACGTTTTATTGCCCTTAATGAACCGGAAAACAGTCTGCATCCGCAAATGTTGCCTGCATTGGCACGTCTGATTGCCGAAGCGAGCCGCTACACGCAAATTTGGTTAACCAGCCATTCGCCAGAACTGGCGACACTTATTGAGAGGCATACACCGTTTACGTTGTATCAATTGTCGATTGAGAATGGAGAAACGCGCGTTAACCGACTTTCCTGATAATTTGCTGTAACGATATGGCAATATGCCAGATGAAAAATCTAATTCTTAACGTTAATGACACAATAATCAGTGATTAATGCTGATGTGCTGCTATGGCGTGAAGTGTATCAAGATCTGAGCGCCGAATTGTCACATCGCATTAACCTAAGTTGTTGCTCCAGCTCACATTATCTGCGACCAGGTAATCCCATAAAAATAAAGTGGTTATTAATAAAATCATTAAAAACAATGAATTAACTTTTAAGATATTGCTTTCCAATAACTCCTTTCTACTAAATCATCGAAATGATGTGTGAAAAGTGCAGATTATTCTCTGAATGGAGAAATTTTTACTCTTTTGTCAGGCATGGCTTCGTAGAGTAGCAAATTTTTTCTCCACCGCTCGCGCTATCCTTTTCGAATACTAATAACACCACCAGAACAATAATTTCAGTAATGAGAATGTCTGGTAATCACTCTGTATTTAATTATAACAATTAAAACCTACACGTATAAGCGAGCACTTTTATGGAAACGGGAAGCATTACTGCGGTTAATATTCCAGCATCCGGTAGAGCTGGAATGACAGAAAGTGAATGGCAAGCAGCGACTAAGTTCGATAGTACCGATGTCGGCTGGGTCATTATGAGTATCGGAATGGCAATTGGTGCCGGAATAGTTTTTTTACCCGTTCAGGTTGGATTAATGGGCTTGTGGGTGTTCCTGCTCTCTTCGGTCGTTGGATATCCAGCAATGTATCTGTTCCAACGTCTGTTTATTAATACCCTTGCCGAATCGCCTGAGTGTAAAGATTATCCCAGTGTGATCAGCGGTTATTTGGGTAAAAACTGGGGCATATTATTAGGTGCGCTGTATTTTATTATGTTGGTCATCTGGATGTTTGTTTACTCCACTGCCATCACGAATGACAGCGCCTCTTATTTGCATACCTTTGGCGTGACCGAAGGGCTGTTATCAGATAATCCATTCTATGGATTGGCACTGATTTGTATCCTGGTCGCCATCTCTTCACGAGGCGAACAGCTTTTATTTAAAGTCTCAAGCTTCATGGTGCTGGCAAAACTGTTGGTGGTCGCGGCACTTGGGGTATCAATGATAGGTATGTGGCACCTCTATAACACCGGGGCACTTCCGCCAGCAGGATTGTTGGTTAAGAACGCTATTATTACTCTGCCATTTACCTTGACCTCTATTCTGTTTATTCAAACACTGAGCCCGATGGTTATTTCATATCGCTCGAAGGAAAAATCACGGGAAGTTGCGCGTTTTAAAGCGCTGCGCGCTATGAATATCGCGTTCGGTATCCTTTTCGTAACGGTGTTCTTTTATGCTGTATCTTTCACACTGGCGATGGGACATGACGAAGCAGTAAAAGCCTATGAGCAGAATATTTCTGCCCTCGCCATTGCTGCCCAGTTCATTGATGGAGCCTCGGGTGCGTGGGTCACAGTCGTCAGCGTAATGCTAAATATCTTTGCTGTAATGACGGCGTTCTTTGGTGTTTATCTTGGTTTCCGTGAAGCGACTCAAGGTATCGTGATTAATATTTTACGTCGCAGAATGCCAGAAGAAAAAATAAACCAGAAATGGGTGCAGCGCGGAATTATGGTATTCGCCATTTTGTTGGCATGGAGTGCAATTGTCCTTAATGCACCCGTCTTAAGCTTTACATCAATTTGCAGCCCAATATTCGGCATGGTCGGTTGTTTAATCCCGGCGTGGCTGGTTTATAAAGTTCCCGCATTGCATAAATACAAAGGAACTTCACTGGTGATTATCATTATTACCGGATTGCTGCTGTGTATTTCTCCATTCCTCGCTTTCTCCTGATAAGCAGGTCTTTGAATTGTAGTTCCAGGAATTAAGGCTAAAAAAATGGCAAATTCAGAAATGAATCCCGCGTGGGCTGAGTTAATCCGCGCGGTAAAACAAAATGTGAAGCCAGCGGTAGGGTGTACTGAACCTGTTTCGCTGGCGTTGGCAAGCGCACTGGCAGCCTCACATTTGGCTGGGAGAGTGACACGAATTGAGGCCAGAGTTTCACCGAATCTGATGAAAAATGGTATGGGTGTCACCGTGCCGGGAACGGGAATGGTGGGTTTGCCCATTGCCGCAGCGGTGGGTGCATTGGGTGGCGATCCGCATGCCGGTCTAGAAGTTCTCAAAGGCGCGCCGGTAGAGGCAATTGCCGCCGGAAAATTGCTGCTGGCAAGTGGCAAAGTGAAGGTGACGATTCAGGAACCTTGTGAAGAAATTCTCTATACCAGCGTCACTGTTTACACCGAAGAAGCGTCAGCCAGCGTGGTTATTTCTGGCGCGCATACGAGGGTGACTCGTATCGAAAAGGATGGAGTGGTGTTGTTCGATGCGAAAGAAGCAGCGCATCCTGCGGAGAATGCACAAGCATGCCATATGGAGCGATTTACCCTGGCGCAACTTGTTGAATTTGCTCAGTCCGTTCCCTTTGAAGATATCGGTTTCATCCTTGATGCGGCGTTGCTCAACGGTGAGCTGTCGCGCGAAGGACTGCGGGCGCAGTATGGTTTGCATATTGGTTCGACACTCCAGCGCCAGCAAGACAGAGGCCTAATGGCTAAAGATCTGTTAACAGACATTATGATACGTACTGCGGCAGCGTCTGATGCGCGAATGGGGGGCGCATGCCTTCCTGCAATGAGCAATTCAGGTTCGGGTAATCAGGGTATTACAGCGACGATGCCTGTTGTCGTGGTGGCTGAGCACCTGGGTTGCGATAGCGAGCAGTTGGCACGAGCACTGATGCTTTCCCATCTCACAGCCATCTACATTCACCATCAGCTACCGTCGTTGTCTGCATTGTGCGCGGCAACCACGGCAGCGATGGGCGCGGCGGCAGGGATAACTTGGTTAATTGATGGAAGTTATCAGAGTATCTCAATGGCGATAAGCAACATGATTGGTGATGTCAGCGGGATGATTTGCGATGGCGCATCAAATAGTTGTGCAATGAAAGTTTCGACCAGCGCGGCTTCGGCCTGGAAATCGGTTCTGATGGCGCTGGACAATAGCTCCGTCACGGGTAATGAAGGGATTGTCGCGAATGATGTGGAGCAGTCGATCCGCAATCTGTGTGCACTGGCAAGCCAGTCAATGCAGCACACAGACCGTCAGATTATTTCGATCATGTCGAGTAAAGTCGGCTGATAAAACGGGATGCTACAAAGTGGCTTCTTCTTCCGCTAACCGTGCATCCGCGTCGATAACAATGGCTTCCAGCTCGTTCAACATTTCGTCGTAGCTGAGTTCTGATTCAGCGGTTGCCGTTACAATGGCAGCCGCTGCCACAGGCGATGGCGTTGCTTTTTTTGTACTCTTCCGGGTAGCCAGTTTTTTGCTCACTGATAACTCCTGTTGGTCTAACGTTGTCACTGGTCAGACCGGTAAATCTATCAGCAATGCGCGCAATGGGGTATCTGCAACCAGCGTAATGTTAGCCTCATCACGAATAAAAGCGCCGTCACCACAGGTAAGCCCTTCTTTTTCTTCGGTAGAAGTAACCGCATGAACCGTGCCATGAATTGACTGCAAATACGCACGCGGGCCATGTAACTGGAAACTTAACTGCTGGCCTTTCTCGAGTTCAATCTGGTGAATCCACACTTGCTGACGTAATTGCAGGCTCTGCTGGCTACCATCAGGCGAGGCCAGTAATTGCTGCGGTTGGTTTGCTAACGTGATTTTTTGCACCAGCGCATTTTCACGTTCCGGGCATGCATCGAGCCACAGCTGCATGCGTGTCAGTGAATTTTCTTTACTGAGATTATGCTCGCTATAGCTAAGCCCCGGTTGGGTGGAAAGCAGCAGGGCTTCACCCGATTTAGCCTGAACGTGGTTACCTTCGCTGTCGCGGTATTCCGCTTCGCCTTCCAGAATCAAATTAAGAATATCGACCTTTGGATAGGTACGCGGCTGGAATGACGCGCCTGGCGCCAGCACTTCTTGGTTGAGTACGCGCAACGAAGCATAGCCCAGCAATTTCGGGTCGAAATAGTGACCGAATGAAAATGTATAGCGGGCCTGGAGCCATCCATAGTCCGCTTTTCCGCATTGTTTGGCAGTTCTTGGCGTAATCATAATTTCTTGACCTCTTTTTACACTAGGCCCATGGTAAAACTCTGGACGCTGCATTGTTAGCCAGTTAATCTGCTGGGTATGTTCAAATTTCCTGAATGAGAACCCCATGGCTAAAGAGAGAGCATTGACGCTGGAAGCATTGCGGGTAATGGACGCAATTGACAGGCGTGGGAGTTTCGCCGCCGCTGCTGATGAGCTGGGGCGTGTGCCGTCGGCACTGAGTTACACCATGCAGAAGCTTGAAGAAGAATTGGATGTTGTGTTGTTTGACCGTTCTGGCCATCGCACTAAATTTACTAATGTCGGGCGTATGTTGCTGGAACGTGGGCGTGTTTTGCTCGAAGCGGCTGACAAACTAACGACCGATGCCGAAGCGCTGGCTCGGGGTTGGGAAACACATCTGACTATCGTGACTGAAGCACTGGTGCCAGCGACTAAATTATATCCCTTGGTGGAGAAGCTTGCGGATAAAGCGGATACCCAGTTGTCGATTATTACCGAAGTATTGGCGGGGTCCTGGGAGCGTCTGGAGCAGGGGCAAGCTGATATTGTCATTGCCCCCGATCTGCACTTCCGTTCATCTTCGGAAATCAACTCGCGCAAACTCTACAAAGTGATGAGCGTGTATGTTGCGGCACCTGACCACCCGATTCATAACGAGCCGGAGCCGCTTTCGGAAGTGACTCGCGTTAAGTATCGTGGAATTGCAGTGGCGGATACTGCACGTGAACGCCCTGTGTTGACGGTGCGATTACTGGAGAAACAGCCGCGTCTGACGGTGAGTAGTATGGAAGATAAGCGTCAGGCGCTGTTGGCAGGGCTTGGTGTGGCGACAATGCCTTACCCCTTCGTTGAACAGGATATTGCCGAAGGGCGTTTACGCGTGGTGAGCCCTGAGTACACCAACGAAATTGACATTATTATGGCGTGGCGACGCGATAGCATGGGCGAGGCGAAAGCCTGGTGCCTGCGTGAGATACCTAAATTATTGAAATAAATACCCGTCATACTTCAAGTTGTCTCATTGTTGGCGTTGGCGCGTTCTCTTGCCGCCGCGATGCAACTTGAATTATTTAGGGCATAGATATCTGGGGAGGCGAACCACGCCCCCCATTGTTACTCGCTGACCAGTCGTGCATCCATTTCTTTTGGATCACGCCCAAACTTGTTTTCGCCCGGTGTGCCGTTCTGGCAGTTAAACACCAGAATAATCAGCCAACCGACTACGGGAATTAACAGCAGTAAAAGCCACCAGGCTGAACGATCGGTATCGTGCAAGCGCCGGAACTGCACAGCCCAGTAGGGCAAGATGATGAGCACACCGTAAATGGTGGTGAGCGCACCTTCATCCCCCGCGATGCGTAGACCTAGCATCTTATCCAGAATGCTTAATACCCCTGTCAGAACAAGGTTCACAAGGATGAACATCCAGTATTCTTTGCGGCGTGCACGCCCACTAAAGCCAACGTAATTTCTTAATACTTTGAAATACCAATCCATTTGTAGCCCGCCTTGAGTAGTCATCAATCACTTGATCTCTAAGTGATCTATTTCAAGAATAGCCATGAAAGGATTTTACGTAAATCATAGTGTGAATGAATTTTATCAACCTTTATTAAACCGCTCATCGCGACCGTGTGGCTCATTTAAATCTTGCGCAGGTCCAATGGAGATAATACCCGTCGGATTAATGGTTTTATGGCTACGGTAATAGTGATTGCGTATATGGGCGAAATCGACGGTTTCTGCAATGCCCGGCATTTGGTAGATATCCCGCAAGAATCCGTACACATTCAGGTAATCGCTAATGCGGTGTTTATCGCATTTAAAGTGAGTGACATAGACCGGGTCGAAACGAACCAGGGTTGTCCACAGGCGAATATCGGCTTCAGTAAATTGGTCGCCGGTTAAATAGCGGTGCTGACCCAGGATTTGCTCAACGCGAGCCAGCGATTCAAACACTTTCGTCACCGCTTCATCATAAGCTTCTTGCGAGGTGGCGAAACCGGCCTTATACACGCCGTTATTAATCGTGTCGTAAATCCAGGTATTCAGCTCATCAATCTTGTTGCGTAACGGCGGAGGATAATAATCTCCAGCGCGAGCCCCTTTGGCATCGAACGCGGTATTGAGCATACGAATGATTTCAGCAGATTCGTTACTGACGATAGTCTGGGTTTTCTTATCCCATAAAACCGGAACGGTGACGCGGCCAGTGTAGTTTGGGTCGGCTTGCAAATAGAGTTGATAGAGATATTCGTGTTGGTATAAGCCATCGCCGGTCGCGTTCGGGAAATCGTCATCGAACGTCCAGCCATCCTGCAACATCAGCGGGTTTACCACCGAAACCGTGATAAAAGACTCGAGGCCTTTTAAGGCTCGCATGATTAAGGTGCGATGCGCCCACGGACAGGCGAGGGAAACATAGAGATGGTAACGATCTTTCTCCGCGGCGAAGCCACCTTTACCGTTCGGGCCGGGTTCACCATCGGCAGTCAACCAGTTGCGAAACGCTGATTCAGAACGTTTGAAGCTGCCACCGGTTGATTTGGTGTCGTACCAGACATCGTGCCAGACGCCATCAATGAGCTGTCCCATGTTTCTTTCCTCTTCATCGACCTTAAAAACAAAAAAGCGAAGGGATTAACCTTCGCTTTTATTCAATTCAGTATAGAGCCTTACCAGTTTTTCTTCAGCAGACGGTCGATGCTGTATGCGCCCGGCCCGAAGATTGCCAGTAACAGGTAACCACCGGCGATGGTGAAGTTCTTCATAAACATGGTGGAGTTCATGCCTTCAGCAAAGTTACCGTGGAACAGGAACGCAGTCAGAATGGTAAACACCGCAGTAATAATCGCTGTGGTACGAGTGAAAAAGCCGAACAGAATTGCCAGACCGCCGCCAAACTCAAGCAGAATAGTCAGTGGCAACAAGAAACCTGGGACGCCCATCGCTTCCATATATTGTTGAGTGCCAGCGTAACCATTAATTTTGCCCCAGCCCGCAACGATGAACAGAATCGGCATCAGGACACGAGCTAACAGTACACCTGCATCATCTAATTTTTTCATTTTACTCTCCAGCGAATCTCTTGTGGGTGCTATCAGCCCAGCGATGTTTGTCTTTGCAATTTCCGGTAGTTACCGTTGATTGCGGTTGATGTGGAGGATAATAGACGTGACGTTAAAGGATTGTTAGCAAGGAAAACTGTCGATGTTTTTCAATAATACTGACTAATAGAAACGCCGCTGGTTAAGCGGCGCGAAGATTTAGTGGTATTGCTGCTGAATTGTGTTGCGGATCAAGCGCCATGCGCTCCAGGCACCAAAGCCGCGTCTGGCCCAACGCATCAGAAAACTTGGGTGGCGCACTGTCCAGATAGCCATAACGCTGCTGGCGATTAAAGCATAACTACGCAAGCTTAATAACGTGTTCCAGCCACGGTCATAAGCATCGGTCGCCTCAAGCCAGTTACGCCTTCCCGCGCTTAAATCCAGCCGTTGTTGCTGAATCTGGCTGAGTAGAAGTGCTTTGCGCTTATCAAGTTCACGTTTGCTCATGATTAGTCATCTTCCAGCAATGCACGGTCATTTTCCAGCTCGCGTCGTGTATGACGAAGCAGCGTGGACTGGCGAGATTTACGCAGCGTCCAGATGCCGCCGATCAACGCCAGTGCCAGTAAAACGACAGTCGTTGCGATCATGGCATTCAGACGGTACTGCGGTTCGACGGCCCAGAAAACCAGCACCACCAGGCTCATTAACCCGAAAGCTGCAAACAGCATGGTTAATCCGAGCATTAGCAGCAGCTGAACAAGATGAGCTTTCTCCTCTTCAAGCTCAACCACCGCAAGGCGTAAGCGCGTTTCCACCATCCCAACAATGATAGTGACGAGGCGTTGGCCTATACCGAGGACGCTTTTACCCGGCCCTTGTGTTTGATGGGATTCAGGCATAATTAACGACGAGTCAGCAAAACACCGAGCACGACGCCAATCGCCGCACCAATGCCCACGCCGGTCCATGGATTTTCACGGACATAATCGTCAGCTTTGGCAGCCGCTTCACGTGTTTGTTTGGCAATCACGTCGCCGGTATCACCCAGACGTACGCGGCTTTCTTTCAATGCTTTTTCCGCTTTGCCACGCAGTCTTTCGAGTTCGGACTTAGACTTGTCCGTCGATGCACTCAGCACTTCTTCCAGGGTATCTGCCAGGGATTTCAACTCAGCGCGCAAGTGTTCTGATGTAGTATCTTTTGACATAATTTTCTCCAGGTCTTTGAAGTTTGGCGGTAACTTTTATTGAAGGAATTTAGTAATCACGAGCCTGTAAAGTTTTGAGCTCATGCTCAGCTTCGGAGAGCTTCTGTTCACGCTTAGAAATTTTATCAGCGTCGCCTTTTGCTCGCGCTTCTTTAAGGTCTGCTTTGCGTTCGGTGATCTCAGCTTTTTGCTCGTTGATTTTCTTCTGATGAGCCGCGCGTAAACTGCTGTCGGTACAATTGGCGCGGACTTCTTTCAACGCTTTGTTAAGCCCATCAACACGGCTTTGATTATGATGCTTCTCCGCATAGCCAATTTCACGCTGTATATCCTGCTCTTTTTCGCTACATAGCGAGTTTGCTTGCGCTAAAGAGGTCATAGATAACAAAGCGATAGCCAATACGGTACGAGTGTTCATGATAAAAACCTTCCATTGTGATGTACGTTTAGCCATGAGGTTAAGCACACATAAAGTCCAGAAATACGGCGAAAAGGGTGAGGTTTAACAATATAAGTAAGACCAAGCATAGTCAGAAATTGAGTAAAAACCCAATCCCTATTAACAAATTAGGATTTCAGGAAAAGATTAACCGATGCGAATATTTTCGTTGAGCACGCGCGTCAGCCAGCTACTGGCGTTGTCTTCTTCTTCTTGTTGGGCGATGACGTAACCCTGTGGCAGTGTTCTGTACAATACGACTTTTGCGGCTTCACTTTGCGCAGTTGAATCAAACTTGATCAATAAAGAGTTGTTTTCAGGGGTAATGCTTTTGAAGCGGATCCCGTTGGCATCAAGATGATGCCAGACAAAAAAGCCATCAGGCATGCTGATACCTTGTTGGCTGGAGCGGATTTCCAGAGTTGATTCAGTGCGTTGCATTCCAGACCATATCAATATGGCGGCGATAGCAACAACACCGATCAGCGTCGTGGCCCGCAGGCCACGAAAAAAGTGTGTTTTCATCGTTATCCCTCTTAACTGCGGCTACCGTATTTTTTACGCCAAAGCACAATCAACGAACCGATCAGGCCGAATACCAGCAACACGACGGGTAACAGCATCAGGCAGGACATCAATGCATCTTCATATTTCAGGAATACAGGCGTTTTGCCGAGCAGATATCCCAACGTGGTCAAAATCAGAACCCATAACAATCCACTCATCCAGTTGAAAAACTGGAAGCGTGCATTATTCAGACCTGATAAACCGGCAATAGTGGGTAGCAGGGTACGAACAAAAGCAATAAAACGGCCAATCAGTAACGCAGACAAGCCATGTTTATGGAATAAGTTGTGCGCGCGTTGATGATAGTGAGCAGGGAGGTGGGAAAGCCAATTCTGCACTATGCGCGTGTTTCCTAGCCAGCGTCCTTGAATATAACTGAGCCAACACCCGAGGCTTGCGGCGGTGGTTAACAGGATGACGGTTTCTGGAAAACCCATTGCCCCTTTGGCAATCAGGACACCGACCAAAACCAACAAACTGTCACCAGGCAAGAAAGCTGCTGGAAGCAGGCCATTTTCAAGGAATAAAATCATGAATAATACGAAGTAAAGCATGCCAATCATTCCTGGATTGGCGAGCGTTTCAAAATCCTGGTTCCATAGAGCGTTCAATAATTGCGTGAAAAGTTCCATTCAGTGTTCCTGGTACATCGGTTATGACCGCTGAGCAAAGTCAGATTGGTGAAGCACGGCATTATTTGTGTTGTTTTAATGTGCTGTTGCCGATTGCAACCCACCGCTTATTACCCGAACAGGCTACAGTTCCGTTTTAACGTGTTCCGGTAGGTGAAAAACAAAGCTTACACCGACAGTGAAATTGCATCTAATTGTAACAAAGCTCTGTGTGAGGCGTCACAGTATTTATGCTTTGCCGAGGGTTGATTTTGATGACTCACTGAGGTGCTGGCGAGGGTATTTACAAACGCTGACACTATTGGTTGGTTTGCTTACCCTCGCGGGAGAAAATGGCTATTTTTGCCCGTTTGTTGCGGTATCGAGATGAATCACCGGATTATCAGCAAACAAATAACGATCAGCATTAAATTCGAAATCATCGCTGGTCGCATCAAATAACATTTGCTTTGTGTTTTCAAGGTGTTGCCACATCGCCAGTTTAGCGGCATGCGGGTCTTTACGAATCAACGCTTTAAGGATCTGGTCGTGATCGTCACACCAGTTGTCAGCGGTGCGTTTATCAATATGCTCATGCAGTTTCTTCCAGTATGGGTTGTGGATACGTTGGCTCCACATTTTTTCCACGATGGCGGCGAGGGCGCTATTTTGCGAAGCGAGAGCAACCTGAGTGTGGAAATGAAGGTCCCATTCTGAATCCTGGAAATTGTGCTCATTACGCGCCATTTCCTGAATTTCCATGAGTTTGACGATATCTTGCTTGGTGACTTGAGTCGCCGCAAATTCAGCGATATTGCTCTCAATCAGTTGGCGAGCTTGCAGCAGTTCAAACGGACCAAAATTTGCGAATTCAAACTGTTCATCTGGAAGCGTGGTGTATTTCGCCTGATTGGCAATGACATGGATGCCGGAGCCTTTGCGTACTTCGACGTATCCTTCGACTTCTAGCATGATAATGGCTTCACGAACCACAGTGCGGCTCACGTTCTTTTCTTCAGCAATAAAGCGCTCGGCCGGGAGTTTTTCACCAACCAAATACACACCGTTTTCGATGCGTTGTTTAAGCTCAGCAGCCAATTGCTGATAAAGACGACGTGGTTCCATAATATCCATCTGTAGCTCCGGGAAAGATCCTGCGGTTAACCTTATTTGTTATACCACTTTTCAAAGTTAGGCTCCATATTCCAGATACACAAAAGCCGCCAATTAGGCGGCTTTTAATGCTAACTGAAACGCCGATTAAGCTAGCGCTTGCTTCGGTTTTTGCGGGTCTTCCAACTCACTGATGGGTTTGTTTTGCAGTACGGTCCAGATAACGATAGCGCCGAGGATATCGAACACCGCCAGAGCAGCAAACAGTGGGCTGAAGCCAATGGTATCTGCCAACGCACCCACCACCAGAGCAAACATGGTGCTTGCAGTCCAGGCCGCCATACCGGTCAGGCCATTCGCTGTTGCCACTTCGTTACGACCAAACACGTCAGAAGACAGTGTAATCAGTGCGCCAGACAGTGATTGGTGCGCAAAGCCACCAACACACAGCAGAGCGATTGCAACGTACGGACTGGTGAACAGACCGATGGTACCTGGAGCAATCATCAGAATTGCACCCATGGTCACCACCAGTTTGCGAGAAACAATCAGGTTTACGCCGAATACGCGTTGGAACAGCGGTGGCAGGTAGCCGCCGACGATACAGCCAAGGTCAGCAAACAGCATTGGCATCCAGGCAAACATCGCAATGTGTTTCAGGTCAAAGCCGTACACTTTAAACATGAACAATGGGATCCACGCGTTGAAAGTACCCCATGCAGGTTCAGCCAGGAAACGTGGCAGAGCAATCCCCCAGAACTGGCGGTTCTGCACGATTTTCCAGGCGCTCATTTTTTTGCTGTTGTTGGTCTGGTGTTGAGCTTCCTGACCGCCAATGATGTACTCACGTTCTTCATCGGACAGTTTTTTCTGGTCACGTGGGTGTTTGTAGAACACCAACCATGCCATTGCCCATGCAAAGCTCAGCACGCCAGAGATGATGAATGCCATCTGCCAGCTGTGCATCACAATCGCCCACACGACTAATGGTGGAGCAATCATGCCGCCGATAGAAGAACCCACGTTGAAGTAACCCACTGCGATTGAACGCTCTTTAGCCGGGAACCATTCGCTACTGGCTTTCAGACCTGCAGGAATCATAGCGGCTTCAGCAGCACCAACGGCACCACGCGCGATGGCCAGGCCACCCCAGCTTCCCGCGAGTGCAGTTGCACCACAGAAAATTGCCCATGCGACAGCGAAGAAGGCGTAGCCAACTTTAGTACCCAGTACATCCAGCGCGTAACCAGCAACAGGCTGCATAATGGTATAGGCAGCCGAATAGGCTGCGATAATGTAGGAATATTGCTGAGTGGAAATATGCAGCTCTTGCATCAGGGTTGGCGCAGCTGCTGCAATGGTATTACGTGTCAGATAACCCAGTATGGTGCCCATGGTAACCAGGGCAATCATGTACCAGCGCAAGCCTTTAATCTTTCGCATTTTGAATTTCATCCCGTCTTATAGACAACCGCACATTGTGTGGTTGCACGTCCGGCATTGCTGCCAGAACGCGTGTTCTGTTTGAGGGTTCATATCCGGGGGTATCACCCGGTACGACCCCGTACCTTGCCATAAAAAATAAAGTGTCAGTGGCAGCTTCGGCTTCCGTACCGTGATGCGCTGTTCGTGAAACCAGCGTCTGATGTAATTCCATTACTTTTGTATTGCGACGGCAGAAAGATAACTTGTCATACAGCTTTAAAAGTTGAGTGATATCACAAAAGTGTCGATCTGCTCACTCCAAGGTGGTAGGGCCTTGTAGGCCAGAAGTGGCGCGGGGTATAGGTTATTTTTAAACAGAATATTAACAATGAAAGTGTGGTTTTTGTGACGAGCGCCTCAAAAATCCACTCGGTCTCTGGAAATTGGTGTGATAACTTTATTTGCATTATGCGCAAGCATCGAACTGCTATGAACAGAGGAACCCTACAATGGCCCAGTTTATGACTGAAGATTTTTTGCTGGATACCGAATTTGCTCGCCGTTTGTATCATGAGTTTGCAGCCGATCAGCCAATTTTTGACTATCACTGCCACTTACCCCCACAGCAAGTTGCCGAAGATTACCGCTTTAAAAACCTGTATGACATCTGGTTAAAAGGTGAACACTATAAGTGGCGCGGTATGCGTGCAAACGGTGTGGAAGAGCGTCTTTGTACGGGTGACGCGACTGACCGCGAGAAATTCGATGCCTGGGCTGCAACGGTTCCTCACACTATCGGTAACCCTCTTTACCACTGGACTCATCTCGAACTGCGTCGTCCGTTCGGCATCACCGGCAAACTGCTGTCTCCAACCACCGCTGATGAAATCTGGAACGAATGTAACGAGTTGCTGACCCAGGATAACTTCTCTGCACGTGGCATCATGAAGCAGATGAATGTGAAAATGGTGGGTACGACTGATGATCCTATCGACGATCTGCGTTTCCATCGCCAAATCGCACTCGACGCTTTTGAAACCAAAGTGCTGCCGAGCTGGCGCCCGGATAAAGCGTTCAATATCGAACAAGAAACCTTTGCTGAATACATGGGCAAGCTGGCTGAAGTGTCTGATACCGACATCCGTCGTTTCAGTGACCTGCAAGCGGCGCTGAGCAAGCGTCTGGACCACTTCGCAGAACATGGCTGTAAAGTTTCTGACCACGCATTAGACGTGGTGCTGTTTGCCGAAGCAGACGAACCGACTCTTGATGGCATTCTGGCTCGTCGTCTTTCAGGTGTTGCCCCAACCGAGCACGAAGTTGCTCAGTTCAAAACGGCGGTTCTGGTGTGGCTGGCTGCGGAATACACCCGTCGTGGTTGGGTTCAGCAATATCACATTGGCGCGTTGCGCAATAACAACCTGCGTCAGTTCAAACTGCTGGGACCTGATGTGGGCTTTGACTCCATCAACGACCGTCCAATGGCTGAAGAACTTTCTCGCCTGCTCAGCAAGCAGAACGAAAACAACGAACTGCCAAAAACCATCCTTTACTGCCTGAACCCGCGCGATAACGAAGTGCTGGGCACCATGATTGGTAATTTCCAGGGCGAAGGGATGCCAGGAAAAATGCAGTTTGGTTCCGGTTGGTGGTTCAACGACCAGAAAGATGGCATGGAGCGTCAAATGACGCAGCTGGCGCAATTGGGTCTGTTAAGCCGCTTTGTGGGCATGCTGACTGATAGCCGTAGCTTCCTGTCATATACCCGCCATGAATATTTCCGCCGCATCCTGTGCCAGATGATTGGTCGTTGGGTTGAAGCGGGCGAAGCGCCAGCTGATATCCAGTTGCTGGGCAAAATGGTGGAAAACATCTGCTTTAACAATGCCCGAGACTACTTTGGCATTGAACTGAACTAATCAGGCTCTGAGGTTGATATGCAATACATCAAGATCCATACGCAAGATAACGTCGCTGTTGCGTTAGTGGACCTGGCTGAAGGTGACGTCGTTACCGTTGAAGGCACAGAAATTACCCTGCGCCAGCCAGTGCTGCGCGGCCACAAATTTGCGCTCGGCACCCTTGCGCAGGGCGAGAATGTGGTGAAGTACGGTTTGCCGATTGGCCACGCGTTGGCCACTATTGAGGCCGGTGAGCACATTCACTCACACAACGCGCGTACGAATCTGAGCGATTTGGATGAGTATCGCTATCAACCTGATTTCCAGGCTCTGGGAAGCCAGGCCGCAGACCGCGAAGTGAGCGTTTATCGTCGCGACAACGGAACTGTGGGTGTACGTAATGAGTTGTGGATCCTGCCAACCGTGGGCTGTGTAAATGGCATCGCGCGTCAGATCCAGAACCGTTTTCTGAAGCAGAATAATGACGCCGAAGATATCGATGGTGTCTTCTTGTTCAGCCACCCGTTCGGTTGTTCGCAGTTGGGTGAAGATCACATCAACACCCGCACTATGCTGCAAAACATGGTGCATCATCCAAATGCGGGTGCAGTGCTGGTGATTGGCCTGGGTTGTGAAAACAACCAGGTGAGTGCCTTCCGCGAAACGCTGGGTGAATACGATGCTTCTCGCGTTCACTTCATGGTTTGCCAGCAGCAAGATGACGAAGTGGAAGCCGGGCTTGAGCAGTTGCAAGAGCTGTATGAAGTGATGCGCCATGACAAGCGTGAACCTGGCAAAATCAGCGAGCTCAAATTCGGCCTTGAGTGCGGTGGTTCAGACGGTTTGTCCGGTATTACGGCCAACCCAATGCTGGGGCGTTTCTCAGACTATATGGTGGCGAACGGCGGTACGACTGTGCTGACGGAAGTCCCGGAAATGTTTGGTGCAGAACGCATTCTGATGAGTCATTGCCGCGACGAAGCCACGTTTGAAAAAACCGTCACCATGGTGAACGACTTCAAACAATACTTCATCGAACACAACCAGCCTATTTATGAGAACCCATCACCAGGGAACAAAGCTGGCGGTATCACCACGCTCGAAGAAAAATCTCTCGGCTGCACGCAAAAAGCCGGTGAGAGCGAGGTTGTTGATGTCCTGCGCTATGGCGAGCGTCTGAAAACGCCAGGCCTGAATCTGTTAAGCGCACCAGGTAACGATGCCGTTGCCACCAGTGCCCTTGCCGGAGCAGGTTGCCACATGGTGCTGTTCAGCACCGGGCGTGGAACGCCATACGGCGGTTTTGTGCCAACTGTTAAAATCGCGACCAACAGTGAACTGGCGACCAAAAAGCCGCACTGGATTGATTTTGACGCGGGAAAACTGCTGCACGGTAGCGACATGAACACCTTGCTAACCGAGTTTATCGACACCATTGTGGAGATCGCGAACGGTAAAAAAACGTGTAACGAACGCAATGATTTCCGCGAGTTGGCGATCTTTAAAAGCGGCGTCACGTTGTAAATAGCCCGTCAGGTGTTAACATGAAACGGCATTTTGATTTTTGAAATGCCGTTTTTTTTCGCCTCGTTTTTACTCTCAAGGATTCGTCATGACCGCGTATTGGGTTGCCCAGGGCGTCGGCGTTCTCGCCTTTGTGGTTGGCATTACCACGTTCATTAATCGTGATGAACGGCGTTTCAAGCTACAACTGGCGGGTTACAGCGCCATTATCGGCATTCACTTCTTTTTGATGGGGGCAAGCCCAGCGGGCATGAGTGCGGAGCTCAACGCTCTGCGAACCGTTATCTCTCTGCGCACGCGAAGCCTGTGGGTGATGGGGATTTTCATCGCGCTGACGTTGGGATTGGGCTTGGCTAAATTTAACCATGCGATGGAATTACTGCCGATTGCCGGGACGGTTGCCAGTACCTGGGCGTTATTCCGCTGCAAAGGGTTAACGACGCGCTGCGTGATGTGGTGCTCCACTGCTTGTTGGGTAACGCATAACTTCTGGTTGGGCTCGATTGGCGGCACGTTAATCGAAGGGAGTTTTTTGGTGATGAATGGCTTGAACATCATTCGTTTCTGGCGAATGCAAAGGCGGGGAATTGATCCGTTTAAAGTCGAAAAAGAAGTGCAACAGCAGGAGTAAAACTCCCTGCCTCGAAAGACAGGGAGCTTGAAGCATTAACCGCGTAACGGGTTATTATCAGCCAGGCGTGCATCTTCTGCCTGGCAAGCCGCCGCAGTAAACAGTACGTCGGTTGAGGAGTTCAGTGCGGTTTCGCATGAATCCTGCAACACGCCGATGATGAAACCAACCGCAACCACCTGCATGGCAATCTCATTTGGGATACCAAACATGCCGCAAGCCAGTGGGATCAGCAGCAGAGAACCACCCGCCACACCAGATGCCCCGCAAGCACACAGCGACGCCACCACGCTCAACAGCAGCGCGGTTGGCAAGTCTACCGGTACACCCAGCGTATTAACCGCAGCCAGCGTCAGAACGGTAATGGTGATCGCCGCGCCCGCCATGTTAATGGTTGCGCCCAGCGGGATAGATACGGAATAGGTATCGCGGTCAAGATTCAGCTTTTCACACATCGCCATGTTTACGGGAATGTTAGCTGCAGAACTACGGGTGAAGAAGGCCGTTACGCCACTTTCACGCAGGCAAGCAAACACCAGCGGGTAAGGGTTGCGGCGAATCTTCACGAACACCAGCAGCGGGTTGATTACCAACGCCACGCCGAACATACAGCCCACCAGGACCAGCAGCAACTGTGCATAGCTCCACAGCGTTTCAAAGCCGGTGGTTGCAAGTGTTGATGCTACCAGACCGAAAATACCGATAGGGGCAAAACGAATCACCACTTTAACCATGAAAGTCACCGCATCGGAGACATCATTAATCAGGTTTTTAGTGGTTTCATTGCCGTGACGCAGCGCGAAGCCCAGACCCACAGCCCACACCAGAATACCGATGTAGTTTGCGTTTAGCAGCGCGTTGATTGGGTTAGCAACCATGCTCAGGAGCAAGTCGCGCAGAACTTCCACAATACCTGATGGCGGAGTGATATCGGTTGCGCCAGTCACCAGATGCAGTGTGGAAGGGAACAGGAAGCTGACCACAACTGCGGTTAACGCAGCGGTAAACGTTCCCAGAAGATAGAGGACCAGAATCGGGCGAATACTGGTTTTCTGACCGTGCTTATGGTTGGTGATTGACGCCATTACCAGCATCAGAACCAGCACCGGCGCAACGGCCTTCAGTGCACCAACGAACAATGTGCCGAGTAAACCCGCGGCAACGGCTGCGGGTTTTGAAACTGCTGCCAGCGCGATACCCAGCACCAACCCAATGAGAATTTGTTTGACCAGACTGCCTTGCGCCAGCCGTTTGATAAGACCTGGAGATTGTATTGCCATGGATAACCTTCCTGTTTTGTATGTCGTCCCATCCCAATCTGTACTCTGAGGCACTTTACTGACCGGATGTAATAAATGCGTTTGCCTGGTGGAGTATAAGGAAATGTCGCGGGGTAGTAAGTGGTAATCACTGATAATTACGGTATGGGCTAGATTTTATAACTATGTGTTAACAAATATGTGACATTAGCAACAAATTGCTCAGTAAATGCATTGTCGCTAATTGACTTGCCAAAATAGCGCGTCACCAAAAGAAAACCCCGCCGAAGCGGGGCTGGAGTCTGTCGATTTTAATCGGTCGGAGAAGCGTAACGCCATCCAGCAAAACACGCAGAATGGCGGGGTATTACTTCGCCAGTTTCTTCTGATCGTTACGGTAGTTCACGATAGCGTTGATGATCAGTGTCAACGCCAGAATGCCACCGACCACGCCCAGCGAAATCACGATAGGGATATGATAGAAATCGACAATCATCATCTTCACGCCGATAAATATCAGGATAATCGACAAACCGTACTTCAGCATTGTGAAGCGCTCAGCCACACCTGCTAGCAGGAAGTACATTGCACGCAAACCGAGGATCGCAAACAGGTTTGATGTCAGCACGATGAACGGGTCAGTCGTTACCGCGAAGATAGCAGGGATACTGTCGACTGCGAAAATCACGTCACTCAGCTCAACCAGAATCAATACCAACAGCAAAGGCGTTGCGAACAGCACACCATTTTTACGGGTGAAGAATTTTTCTCCTTCGATTTTATCCGTCATGCGCAGGTGGCCGCGAATCCAGCGTACTAACGGTTTATCACCAATGCCGCCTTCATCTTCCCTTGAGAACGCCATCTTAATACCGGTGAACAGCAGGAAGGCACCGAACACATACAGCAGCCACTCAAACTGGGCAATCAACCAGCTACCCGCGAAGATCATGATGGTACGCAGCACAATCGCGCCCAGCACACCGTAAACCAGCACACGGCGTTGCAAAGCGGCAGGAACTGCGAAGTAGCTGAACAACATCAGCCAGACAAAAACGTTATCCACCGCGAGGGATTTTTCAATCAGATAGCCGGTGAGGAAGGCGAGAGCCTGAGCGTCTGCGACTTCACGGCCAGATGTTCCGGTGAGATACCACCAGAATGCCGCATTAAACAGCAGCGAAAGCGTAACCCAAACCAGGGACCAAACCGCCGCCTGCTTCATGGTCATGGTGTGTGAGCCTTTACGACCCTGAAGCAGCAGGTCGATGGCCAACATGATAAGGACCACGACAGCAAAACTGCCCCACAGTAATGGAGTACCGACACTATTCATAAAAGGGTTTCCTTCAAACAAAACAAAAACGGCCAACGTCGGAAGACGCCAGCCGCTAATGCTTGCAACAGGGATCTCGCCTTCCGGCAAGGTCTCACTTACAACATATATACATGACATATATATGTTGCCCGGTAACCGGGTGTTTGTTTTTTAAACACCGTAATGACGATTAACCGACGAAGAAGTTACTCCCCTTTGCGGGCGGGAAATTATTATATCTGACACATTTCGTCAACATTCCACCCTTCGGTTTACACAGCTTTACGCCGGTATATCATGCTGGTGAATGTGCAGACACTTCATCCGCTGGGAATTTCACGCCAGTCTGCGCACGGATTTCCGTACTCAGCGCTGCAGTGATGCGCGACGTGACTAAACCTGGATGATTCACTTCATTGCCGGCAACCAAACGAGCAAAGACTTCGGCTTCATAAAGCATAGTATTGATATGCTGCGGCAGCGTCAGATCCTGCGGTTTTCCACCACGCGGTATAAAGGTGATTCGCTGGCATTCGGAGATTTTCTCGATAACCAGTGAGCCGGCCTCGCCCTGAATTTCGCTAGGGGTCACTGAATCGCTCACTTTGGAATGCAGCAGATTCACGTCAAAATCACCGTAATTCATTTGCACCGAACCGTGAGCATCGACACCACTTTCCAGAAGACTTGCCGTTGCGTGGAGTGATTTAGGTTCGCCCCATAACGCGGCGGCAGAGGCCAGCACGTAAAAACCGATATCCATAATCGAGCCGTTCGAGAACGCCGGATTAAAGGTATTTGGGTTTTCACCGTCCAGATAACGCTGATAGCGCGAAGAGTACTGGCAATAGCTGAGCAGCGCTTTACGGATCTTGCCCACTTTTGGCAACGCTTGCTGCAGGGCGATAAAGTTCGGCAAACTGGCTGTTTTAAATGCCTCAAACAACACCACCTGGTTTTCGCGAGCGCAGGCAATCGCCTTTTCCACTTCATATAAATTAGATGCGAGTGGCTTCTCACAAATCACATGCTTTTTATGGCTTAAAAACAGCAGCGTTTGTGGAGAATGCAGGGAATTCGGGCTGGCGATGTAAACCGCATCTATCGCGTCGCTTTTCGCCATCGCCTCAAGATCGGTAAAAAGATGTTCCACCGGATAGTCGCTGGCGAAGGATTGCGCCTGTTCCAACGAGCGGGAGTAGACCGCGGTGAGTTTATATTTGCCACTTTCGTGGGCAGCATCGACGAACTGACGTGTGATCCAGTTAGTTCCAATAACAGCGAGGCGTATCATAAACGGGTGCTATCTCCGAAGGCGGGTTATGTTTGAAAGACTATCACGATGTAAGGGGAAAACCAGTGGTGGCTAGCGTTTTCTGAGAAGTGCATTCAGCCATATTTCATCTCGCTCAGGACGGTTGTCTTGCGTCGTCCACAGCGTTTCTATTTCGACTTCTGGTGTGGTTTCCAGTAATGCACCGAGACTTGCTTCGTTCATATCCGTAAATAGGCGCCCATCCTTCTCGCGCTCACTGTCGCCATACTTAAATGACACATACCAGACGCCACCTGGTTTAAGTGCATTTGCTAGTTTCTGCATCACTGACGGTAATTCCTGCGAGGGAACGTGCAGTAGGGAGGCACAACACCAGATTCCGTCGTAATGTTGCTGAGTATCCACTTCTGCAAACGTCATCTGCTGAACAGATAAACCCGTGTGTTGGCTTGCTAAAGCCACCATCTCTGACGAGGCATCAAATGCTTCAACCTGATAACCCATTTCAATGAATGCTTTAGAATCGCGCCCGGAACCGCAACCAGCGTCCAGAACTTGTGAGCCTGGCAGCAAAAGGCGAGTAAAAGATTCGTACAGCGAAGACATATCGACATTCACCGTACCATTGAAAAAGACCTGTGCGTTGTTTTGGTAATAATTCAGCGTCATCAGAATGTTGCCTCGCCTTCTGCTTTTGGTTCCCAGATGTGGAACAGAATGTTGTTTTTTGCTCTCGCCCAGTTACTTTCAAGAAAATCTATCCGCTGCGCAGGTTGTGTGCCAGTCTGATTCACAATAGTTTCATGCAGTGGAAGCTTACTTTGAATAAAGTACTCATTGCGAATGTGAAGCCGCTGCAATAGTTTGCGGCTCGGCAAATGCGAGGATTTGCCGGCTTTGCCCCGGTTACAGCATTGGCAAGATAGAACCAGATTCCACACGCCATTGATATTGGCGACCTCATCGCGTGCTTTCCACGGAATAAAGTGGTCTACATCTGCCAGTTCGGTGTCAGCTGGTACCAGGCTGATCGGTTTAAAGCAATAGAAGCAACGCCCTTTCTGATAACCATTAAGGCTATCCCGACAGCTAGTGATATTCACCCGACGTGTATTAACGTGGCTAAACAGAAGCTTCTCTTGCTCGTCAAACTCTATCGCAACCAAATTACGGGAAACGCCCATCGCCCAGGCTTGCTCAACCAGATTCCAGCGCGCATTCGTTTCAAAGGCCAGGTTCTGGTATTGCTGACGCTCGCTCAATTGATAGAAGTTATCGGTGATGCGAATCCCCTTATGAGTTTTTCGCTCATCAAGGAAAAAGCGTTTCTCAATCTCACCCGCGTTCACATTATGGAAAGCATCAATCACATTGTTAAACCCGAGGCGAATCGTGGTTTCTGTTAACGTATCTTGCGTGAGCTCACCGTTATTAAATTGCACGCAGGTATCCAGAAACTGGCTACCGCGCGATGTGATTTGCTTTGGTGCATGCAATAGATGCTGGCAAAGGTGGCGGCTGAATGGAACGGCAAGTTCCTCAAGCGTAACCAGATCGCTACCGGATTTATCAACCTCATACAAAGCATGCGCGAGAGCAAATTTGTAAGATGCGACGTTTCTTCCAAAAAGGATCACTCCACGCCAGTAGTTCTCAAGCGTAGGGTCAGCCTGATAAAAATCCATTCGCGTTTTCTCGTTTCGGTTTGGAAATGCAGAAGGGGAGATGGGTTAATGAAACCCGTAACGAGATCTCATAACAAATGAAAGGTGATGTAAACCTTGGAACGATAGATTTAGTGAATTTGTGAAGTGGGGCTGGAAGCGCAGAAACGACAGAGCAGAAACGGCAGAAAAGGGCAACGAATTGATGGTGCGCTGATTTTTTCAGCACTCAGCACGCAGAAGGTAGAATGGGGCTTGCAAAGCGGCGTGTGACAGATATAATCCTCAACGTTTTCCGCATACCTCTTCGTGCCGAAGTGGCGAAATCGGTAGACGCAGTTGATTCAAAATCAACCGTAGAGATACGTGCCGGTTCGAGTCCGGCCTTCGGCACCATCTGATATGCAAATTTAGCCGCTCACGAGCGGCTTTTTTTGTGATTTTTTTCCGTGAATGTTCTCACATCTTTGATTTAGTACGGCTAATTTTTATCCTCACTTGTATTATATAAGGGAAAGTAGAAATGCCTTATGATTTGTCCTCTCGATTAGTAATAGGTTTAGCTTCCAGTGCTCTTTTTGATCTCGAGGAGTCGGATGAAATATTTAGAACAAAGGGAGAAGAGGAATATCGAAAATTTCAGAGAGAAAATCAAGATGTATTGTTAAGTAAAGGGGTTGCATTCCCATTTATCAGAAGGTTGTTAAGTCTAAATAATATTAATCCAACAAGCCCTCCGGTCGAAGTTATATTATTATCGCGAAATGATCCTGATACCGGCCTGCGCGTTATGAACTCTATAGAAAGCTATGGTTTAAGTATAACGCGAGCGCTTTTCTTGCAAGGGCGATCGCCCCATAAATATATACCAGCTTTAGATATAGAGTTATTCCTTTCTGCAAATTCACAGGATGTTAATCAAGCTGTAATGGCAGGTTACCCTGCTGGGCAGATCTTGAAAGGAAATATAAAGGACGATGTTCTAGACCGCGAATTGAGAATTGCTTTTGACTTCGATGGAGTTATTGCTGACGATGAAGCTGAAGCAATATTTCAAGAAAATCGTATTCTAGCAGATTTTCATCACCATGAAGAATCAAAAGTAAATGTTTCACATAATCCAGGTCCTTTAAAAGAGTTTTTAAAACGTATATCTGACATTCAGAAAATGGAAGAGGAGATGGAGGAAAAAGATCCTTCATATCAAAGGATATTACGTATATCAATAGTTACCGCTAGAAATGCTCCTTCGCACAAACGTGTCATTAATACCATGCGTTCTTGGGGGATAAATGTGAATGAGGCATTCTTTATGGGAGGAGTGGAAAAGAGTAAAATTCTTGGCATAATGAAGCCGCACATGTTTTTTGATGATCAACGCCTTCATTTGGATGCTTCTGCGTCTGTACTTCCTTCTGTACATATACCATTTGGTGTGACTAACAGAGCGAAGTAATACTTGAATGCTGACAATTATAGCTACATTTTTATAATGCTTATAGTTGTTAGGTTTTAGTGAGTTATCACGCTTTGCTTACTCTGAGTAAATGGTCGAATTTTAATTATGGTTTTTGTAAACTACAATGGTCTTGTTTTTATCCTTTTGGCAAATATCCTTAATAAGGATATTTGCTGTTGTGAACATGATTTAATATTGAAGATAAATTATCTTTGCTATTTTTTAATTTTAACGTGAATTATTTCATTTAGTTACTCTCTAGCCTTTCGGATTAAATTCTTACGCTCAGAAATTTCCCCATCAACACCAAAATATCTATTAGGCCAAATTTCACTCGGATGTACCCCTAAAGCCTCAGCAATCAAAAACTCACCTTTCGGCCAGGGCCGTATAAGTGCATTAGCCAGTGTTGATGAACTCAAACCAGCACTTCTTGAAAGCGCCGCAAGGGAAGTACCCTTTTTATGTAAACCCGCGATGATATCTGCCTGATGCCAGCCGTTTGTCATGATTCCCTCCTAACTACTACTTGTTAATAGAGCTGTCACAAATCAATGCTACGTTATTCGTAGTTTTGTGTCTAAATGAAAACTACGAATATCGTAGTTATGCGAACAACAACAAATTATCGTGAAATTTTCTGCAAAAGGCTCAAAGCTTCCCGGCTTGCGCTTGGTCTTTTACAAAGAAACCTTGGGATTTTGGCAGGTATAGATGAGTTTGTTGCGAACGCTCGCATCAATCGGTATGAGCTTGGGATTCATGAAGCTGATATACAAACGGCTCAATATTTGGCTGAAGTATTAGATGTACCGCTTGGCTATTTCTATGCTGATGATCAATTGGCAGAAATGCTTTTGCTCTTTAGCCGATCATCTTTGCAGATTAAAGAAGAAGTTTTAGATCTAGCCCGTTAGCCATCTGTGTTACCACTCTATTTAATACAAAAACTACGTTACTCGTAGTATCTGCTACGCTATAAAGCTACGACTATCGTAGCTATGAAAACTTCTATTAATTACCCCGATATCTTCTGCCAGCGCCTAAAAGCTGCACGTCTTTCGAAAGGGCTGTCACAAAAGAGTCTTGGCATTCTTGCTGGGATAGACGAGTTCGTTGCGAGCACGCGCATCAATCGCTATGAAAAGGGTGTGCATCAGGCCAATATTGAGATCGCACAGCAGCTTGCTACAGCTCTGGAAGTCCCACTTGCTTACTTCTATATGGTAGATGATCAACTGGCAGAACTTACATTAAGTTGGGTGAAGTTATCTGACCTGGATAAAACGGAACTGCTTGCTCAAGTAAAAGCAAAGTCATCCTGGTAGTTGGCTTAATCTATCGCCTCGTCACCATGTTTCCTGCTACTGGTTGCAGATACATCCTGTCTGCATCCTATTCCCGCAGCCCACCATCACATTTTCACCCAACTGAATGCTGTTCAAACTTTTTCCAGAACGGAAGAGGGGATTGGTGACGCCACGTTGTGCCCAGTAACGCAGTGTCTTTGAATCTCCTCGAACGGGACGACGATGACATCATCGTGCAGCGTACATTTATATAGGTATACCGACCCGCATGCGTTTTACATGTTTGTTGTGTTTAAGCGGATAACATAACTGCGAATCGACACTGGCTAAAAGCGGGTAGTACTGAACGCCAGAATTGTGCTTATAAGGAAGCGATGCTTGTGGATTCCATCGTGGCTTGGCTGTAACAACATCTCACTCGCGAGAGGCCGGATACATTTCCACAAAATGTCGTCGCCATCAAAAGCCTTGCTCTCTGTGTCGTGAATCTTCTTCGCCTTCTATATAGAAGGAATAGTAGGAGATGACATACTTCCGGTAGATCTCACTGGCAGGAACGCCAGCCCCGGCTTCGTGGCGGATACTGATGAGCTGCTCTTCAGAAAAACGCATCTTAAATGGGGATGTTCTCATGCTGCTAATGAAGGAATTACTAACCTCATGGTGTGTTTATCAAGGGAGTCGATCAATTTTGTGGATAACATTGTGCACAACTGCGTATAAGGCGGGGTTTTGCTGGGGATTGCAGCAGTCAGTAAAATTAGTGCAAATTTAGGGTTGCAGCCTCAGGATAACTCCCTATAATGCGCCTCCATCGACACGGAACATGTGAACAACATCACAGAGTAACGGCGGCGATGAGAGTCAAATATCCTGAAATTAAGGGTTGACTCTGAAAGAGGAAAGCGTAATATACGCCACCTCGAGTTAGCAAGCGAAAGCGCGTAACTCACTGCTCTTTAACAATTTATCAGACAATCTGTGTGGGCACTCGCAGGATTGATATCTCAGATACCTTCGGGTATCAAAAAAATATCAAGTCTTGAAGAGTGACCAAGCAGTAATTCATTTAGTTGAATTATTACGAAAGTTAATTTTTGAGCACCGCTTCACGAGTTGAAGCAAATCAAGCTTTTAATTGAAGAGTTTGATCATGGCTCAGATTGAACGCTGGCGGCAGGCCTAACACATGCAAGTCGAGCGGTAGCACAGGGAGCTTGCTCCTGGGTGACGAGCGGCGGACGGGTGAGTAATGTCTGGGAAACTGCCTGATGGAGGGGGATAACTACTGGAAACGGTAGCTAATACCGCATAACGTCTTCGGACCAAAGTGGGGGACCTTCGGGCCTCATGCCATCAGATGTGCCCAGATGGGATTAGCTAGTAGGTGGGGTAATGGCTCACCTAGGCGACGATCCCTAGCTGGTCTGAGAGGATGACCAGCCACACTGGAACTGAGACACGGTCCAGACTCCTACGGGAGGCAGCAGTGGGGAATATTGCACAATGGGCGCAAGCCTGATGCAGCCATGCCGCGTGTATGAAGAAGGCCTTCGGGTTGTAAAGTACTTTCAGCGAGGAGGAAGGCATTGTGGTTAATAACCGCAGTGATTGACGTTACTCGCAGAAGAAGCACCGGCTAACTCCGTGCCAGCAGCCGCGGTAATACGGAGGGTGCAAGCGTTAATCGGAATTACTGGGCGTAAAGCGCACGCAGGCGGTTTGTTAAGTCAGATGTGAAATCCCCGGGCTCAACCTGGGAACTGCATTTGAAACTGGCAAGCTTGAGTCTTGTAGAGGGGGGTAGAATTCCAGGTGTAGCGGTGAAATGCGTAGAGATCTGGAGGAATACCGGTGGCGAAGGCGGCCCCCTGGACAAAGACTGACGCTCAGGTGCGAAAGCGTGGGGAGCAAACAGGATTAGATACCCTGGTAGTCCACGCCGTAAACGATGTCGACTTGGAGGTTGTTCCCTTGAGGAGTGGCTTCCGGAGCTAACGCGTTAAGTCGACCGCCTGGGGAGTACGGCCGCAAGGTTAAAACTCAAATGAATTGACGGGGGCCCGCACAAGCGGTGGAGCATGTGGTTTAATTCGATGCAACGCGAAGAACCTTACCTACTCTTGACATCCAGAGAATTCGCTAGAGATAGCTTAGTGCCTTCGGGAACTCTGAGACAGGTGCTGCATGGCTGTCGTCAGCTCGTGTTGTGAAATGTTGGGTTAAGTCCCGCAACGAGCGCAACCCTTATCCTTTGTTGCCAGCGGTTCGGCCGGGAACTCAAAGGAGACTGCCAGTGATAAACTGGAGGAAGGTGGGGATGACGTCAAGTCATCATGGCCCTTACGAGTAGGGCTACACACGTGCTACAATGGCGCATACAAAGAGAAGCGACCTCGCGAGAGCAAGCGGACCTCATAAAGTGCGTCGTAGTCCGGATCGGAGTCTGCAACTCGACTCCGTGAAGTCGGAATCGCTAGTAATCGTAGATCAGAATGCTACGGTGAATACGTTCCCGGGCCTTGTACACACCGCCCGTCACACCATGGGAGTGGGTTGCAAAAGAAGTAGGTAGCTTAACCTTCGGGAGGGCGCTTACCACTTTGTGATTCATGACTGGGGTGAAGTCGTAACAAGGTAACCGTAGGGGAACCTGCGGTTGGATCACCTCCTTACCTGAAAGATACAAACCCGCGTAGTGCTCACACAGATTGTCTGATGAAAGTAAAGAAGCAAGGCGTCTTGCGAGTGAGACTTCAGTGTCCCCTTCGTCTAGAGGCCCAGGACACCGCCCTTTCACGGCGGTAACAGGGGTTCGAATCCCCTAGGGGACGCCACTTGCTGGTTTGTGAGTGAAAGTCACCGACCTCAATATCTCAAAACTGACTTAACAGTCACGTTTGAGATATTTGCTCTTTAAAAATCTGGAACAAGCTGAAAATTGAAACGACACACTGTGTCTGTTCTCCGTAATAAGAACAGATAAGCGGTGTGTTCGAGTCTCTCAAATTTTCACAATATCGATTGTGTCTTACGAGACATCTTCGGGTTGTGAGGTTAAGCGACTAAGCGTACACGGTGGATGCCCTGGCAGTCAGAGGCGATGAAGGACGTGCTAATCTGCGATAAGCGTCGGTAAGGTGATATGAACCGTTATAACCGACGATTTCCGAATGGGGAAACCCAGTGTGATTCGTCACACTATCGTTAAGTGAATACATAGCTTAACGAAGCGAACCGGGGGAACTGAAACATCTAAGTACCCCGAGGAAAAGAAATCAACCGAGATTCCCCCAGTAGCGGCGAGCGAACGGGGAGCAGCCCAGAGTCTGAATCAGTTTGTGCATTAGTGGAAGCGTCTGGAAAGTCGCAGGGTACAGGGTGATACTCCCGTACACAAAAATGCACTTGCTGTGAACTCGAAGAGTAGGGCGGGACACGTGGTATCCTGTCTGAATATGGGGGGACCATCCTCCAAGGCTAAATACTCCTGACTGACCGATAGTGAACCAGTACCGTGAGGGAAAGGCGAAAAGAACCCCGGCGAGGGGAGTGAAACAGAACCTGAAACCGTGTACGTACAAGCAGTGGGAGCCTCTTTTATGGGGTGACTGCGTACCTTTTGTATAATGGGTCAGCGACTTATATTCTGTAGCAAGGTTAACCGTATAGGGGAGCCGCAGGGAAACCGAGTCTTAACTGGGCGTTAAGTTGCAGGGTATAGACCCGAAACCCGGTGATCTAGCCATGGGCAGGTTGAAGGTTGGGTAACACTAACTGGAGGACCGAACCGACTAATGTTGAAAAATTAGCGGATGACTTGTGGCTGGGGGTGAAAGGCCAATCAAACCGGGAGATAGCTGGTTCTCCCCGAAAGCTATTTAGGTAGCGCCTCGTGAACTCATCTTCGGGGGTAGAGCACTGTTTCGGCTAGGGGGCCATCCCGGCTTACCAACCCGATGCAAACTACGAATACCGAAGAATGTTATCACGGGAGACACACGGCGGGTGCTAACGTCCGTCGTGAAGAGGGAAACAACCCAGACCGCCAGCTAAGGTCCCAAAGTCATGGTTAAGTGGGAAACGATGTGGGAAGGCACAGACAGCCAGGATGTTGGCTTAGAAGCAGCCATCATTTAAAGAAAGCGTAATAGCTCACTGGTCGAGTCGGCCTGCGCGGAAGATGTAACGGGGCTAAACCATGCACCGAAGCTGCGGCAGCGACGCTTAGGCGTTGTTGGGTAGGGGAGCGTTCTGTAAGCCGTTGAAGCTGGACTGTGAGGTCTGGTGGAGGTATCAGAAGTGCGAATGCTGACATAAGTAACGATAAAGCGGGTGAAAAGCCCGCTCGCCGGAAGACCAAGGGTTCCTGTCCAACGTTAATCGGGGCAGGGTGAGTCGACCCCTAAGGCGAGGCCGAAAGGCGTAGTCGATGGGAAACAGGTTAATATTCCTGTACTCGGTGTTACTGCGAAGGGGGGACGGAGAAGGCTATGTTAGCCGGGCGACGGTTGTCCCGGTTTAAGCATGTAGGCGGAGAGTTTAGGTAAATCCGGACTCTTATCTAACGCTGAGGTGTGATGACGAGGCACTACGGTGCTGAAGTAACAAATGCCCTGCTTCCAGGAAAAGCCTCTAAGCATCAGGTAACATCAAATCGTACCCCAAACCGACACAGGTGGTCAGGTAGAGAATACCAAGGCGCTTGAGAGAACTCGGGTGAAGGAACTAGGCAAAATGGTGCCGTAACTTCGGGAGAAGGCACGCTGTCGGTAAGTGAAGCGATTTACTCGTGGAGCTGAAGGCAGTCGAAGATACCAGCTGGCTGCAACTGTTTATTAAAAACACAGCACTGTGCAAACACGAAAGTGGACGTATACGGTGTGACGCCTGCCCGGTGCCGGAAGGTTAATTGATGGGGTTATCCGTAAGGAGAAGCTCTTGATCGAAGCCCCGGTAAACGGCGGCCGTAACTATAACGGTCCTAAGGTAGCGAAATTCCTTGTCGGGTAAGTTCCGACCTGCACGAATGGCGTAATGATGGCCAGGCTGTCTCCACCCGAGACTCAGTGAAATTGAAATCGCTGTGAAGATGCAGTGTACCCGCGGCAAGACGGAAAGACCCCGTGAACCTTTACTATAGCTTGACACTGAACATTGAGCCTTGATGTGTAGGATAGGTGGGAGGCTTTGAAGCGTGGACGCCAGTCTGCGTGGAGCCAACCTTGAAATACCACCCTTTAATGTTTGATGTTCTAACGTAGACCCGTGATCCGGGTTGCGGACAGTGTCTGGTGGGTAGTTTGACTGGGGCGGTCTCCTCCTAAAGCGTAACGGAGGAGCACGAAGGTTAGCTAATCACGGTCGGACATCGTGAGGTTAGTGCAAAGGCATAAGCTAGCTTGACTGCGAGAGTGACGGCTCGAGCAGGTGCGAAAGCAGGTCTTAGTGATCCGGTGGTTCTGAATGGAAGGGCCATCGCTCAACGGATAAAAGGTACTCCGGGGATAACAGGCTGATACCGCCCAAGAGTTCATATCGACGGCGGTGTTTGGCACCTCGATGTCGGCTCATCACATCCTGGGGCTGAAGTAGGTCCCAAGGGTATGGCTGTTCGCCATTTAAAGTGGTACGCGAGCTGGGTTTAGAACGTCGTGAGACAGTTCGGTCCCTATCTGCCGTGGGCGCTGGAGAATTGAGGGGGGCTGCTCCTAGTACGAGAGGACCGGAGTGGACGCATCACTGGTGTTCGGGTTGTCATGCCAATGGCATTGCCCGGTAGCTAAATGCGGAAAAGATAAGCGCTGAAAGCATCTAAGCGCGAAACTTGCCCCGAGATGAATTCTCCCTGAGACCTTGAGTCTCCTGAAGGAACGTTGAAGACTACGACGTTGATAGGCTGGGTGTGTAAGCGTAGCGATACGTTGAGCTAACCAGTACTAATGATCCGTGAGGCTTAACCTTACAACACCGAAGGTGTTTTGGTTGAGAGACGAAGACATTTGATTTTCAGCTTGATTCTCAGATTTAAGTTAATGGTTATGTGAATAACATAACGGTTAATGAAACAGAATATGCCTGGCGGCACTAGCGCGGTGGTCCCACCTGACCCCATGCCGAACTCAGAAGTGAAACGCCGTAGCGCCGATGGTAGTGTGGGGTCTCCCCATGCGAGAGTAGGGAACTGCCAGGCTCCAAATAAACATGAAGGCCACCTTAACGGGTGGCCTTTTTGTGTTTGTGACAAAACTGTCGGGAACAGTTTTGCACGCCGGTCACGGCGGCCCCGGAGGGGCGAGTATCAGGATGATACGAGTAAAAGCCCTGTACTGACGTACAGGGCTTTTTGCTGTCTGCAATTTACCCGGACCGCCCCTGCATATCGCTCTCAGGCAAGCCAACCCGTGAAAATACCCTTAATACCCTCGTAGAATGACTCTATTTATTCACTGTTTTCGTGGGTAAGTTTCCCGTCAGTTAAGCGATACAGACCACAAATCACACCTCTTACAGTCACATGATCCAGATCCGGTACATACTTATGGTTGGTTAAACACAAAAGGCGTAATGCCGGTAAGGCACTGCGGGTACGGTTACCGGAATTGAGCGCACAGGTATCGGTGTCACCCGGTAAGAAACATGACAAGCAGGCTAACTTATGGCTAAGAATACAATCTGTATTTGGTACGATCATGATGCGGAGGCGGCTGCACGTTTCTATGCTGCGACTTTTCCAGACAGCAGTGTTGGAGCCGTCATTCCTGCCCCCGGCGACTATCCGGATGGCAAGGCTGGCGACACAATAGTTGTCGAATTTGTCGTCGCGGGCGTGTCATGCATTGGCCTCAACGGCGGGCCGCATTTCAAACATAATGAAGCCTTTTCCTTTCAGATATCCACCGACGATCAGGCAGAAACAGACCGCTACTGGAACGCTATTGTCGGTAACGGCGGTCAGGAAAGTGAGTGCGGCTGGTGCAAGGATAAATGGGGTGTTAGCTGGCAAATTACTCCACGCGTACTGACCGATGCTCTGGCCACGGGAGGTGACACCGCCAGGCGTGCATTTGGCGCGATGATGTCGATGAAGAAAATAGACGTTGCAGCTATTGAAGCTGCGATACGAGGTTGACGAGTTGAAGCGCACTGGAGCCAGTGTTTGCCGCAAAGGAAAGAATGTGACTGGACGCGACGATCCTCGCCGATCGCACAAGGTCTTTGGAGATCCAAAGACCTACAGCAGCTAAAAGTTTCGATTTTCTGATCATTATCCATATCCCATTCCCCAGCTATCCTTCCCCAAAATTCATCTAAAAACATAAAAGCATTAGCGATAATTTTTAATTCTTTTATGTAATCGTCGCCGTTAGAAATACTGCTCCCATCATCAATACAGGAGCACTCATCATGGCAAAACGACATTCTCTCTGGCTGGCCGCTCTGGCTCTTATTGCAACGCCTGTCTTCGCGGTGGATGTGACCGTCGCGTACCAAACTTCTGCTGAACCGGCCAAAGTTGCTCAGGCCGATAATGCTTTTGCCAAAGATAGCGGCGCAAAAGTCGAATGGCGCAAATTCGACAGCGGCGCGAGTGTTGTGCGCGCGTTGGCATCGGGCGATGTGCAGATCGGTAATATTGGTTCCAGCCCGCTGGCAGTGGCTGCAAGCCAGAATGTACCTATCGAAGTATTCCTTCTTGCTTCGCAGTTGGGTAACTCCGAAGCCCTGGTTGTGAAGAAAGGCATCACCAGTCCAAAAGATCTTATCGGCAAGCGTATTGCCGTGCCGTTTATCTCCACCACGCATTACAGCCTGTTGGCGGCTCTGAAACACTGGGGTATTAAGCCAGGCCAGGTGGAAATCCTTAACCTTCAACCTCCTGCGATTATCGCGGCCTGGCAACGTGGCGATATTGATGGTGCTTATGTCTGGGCGCCAGCGGTTAACGAGCTGGAAAAAGAGGGCACCGTGCTGACGGATTCTGCACAAGTCGGCAAGTGGGGAGCTCCGACGCTGGATGTTTGGGTCGTGCGTAAAGATTTCGCTCAAGCGCATCCGGAAGTGGTTGAAGCCTTTGCCAAAAGTGCACTTGCGGCACAGAAAAGTTACATCGATAACCCAGATGTCTGGCTTAAACAACCGGACAACCTTAGCAAGCTCTCACGTTTGAGCGGCGTGCCTGAAAGCGACGTTCCTGTGCTGGTGAAGGGCAATACTTATCTCACCGCGAGCCAGCAAACAGAGCAGCTCAGTGGCCCGGTGAATAAAGCGATTGTCGATACCGCGCAGTTCCTCAAAGCGCAGGGTAAAGTCCCGGCAGTTGAGACGGATTACAGCCAGTTCGTCACTGACCGCTTCGTGAAAACGCTGGCGCAGTAAGGGGTTAGCCATGTTACAGGTTTCGCATTTAAGCGTGGATTATGACGGTAAAACCGTTCTGAACGATATCAATCTGACCGTGGATGAGGGCGAATTACTGGTTGTTCTCGGCCCATCCGGCTGCGGGAAAACCACGCTGCTAAACCTGATTGCTGGCTTTGTTCCTTATCATTCCGGGAGCATCACGCTTGCGGGCAAACCAGTGACGGGACCGGGCGCTGAGCGCGGCGTGGTCTTTCAACATGAAGGGCTGCTGCCGTGGCGTACGGTGCTGGAAAATGTCGCTTTCGGTCTGCAACTTGCAGGGGAGCCAAAGCCAGCGCGTGAGGAAATTGCCCTCGATATGCTGCGCAAAGTGGGTCTGGAAGATAAGGCGAAACGAGCCATCTGGCAGCTCTCCGGCGGGCAGCGTCAGCGAGTAGGGATTGCCCGAGCGCTGGCAACCCGGCCACAACTTTTATTGCTCGACGAACCCTTTGGCGCACTGGACGCCTTCACCCGCGAGCAAATGCAGACGCTGCTTTTAAAGCTGTGGCACGAAAGCCGCCGTCAGGTGCTGTTAATTACGCATGACATTGAAGAAGCGGTTTTCCTGGCGACTGAGTTGGTGTTGTTGTCACCCGGACCAGGGCGTGTACTCGAGCGTTTACCGCTCGATTTTGGCCGCCGTTTCACAGAAGGCGAGCCATGCCGCAGCATCAAATCTGACCCTGAATTTATTGCTAAACGCGAGTACGTGTTGAGCCGAGTGTTTGAGCAACGCGAGGGCTTCCTATGAGCATCGTTATTCAGGATAAAGCTTGTCGCAAACGGCTGGCAGTCCACTGGCCATTCTCGCGCCAGCTAACGCTGAGCATCGCAACGGTCACGGCAATCGTGTTGCTGTGGTGGTGGGTGGCAGCACAGCAATGGGTAAGCCCACTGTTTTTGCCTCCTCCAGGCCAGGTATTGGTAAAGCTGATTAGCATTGCCGGGCCGCAGGGGTTTATGGATGCAACACTTTGGCAGCATCTTGCCGCCAGCCTGTTGCGTATCCTCACAGCACTTTTAGCCGCAGTATTAATTGGCATTCCAATAGGCATCGCCATGGGGCTTAGCCCAACGGTTCGAGGCATTCTCGATCCGTTGATTGAGCTTTATCGCCCGGTACCGCCGCTGGCTTATCTACCACTGATGGTGATTTGGTTCGGCATTGGTGAAACCTCGAAAATCTTGCTGATTTACCTGGCGATTTTCGCCCCTGTCGCGATGTCGACCATGGCTGGGGTTCGCAGTGCAAAACAGGTTCGCATTCGCGCCGCCCAGGCTCTTGGGGCATCACGCCTCCAGGTTGTGTGGCATGTGATTTTGCCAGGTGCGCTGCCGGAAATCCTGACTGGATTTCGCATTGGACTTGGCGTGGGCTGGTCAACGCTGGTTGCCGCTGAGCTTATCGCCGCCACGCGTGGGCTGGGCTTCATGGTGCAATCTGCAGGTGAGTTTTTGGCAACAGACGTGGTGCTTGCAGGCATCGGCGTGATTGCCGTAATCGCATTTTGTTTAGAGCTGGGTTTGCGTGCTTTGCAGCGTCGTTTAACCCCATGGCATGGAGAAGGGCAATGAGTGAAAAAGTGAATATTACGCCTCTGGGGCCTTACATTGGTGCGCAGGTCAGCGGCGTGACGCTGAGCCGAGGATTGACCGATAACCAGTTTGAGCAGCTTTACCATGCGCTGATCCGCCATCAAGTGCTGTTCCTGCGCGACCAGCCTATTACACCCGCACAGCAACGCGCGCTGGCGCAGCGCTTTGGCGATCTGCACATTCACCCGGTTTATCCACACGCGGAAGGAGTGGAAGAGATAATCGTGCTGGATACGCACAACGATAATCCGCCGGATAACGATAACTGGCATACCGATGTCACGTTTATTGAAACGCCGCCAGCCGGGGCAATATTGGCGGCGAAGCTGATTCCTGAAACCGGTGGCGATACGTTGTGGACCAGCGGCATTGCAGCTTATGAAGCGCTTTCGGAACCGTTCAGGCGTTTGTTGTCTGGTCTTCATGCGGAGCATGATTTTAAGAAGTCATTCCCGGAGTATAAGCATCTGCGAAGTGAGGAAGAACATCAGCGCTGGCGCGAGGCTGTTGTTAAAAATCCTCCGCTGCTTCATCCGGTTGTCCGCACTCATCCGGTGAGCGGCAAACAGGCGCTGTTTGTTAATGAAGGGTTCACCACGCGGATTGTCGATCTCTCACACAAAGAGAGTGATGCGCTGCTCGCCTTCTTGTTCGCGCACATTACAAAGCCGGAGTTTCAGGTGCGCTGGCGCTGGGCTGAAAACGATATTGCCATCTGGGATAACCGTGTGACACAGCATTATGCGAATGCCGACTACCTGCCGGCTCGCCGCATAATGCATCGCGCGACGATTCTTGGGGATAAACCTTTCTGGCGGGGCTGACTGTTTTTAGTGGGTGGCACTGGCGCTTACCCACTTTACGTTTAAAGGACGGTCGTTCCGAAAAGCAACGCACCGTCCGGCACCACTACTTCACTCGAACCTTTACCGCCACCAACAATGCCGTTAGCAGCATCAAACTGCCAGACAACACCAGCGGCGAAAGCAAGCCGAGGTTATCAAGCGCGAAGCCACCAATTGCGGCACCGCAGGTGTTCGCTAACTGGATCACCGCAACCTGAATTGATCCCGCTTTTTCAGCTTGATCCGCAAGTGAACGGGTTATCCATGTTGACCAACCGACTGGGATCAGCGCGAACGAGAAGCCCCAGATAATGGCAATGGCTGAGGCGACAATTTTGTCCGAACCCCACAACACCAGTATTAACGCGCTCAGTGCCAATATGAGCGGGGCACAGGTGAGCGCCAGTTTCAGCGAACGCTTGAGGAATACTGCGGAAAGCGATGTGCCGACAAAACTGGCGATACCAAAGCTCAACAGCACCAGCGTCAGGCCATCAACGTCGAATCCGGCGAGCGTCATGTACACCGGGCGGATGTAAGTAAAGAAGGCGAACTGGGCGGCAAATGTCATAAAGATTGCCGTCATACCTGCCAGCACACCGGGACGTTTAAGCAGACCGAACATGTTTTGCTTATGTTGGGTCGATTCGCCAGGAAGCGAAGGTAGCGCTTTCCACACCCAAATGATGCAGGCAACACCCATTAGTGCTGCGCCGTTAAACACATTGCGCCAGCCAATAATCCCGCCTAAAAAACTGCCGAGCGGGGCGGCAATCACCAGTGCGATTGAGACTGCGCCAAAGATCACCGAGAGTGCTTTTGGCACCTTGTTCGTCGGAACCAGTCGCATGGTCAGGGACGCTGACATTGCCCAGAATCCTCCCAGCGCGATACCCAGACACGCGCGGCCAATCAACAACATGGTGAAGCTATTCGCAAAGGAAACCAGCAGGCAGGAGAGGGTGAGCAGCACGGAGAAAAGGATAACCACATAGCGCCTGTCGGTTGTGCGAATAATACTGGTCACAAACAGGCTCGCGAACATGGCGACAAAAGCGGTGATGGTGACGGACTGCCCTGCAAGCCCTTCAGAAATTCCCAGCTCTTGTGCCATTGGTGTCAGCAAACTTACCGGTAAAAACTCTACGGTAATCAGACAGGCTACGCAAAACGCTACGGCAAATACCGCTGACCAGTTAGGCCGCGTTCTGGCCCTTGCTTCGATTGTCCCTTCAATATGCTCACTCATTTCGTCACCTGGCGTCGTTTCTGCGATAAAGCCGCGTAGTGTAGCACCATATTTGTGACGTAATTAACATTTTGGCAACTGTTCCGGCGTGTTCTAGAAATCCAGTTCCAGAGCAAAGCACAGGTAGGCCATCAGTTGACTGCAATGTTGAAACTGTTCGGCACAGAAATTGACGGAGCCAGGCTTGCACAGCTCCTCAAAGTCGATATTTTTCACCGCGATAAAGTCTTTGCGTTTTAATTCCTGTAACAAAGGGTGAGTCTTGTCGTAGCCTTTTGGTGGGCGACTTAAGCTATCGCCATCCATGATAAACCCCTGACTTTGCAATGCTTTTAATGCCTTTTGATAAGCGTTTGGGTTTTCATCAATACACCTGCGAATAGCATTTAAGGCTTTAGATTCAGGGTGCCAGATCCCCGCCGCAATAAAACAACCCTCCTCAGCTATATGCAGGTATAACCCCGGTGCATGGACATCTTTGCCCTGAAAATGGCGAAATTGAATGCCGACATTGGTTTTGTAAGGTGTTTTATCTTTGCTGAAACGGCTATCCCGCTGCGGGCGCATAAGGCTGCCACCGACTTTTTTCGGCACGGCGGTGAGCTTCGGTGATAGAGCAAGAATACTGGGCTGCATCTGCTCAATAAACCGTAGAGCTGGCGTTCTCACGCTATTTTCGTATTCATCCTGATGGGCTTTGAACCACTCGCGGGAGTTGTTTTGCGCAAGTTGTTTTAGAAATTGCAGGCTAGCCGCGCTAAATATCCCGCCTGTTGATACAGAAGACGTTGGGGTTTTCGGTGTTTGAGCATTCATTATTGATTGACCCTTATGAGTACCAATTAAGCGGATGCCAGCCGCCAAAGGTATTATTCAACACTATTTCCAGTGCAACTAACAGGGTATATGCACGAAGCCACCAACCGCTTTTTGGGCTGGTGGCTTGCGGGATTAATCAATAATTTATCGAAACAGGCAGACCTAGACGGCAACGTCGCGACGAGGGATGCTGGTGCGTTGTTGAATTTCCCAGTTATCGGCAAGACCTACTTGCGCATCGGACGGTGCCAGCAAAGTGTTGCCACGAATCAGATCAGCCGCACGTTCTGCCAGCATAATAGTCGGTGCGTTCAGGTTGCCGTTCGGCTCAGTTGGGAACACCGATGAATCAACCACTCGCACACCTTGCAGGCCATGTACGCGCAATTCGGAATTCACCACGGCGAGGCTGTCTTCACCCATCCGGCAAGAACCACACGGGTGCATGGTGCTTTCCATGTTGGCACGCACAAACGCATCAATTTCTTCGTCTGTTTTCACATTAGGGCCGGGAGCCAGTTCCACACCACGGAAGCTGTCCATCGCTTGCTGGCCAATTATCTCACGCGTCAGGCGCACACAACGGCGGAAGCCTTCACGGTCTTCTTCGCGCTCAAGATAGTTAAAACGGATTTCCGGATGTTGATACGGGTCGGCTGAGCGCACACGCACATAACCCCGGCTTTTGGGCTTATTCGGGCCTGTGAGCACCATAAAACCGTGTCCTTTAAACGGTTTATCACCGTCATAGCGCATCGCCGCAGGTAAAAAATGGAACTGGATATCCGGCCAGCGCAACCCTTTCCCTGAGCGGATGAATCCACCGGCTTCAAAATGGTTGCTCGCGCCCAAACCATCTTTGAACAGTAACCAGCGCAGGCCAATCAGCGCCTTAGAGAACAGCCCCATTTTGCTATTGAGCGACACCGGTTCCTTACATTCGAATTGAATGTAAATCTCGGAGTGATCCTGCAAGTTTTCACCGACACCGGGCAAGTCGTGTTTCACCTCAATCCCGGCTTTACGCAACACTTCGGCCGGGCCGATGCCTGAACGCTGCAACAGGTGAGGGGAGCCGATAGGGCCAGAAGACACCAACACCTCTCGTGTACAGCGTACGGTGTGTATTTCCCCATTTTGCTCATACTCAACGCCCACCACACGCTTGCCTTCGAGCACCAGTTTACGGGTCATAGCATGGGTGACGACGGTCAGATTTGGGCGCTCCATTGCAGGCCGTAAATAGGCGTTCGCCGTTGACCAGCGCACACCATTCTTGACCGTCATATGCATCGCACCAAAACCTTCCTGCATATATCCGTTGGTATCTTCGGTCTTGATGTAGCCCGCCTGTGCGCCAGCCTCAATCCAGGCACCGTACAGCGGGTTTTGCATATTGTTGCCGTTGTTGGTGCTCAGTGGGCCTTCTGATCCACGATAGTCATCGCCGCCAAACTTGAAGTTTTCCGCTTTGCGGAAATACGGCAGACAGTTGCGATAACCCCAATTTTTGGCACCTAACGACTCCCATTCATCGAAGTCGTAGGCATGGCCACGAATGTAAACCAGGCCGTTGATCGACGACGAACCGCCAAGCACTTTGCCGCGCGGGCAGTGCAGGCGGCGGCCATCCAGATGTGGCTCGGGTTCGGTTTCATAGTGCCAGTTGTACTTTTTGGTGTTCATCGGTATCGAGAACGCGCTGGGCATCTGAATGATGACGCTTTTATCACTTCCGCCATACTCGACCACCAGCACGCTGACTTTAGGGTCTTCGGTTAGACGATTTGCCAGCACACAACCTGCCGATCCGGCACCCACGATGATGTAGTCATATTGTTTGGTAGACATAATATTCTTGCTCCATTTTTATTCTGGACAACCGCCTCAGGCGCGCCTTTTATTCCCGGTGGTGTATTCCGGCATATTGATTTCGATATGCGCGATAACCGCTTCTTCGTGATGAAGATTCAGCGAACGACAAGAGAGGTAGTAGACGATGCTTGAAACAATAAGCCCCACCAGCCAGGCTAAATCCACGCTGCCCATTGCCTGTGCAATCGGGCCGACAAACACCTCGCGACTCCCATCAAAGATGCAGAAGAACGGGACCATCGCCATGAAACCCACCAGGTAGGAGAGCAAACCACGCGTCCCCCAGCGGCCGTAAATGTTGTCGTGTGGCAAGAAGAAATGGGGGATGGCATAACGGCCTCTACGCACAAAGAAATAGTCTGTGAGGTTGACCGCAGTCCAGGGCACCAGGAAGTACAGCATCACGACGAGGTAGATGTTGAGCACTGACAGGCCAGAGCCAGAGTTGTAGATGCTCATCGCCACACCCAGCTGCAAGCACACCACGAAGATGATGGCCACAACACGGGCTTTGGCCGTCGGTTCTATCTTCTTGAAGGAGTCGATACTGGTAATCGCGGTGAGTTTGGCGCTGTAAATATTCATCGCGATAACAGGCAGGAAGGCCAGGATAGTGATCGCCACCACCACCGTACCCAGATGAGGGGCAAAACCTGCGCCGACCGCGTTAAGTGCCACCAGCACATCTGTTGTGTGCAGATGGGACGCCAACCATCCTCCTACCGAGATCATCCATGCACCCGACAACGATGCGCCCAAAAATACCGCTGTGATCAGCTTGCTGCTCGAGGTGTTTTTCGGCAGGTAGCGTGAATAATCAGAAACATACGGTGCATAGGCGATGTTGTAACTGGCAGCCGCTGCGAACTGGGCAATAAATCCCGTCCAGTTGAAGCCTAAAGGTGTTTCCGGAACAGCCCCTTTGATCACCGGAGCATCCTGAACCCAGCCCATCAGCACCGCCAGAGTGACCAGGCCGTATAAAGGCAGCGACAGGTACAGTGACCATTTGAAGGTTTTGTGCATCCAGTCGTGGCCGAGTATGGCAAGAATCGTGGCCGGTAAAGTCACGGCCAGCGCAACTTGCATCGGATCCCAACTGAACAGCGTTTTTAGCCCCTGCATCATCAACACCAGGTTGACGATATTGAAGCCAGCGAACACAAACAGGGTCGCGATCAATACCAGCACCACGCCACGATAGTCAAACTGGGCGCGTGATTGGATCATCTGCGGAAGCCCCAGATGCGGCCCTTGTGAACCATGGAAGGCCATAAACAGCGTGCCAAACATGATGCCCAGCGTACCGGCGACAGTGGTCCATATTGAATCAAGCCCGACACTCGGCCCGACAAAGCCGATGGTCATGGTAAAAAAAGTAAAGTTGCCGACGAACCAGAAAGGCCCCTGACTGGAGAGTTTGTCAGTACGTTCATGTTCTGGCACAAAGTCTATTGAGCGTCCTTCGATGGTGCTTTGCTCGTTGCTGCTCCCTTTAACTGCTGTTGATTCTGTTTGCATGATGTACCCCGTGAGCAATAAGGGTGAAGCAATAAGAATTCGTTAAGCCAGGCGATGACCGGCTCGCTAGTTCAGTGTCTTGCGTGCTATCTGGTCACTTCCGAACCGCTGCAAGCTAATTCGGAAGTGACAGGCGAGTGGGATTACGAAGGCAGGGTGATCCACACCGTTTTCGTTTCCATCAGGTAGTCGAGCTGCTCAGGACCCAGATCTTTTCCAAAACCAGAATCCTTGAAACCACCAAACGGCAGTGCCGGGTCGATTGTGCTGTGTGCGTTGACATACACAGAGCCGGCTCGAAGCTGAGGAATCAGCGTGTGTACGCGGGCGAGGTCGTTCGAATAAATTGCGGCAGCCAGGCCAAACGGCGAATCATTGGCGAGCTCAATAGCTTCCTCGACGGTATCGAATGGGGCAGTCACCAATACCGGGCCAAAGATCTCTTCCTGTACGATGCGCATATCGTTGCGACAGTGAGCAAAGATGGTTGGCTCGACGAAGAAACCCTCTCCCTTGTGAGGTTTTCCACCATAGTAAAGTTTCGCACCTTCGCGTACGCCAGCATCAATGTAGGACAGTACAGAGTCCTTCTGCCTGGCTGATACCAGTGGGCTGATGAAGCACTCCCGATCCAGCCCTGGCGCAACCTTCAGCGTCGAGGTGTAGTCGGCAAGTGCGGTCAGGAAGCGATCATAAATACTGCGGTGAATATAGGCGCGGGTACCGGCATCGCACACCTGGCCGGAGTTAAAGAACACACCGTTGGCGACAGCCTGAGCCGCAGCAGGAATATCCGCATCTTCCAGTACCAGAACAGGGGACTTGCCTCCCAGTTCCAGGGTCACACGCTTGATGTTCTCAACGGCGGTATGCCCGACTTTACGGCCAACAGGAGTGGAGCCGGTAAAGGTGACTTTGTCGATCCCCGGATGGTTGGCCATAGCTGCGCCAATCACATTGCCGTGTCCTGTGATGATATTGACCACGCCGTCAGGAATACCGGCTTCCTGGACTAATTCAGCAAAACGCAGCGTCGACAACGATGTCAGTTCTGCGGGTTTAATCACGGCAGTACAACCTACCGCCAGTGCAGCCGCCAGTTTCCACGCCATGGTTTGCAGTGGGAAATTCCACGGAACAATCGCGGCAACGACACCAATCGGCTCTTTGCGGGTATACGCCAGATAATTGCCCGGCAGAGAGGGCTCGACGGTGCGACCATGCAGCTTAGAAGCCCAGCCTGCGAAATAGCGGAAGGTGTCGATGGTGCCCTGAATATCGACATCACGTGCCTGCGACACCGATTTCCCCATATCAATCGATTCGATCTCAGCCAGTTCATCAGCGTTGGCTTCTATCAGGTCAGCCAGGCGGTGCATCAGGCGCTCGCGCTCCAGCGGCTTCAGGCGACACCATTCACCGTGGTCGAACTGGTGGCGGGCGGCAGCCACGGCGCGGTCAAGGTCTGCGGTGCTCGCCAATGGAATAGAGGTCAGTATGCCTTGTGTGGACGGCTCAATAACGGCACTCACTTCCCCTGCGCTTCCATCAATCCACTCGCCACCGATAAACATTTTCTGCGGCTTAGCCAGGAAGCGTTGCGTTGCCTCGGAAATACCGTATCGGTCAAGATAGTGTTTTACGGTTGCGTCCATTTGATCATCCTCTCTTTTTTTATTATCCGGATTATGTTCAGCGAGACAGGGCTTGCTTACGCTCGTAGAAAATGAAACCAATGCTGTTCATCAGCAATTGGGCCGCCAGAATTGAGGTCACACCGGTGGGATCGTAGGCAGGAGCCACTTCGACCAAATCCATGCCGATAATGTTTCCACCACTGCGTTTGGCCAGTGCCTGAATGATTTCCAGTACCTCGTAGTACTGGAAGCCACCGTGGCTCGGCGTGCCGGTACCTGGCGCGATAGACGGGTCGAAACCGTCGATATCGATGGTGAGGTAGTAGTTACAACCCTCGGGGATCTGCGCCAGCACAGCCTCGGTGCCTAGTCGGCGCACGTCACGCACAGACAAGATGTTTGAACCTGCTGCGCGGGCGGCGTCATAGTCGCTGCGGTTGGATGAGGAGACATTCCTGATACCAAGCTGCGTCATGCCGACAATATGGTCCATTTCTGACGCGCGGCGTAGTGGGCTGCCGTGTCCGTAGCGCACACCGTGGCGTTCATCGACAAAATCGAGGTGGGCGTCGAAGTGCACGATGTGAATCGGCCCTCGTCCGGCATACGCCTTGATGACCGGAGCGTGTATCGAATGGTCGCCTCCCAGCACCACCGGCATGGCGCCGGAGTCAAGAATTTTGCGTACTGCCAGTTCGATGTTGGCGTTACTACTGACCATATCGGTATGCACAATGTCAGCATCACCCACATCGACCATGCGTACCTGATCTTGAGTCAGATAGAGCACATCATCTTCATGGTCATAAGCACCAGCATGACCGAATGAAAACAGAGTCGATGCCTCGCGAATACCGCGTGGTCCAAAGCGGGCGCCAGCACGCCATTGGGTTCCCATATCATTAGGGGCACCCAGAATTGCCACGTCGGCATCAATCTCTTCCCAGTTGAGGCACACCGGCGATTTTGCAAAAGTACAATGCCCGACAAACGGCAAGTTTAATCGTCCAGACTCATAGTTATTGTTCCCCATTTTCACTCCCCATCTGTGGATTTTCTGGTAAAGGGCAGGCACTGGTTTATTTGCCTTAACAATGACTATGGTCAACAATTCGCAGTATAAAAATAGAAAATATCAGATGTTCATATCGCCATTTCCGAAGCAAAGCGTAAGAGGAAAAAGAAGTGAATCAACTGCACAATATTGACCTGAAGCTGCTGAGAATTTTCATGACAATTGTGAAATGCAAAGGCTTTTCGGCCGCTCAGGCAGCCCTGAATGTCAGTCAATCCACGATCAGTGAACAGATGACCAGCCTTGAGACACGGCTCGGTGTCAAATTATGCGAACGCGGACGAAGTGGCTTTCGGTTGACTGAACATGGCGCGGCGACCTACGAAGCAGCACAACGTTTGTTATTGGCAGTCGATACATTTTGTATGGATACCTCGTCACTCAAGCGGCACATCTCCGGCAGACTCTATCTGGGCATTATCGACAACACCGTTACCGATAGCGGCAGCATACTGTCACGCACTTTGCGACAGTTCGTCTCGCATGGACACGATGTACAACTGGATATCTACATTGGTACGCCTGCTGAGCTGGAGGAGCGCGTGCTGGATGGACGGTTGCACGTCGCCATAGGACATTTTCCGTTCGAGGTGGCAGGGTTGGACTACAAGCCGGTATACGATGAAGAAGATGGTTTGTACTGCAGTTGCTACCATCCGCTATTCGAAAACCGGGCTGAGGGCGATGACCTGATTGCAGCGGTGCGGGATAGTCAAATCGTGGCGCGTGGCTTCCTGCAACAACGCGATCTGCAAATGCTCAAATCAGGAAGTGCGGCGGCGACCGTAGACAATGTCGAGGCGCAAGCCATTCTGATCCTGACCGGGGCGTACATCGGTTTCCTTCCCATACATTACGCCCGCCAATGGGTTGAGTCCGGTCAGATGCGCCAGATTGTGCCGAAGCAATTTGGTTCTAAATGGCCGTTCTCTTCAGTCACCAAACGTGCAGCAACACAACCCGCTATTCTTCGTGTGTTTATGGAGGCGTTGATGAGCCATTGCAGTCCAGGCTTAGCCCGATAAGCATGGTGTTATCGGGCTGCCAGTGATCAATGAGTACGTGGGTCGCTGATGGGTTGACGAACCAGGAAGATGTAAGCGAGCGCACCCAGAGCCGTGACGCAACCGCAGATGATCAGCGCAAGACGGAACGAGTGGGTCGTATCAACAATAAAGCCGGTGACAATCGGTGCGAAAGACGCACAAATAAAACTAGCAAAGTTCTGGATACTGCCGACTGACGCCGTCATGCGTGACGCAACAGCCACGTGGATCAGTCCCCAGCAGGAAGTTCCGGCAAAATGAATACAGAACAGCGCCATACCAATCAGTAAGACGGCCTCCATAGACGTTGTGGCCTGAGGAACCACGAAGGTAAATGCAGCAGAACAGAACATCCCTGCGATGATGCAGATCTTACGGCTTTTAATCGGTGCCATCCCACCTTTCACCAGCCAGTCCGTGACAAAGCCATTCACCAGCATACCCACAGCACCAAACAGGAACGGAATCGCGGCCATTAGCCCAGTGCTTTTGAGATCCAGATTATAAGATGTTTGCAGATAGCCAGGCAGCCAGGCCAAATACAGCCACGCGGTATAGTTAATGCCGCTAAAGCCAAGCATCATGCCCCACATGGTGCGGTTACGAAATAAACTGCGCCACTCTGCAAAACTCAGCGGATCGCGGCGTGCGTTAACGCTTCCGGCATTCAGATACGCTTGTTCCACGCCAGTCAGTTCAATCTGTTCACGGTTGCGATAGAGCATGTACCAACCTATGGCGAGGAAAACACCTAATACGCCGATAGTAATAAACATCCCGCGCCAACCCATCACCAGCATCATTGCGGCCAAAATTGGCGGGCTTATCGCTACCCCAATAGTGGAGGCGGCGTTAAAAAGCCCCATCGGGCGACCCCGTTCTTTGATGTTGAACCAGTCGTTGATGACCTTCACGCCGCACGGGTTCATTGGCGCTTCGCCAATCCCCATGCCTATGCGGACCAGGACAAACTGAGTGAAGGTATGCACCATGCCGGAGAGCGCCTGGAACAGTGACCAGAAGAACATTCCCAGGCCGAGCATAATGCGCGGACCTTTGCGATCTAACAGCGGGCCGCAGGGAAGTTGTGCAATACCATAAGCGAGTGAAAAGACGGAAAGCAGGACACCGATTTGAGTTGCACTGAGTCCTAATTCTTCACGAATGGTTAAATTCGCTACCGACAGTGAACTGCGATCGAGGTAATTAATTACAGCAGCAAAAAATAGCAAAATCATTGCCGTAGTCTGTATTCTTTTTATTCTGCTGCTACGTTGAATCATCCCATCTGGCGGGACGGAAATATCCGCAGGTGAGGGCGCGTCAAATGAAGAACGCGGGTCTAGGCTAATGTTTTCTCTTTCCACACCGGACTCCTGAACCTTATGATTTTATTTTCTGCTCAACAAAATGCTGAGCAGGATTTATTTAAACGACAAGTGATAAATGTTATTCACCACCACTCACGAGTTTTTTCTAATGCAGTCGACTTGACGTGAGCATAGGTAAGGCACAATTTTCTGGCGTTTAAATTTGATAAAATCGTGTTGCCGTTAATGATTATCTGTTTTTAATCGGCATTTAATGGGCGCTTTCAAGACTCTGGTTTATTGAACGAATCATCGATTGTTTGGCTGAATTCAAATGGTTACGTAGCGCCAGCGTCGCATCCAGATCGCTGCGGCAAATCAGGGCGCTGAGAATGGTCATGTGTTCGTCGACAGCAATGATGTTTCGCTGCTTGAGATCCCGCTCATCCCACTGGTAGTGGAAGTGAAAGATGACGGATATTATCTCAAGGGATTGATTGAAAAAGATATTGTCAGCAGCTGAAAGCAGCAGGGCGTGAAACTCGTGGTCAAGCTGGGAGAACATGCGAAAACTGCTGCCGATGCTATCGCGAAGCATCCGATGGCGTTCCAGCAAGGTTTTTGCCCTTAGCCAACGAGGGTCGCTATCCGGCAGATTCAGAAAATGTTGCAGAGCGTGTGTTTCCAACATTTCACGCAGTTCAAACAGTTGCTCTGCCCAGGATTGATCAAACTGCTTCATGCTCCACTGGCCGCGTTTCTCGTTTTGAATGAGGTTATAACGCCCGAATTTTAAAAGATATTCCCGCACAACGACCGGACTGACGCCTGCGGCACGCGCCAGTTGAAGCTCGGAAAATGTCTCACCGGCGCGCAACTGCCGTTGGTTAATCATGGTGAAAAAAGCTTGCTCGAAAATATGATTTTGCTCAGCCAGTGAGGCGGTGATGCAGGAGAAACCGTCGTCATGGCTGGGCTTACGGGCGATCACGTAGTCGCTGCCGACTGGCGTCAGCACGCCGCACTCACTTAAATGACCCATGATATGGCGCACCGTGGTGCGGCTGATGTTGTACATCTCCGCCAGAGCACTCTGCGAAGGTAGTGGGGAAGGGATATGGTCGCGAGCCATATCATCGATCATTTGGTTAATCACATTGTGGCGTAAATTTTGCGAGCGGCTCATTGGACTCTCCATCTTTGGCGAATTAAAACCCGATTTTGGTGTATTAAAACCACATTTAGAACATTTTTATGCGTCTGTATTCACAGATTACGATTCCTGTTTCTCCGATGTTTTTATTTTCATCGATATCTGATGCAACAGAAAACAGGAGAATAGAATTATGTCCACGATGAATACGCTGATTTGTCAGGAACCGAAGAAATTAGTCTGGAATGAACGTAAAATTCCTATTCCAGGGGAAGGGGAAGCATTAATAAAAATTAAATCTGTTGGAATTTGCGGGACAGATATTCATGCCTGGGGAGGTAATCAACCTTTTTTCAGTTACCCTCGCGTTCTGGGTCATGAAATATGCGGTGAAATTGTTGAACTGGGGAAAAATACCCAGCAGCTGAAAAATGGTCAACAGGTTGCGGTTATTCCCTACGTGGCGTGTCAACAATGTCCAGCGTGTAAAAGCGGGCGAACCAACTGCTGCGAGAAAATTTCGGTGATTGGTGTACATCAGGATGGCGGATTCAGCGAGTATTTGTCTGTTCCGGTGACGAACCTGCTGGTTGCTGACGGTATTGATCCATTGGCGGCAGCGATGATTGAGCCATATGCCATTAGCGCACATGCGGTACGCCGGGCGGCGATTGAACTCGGTGAACAGGTACTGGTTGTCGGCGCAGGCCCCATTGGCTTGGGTGCGGCGGCCATCGCCAAAGCGGATGGCGCGCAGGTTGTCGTCGCCGATACCAGCCCCGCTCGTCGGGAGCATGTGATATCTCGCCTGGCGCTACCGGTTATCGACCCGTCAGCCGAGGATTTTGACCTCCAACTGCGCGCACAATTCGACGGCTCATTGGCACAAAAAGTCATTGATGCCACGGGGAATCAACACGCGATGAACAACACCATTAATCTGATTCGCCACGGCGGCAGTATTGTTTTCGTCGGGTTGTTTAAGGGCGATTTGCAGTTTTCTGACCCCGATTTTCACAAGAAAGAGACCACTATGATGGGCAGTCGTAACGCCACGCCGGAGGATTTCGCCAAAGTGGGACGCCTGATGGCGGAAGGCAAACTGACCGCAGACATGATGTTGACGCATCGTTACCCCTTCGCCACCCTGGCGGAAATCTATGAAAGTGATGTGATTAACAACCGTGATCTGATCAAAGGCGTGATTACTTTCTGATAAGGATATGACCATGAACACATTGAATCGGAATGATTTTCCTGGTGCGAGCTATCCGACGAAAGTGATCCAGTTTGGTGAAGGTAACTTTCTGCGGGCCTTTGTGGACTGGCAGTTAGATATCCTTAATGAGAACACCGATTTGCAGGCGGGAGTCACCCTTGTTCGCCCCATTAATACTGATTTTCCGCCGTCGTTAAACATCCAGGATGGCCTGTACACCACGGTGGTACGTGGCCTGAACGAGCAGGGCGAGGCCGTCAGTGACGCACGGCTGATCCGCTCGGTGAATAACGAGATTAACCCATATCAGGATTTTGCCGGATATCTGGCGCTGGCGCATAACCCCGATATTCGCTTTATTTTTTCTAACACCACTGAGGCCGGGATTAGCTATCACGCAGGTGACAGTATCAATGATGCCCCACCTGTGAGCTTCCCTGCCAAACTGACGCGCCTGCTGTTGGAACGTTTTAACCATTTCAACGGCGCACCAGACAAAGGCTGGGTGATCATTCCCTGCGAACTGATTGACTATAACGGCGATGCGCTCAAGACCTTCATTCAGCGTTATGCGCAGGAGTGGCAACTGTCTCCGGCGTTTCTCGACTGGCTGGAGACGGCAAACACATTCTGCTCTACGCTGGTGGACAGAATCGTGACCGGCTATCCACGCGAGGAGGCGCCAGCGCTGGAAGATCAGTTGGGGTATCACGATGAGTTTCTCGTCGCCGCCGAGCATTTTTATCTGTTTGTGATTCAGGGGCCGGCCTGGCTGGCAGATGAGTTAAAACTGGCGGAGTGTTCGCTGAATATCCGCATTGTTGCTGATATCAAGCCGTATAAAGAGCGTAAAGTCGCCATTCTCAACGGGGCGCATACCGCACTGGTGCCAGTGGCGTTGCTGTGTGGGCTAGATACCGTCGGCGAGGCGATGCAGGACGATGATGTTCGCCACTTTGTGGAAAAGGCGATTAGCCAGGAGATTATTCCGGTGTTGGATCTCCCCGCCGGCGAGCTGCGCGAATTTGCCGATGCGGTGACAGGACGTTTCCAGAACCCATATATCCGCCATCAGCTACTTTCTATCGCGCTCAACGGCATGACGAAATTCCGCACGCGTATTTTGCCTCAGCTACTGGCGGGTCAAAAGAATGGCGCGTATCCCGTGCGACTGACGTTTGCGCTTGCCGCGCTGATCGCTTTTTACCGTGGTGAGCGGGCGGGTGGGTCATATCCACTACAGGACGATGAACAGTGGCTCACGCTCTACCAGCAGATGTGGCCGCGCGTGGGGGCGGATCTGACATTGCGCGAACTGGTGGATGCTGTGCTTAGTGATAACACGCATTGGGGTGAGGATTTAACGTTGTTACCGGGGCTTGCAGCCCAGGTGACTGTATGTCTGGAAAATATTCTGGTGCAAGGGATGCGCCAGGCAGTAAAAGCACTGGATTAAGGTTACCTTGCCTTTGCAGCGCCCAGAGTTGTGTTGGGCGCTGTTTTTTTAACCTTCAGCAGCAAATACAGAAGAAGCAGACATAATAGAAACAGCAGCAATAGCAGCAGCAATAATATTTTTATTCATAGCAATATTCTTTGAGTGTTTATATAAGGTCAATAACCAGCTTATTAATTATAAACTGTTTATTTGGCTTTTCCATAAAAATGAAAGGTGTGTTATACAGAAAGTATTAAAAGTAAAGCTGCAATAACGGCATTACTTGTGATAAATACAGTTAATCACTTCCCCTTTAAGTTGCCCCTCTCTGATGAAGCGCATTATCCATAACAGAAAAAATAGGTTCAATCATTTTTGAGGATATAAAAACACCGCCAGTCCATATGTGGACTTATAATTTTTACTGGTGATTTTTAATCAAGAATACATGATTGGCAAAATGCGCATTCAATCTCACAAGAAACCAAAAAACGAATACATGAATGGCGTCTGGGTCTAAAAGTAGACAAAAAAACAGTTGAGTGAAGGATGCTCTTCATATAAATATTGTAAACCAATACTCATTGGCTACATTGAATTGAAAGAAACGAGTAATATTATTCTGATGTTTTCCCTATTTCATTCATGTCTGGCTGACCTAAAACGCCTGTTCCCTCAGGAGATGTTTTCAATATTTACAGGATGACCTAAAGAAAATGCTATGGAATATCACAGTGTATTACTTAACAAAAATAATTAAAGTATTGATCGTTTTAACTCTTGTTAGCTGTGTTGTGTGGAGCTTGCTTCCTGATGCCGAAGCCATGAGCTATTTTTAATGTCCTCAGATAAAGGTGATACCTGTGTTTTCTCGATTCTTTGCAGCCCATCTACGGGTAATTTATGATCAATATAATTATTGATAATGATAATGGTTTTTACCGTCTCGGGTTTCAGACCCTTCTGAGTAAAATATTTCTCGAAAGGTTTGGAAAGAAAACCACCTTCACCAGTGGCATAGATACGCTAAGTGCTGCAAAGGCTGATGTCATTATCATGAAGCTTGCTCCAGGAGAAAGTGGTGTTTGCCACCCTGCATTATATGCCAGAAGGAAAGGTAGCCTGATCATTGGCGATTATGAAGTGGTGCGTAAACCGTATATTGATGAGCTTCCACTTTGTTTTGAAAATATGATTTTTATTAATCGCAACGAACCGATAACCCTTTTGACCGAAAGGATAGTAGACGGCTGGGAACATTGTAGTGATAAAGCTATTACTGCCAGCCAGTGGCAATGCCTGGCCTGTGGACACAAAACACTTTCACCACAACAGATAAAGGTCGCGACTCATTATTCTCAGGGAAGCAGTCCTCATCAAATAGCTCAGAGCCTGGATATCAATATCAAAACTGTTTTCGCACATAAAAGAATAATTATGGGGAAATTTAATCTGAACTCAGACTGTGAATTACTCCGTCTACTTAATGTGATGAATAAACTGAAAAATAATGTCTCTGCCATTCCCATCATGAACATATAATAATAAAACACAAAGGATGTGTATGAAATCACTCACTTTACTACCATTCTCATTGTTGGGATTATCCCTGTTTGGGGCTGCAATACAGGCTAACGCTACGGGGCTGGTTTCGGGTGATTACCAGCTTCGAAGCGATCTTGTCTGGCTTAATAATCGCAATATTCTAAATATCAATCTCTCTACCTGGCCGCTGAGCCAGGAGGAAATCGAACGGGCGATAACTGCGGCCTACAGCAATGGAGATCCAACTGTTCAGCGAGTCATTAACCGGGTTCAGAACCGTCTGGCTTTCACAAAGGGCCCCCTCAGGGTCAGTGCCAGGACACAATCTTCGAAATCAGCGATACCACAAGGCTTTAGCACCACCAAAACGAGCGGTACTGGGTTAGGTGCAGCAGTGGAGTTCAGTACAGAAACATGGGATATCAATATTCAGGGGCAGCAGGAGTATGACCAGTATATAGACGATACAGCTCGGGGAAATCTCAATGGGAGCTTTGCAGGAGTGAAAGTCTTTAATCAATGGATAGCATTCGGGGAAATACCGCAGTGGTGGGGACCCGGATATGACGGCAGTCTCATTCGCTCAGATGCCGCACGCCCTGTAACGGGTTTATTGATGCAACGCGCTGAACAGTCACCTTTCGAATCCCCATGGTTATCCTGGATGGGAAACTGGCAATATCAGCTTTCAGCAGGGCAATTACGTCAGTATCAACGCCCTGAAGATCCCAAACTTATCGGTGGGCGATTAACGGTTAATCCAGCCACGCCATTAGAAGTGGGTTTTTCCAGAATAATGATGTGGGGCGGAAAAGGTCGTCCCAATAATATGTCATCCTTTTGGGACGCCTTCGCAGGACACGACAATACCGGGAACCAGGCTCGAGACCCTGGCGATCAAATGGCGGGTGCTGATTTTAACTGGAAGCTGTATACGCTTACCGGGATTCCTGTGTCGATTTATGGCCAGGTCATCGGTGAAGATCAGGCAGGTATTTTACCCTCACACAATACATTCCTTGCGGGTCTTCAGGGGAATCATGAGTGGGGTAACCGGCAGGTAAACTGGTATCTTGAAGGTGCAGATACCCGTTCGGGGATGAAAGAAACGGGTATCATTTATTATCACTATTGCTACCGCGAAGGTTATTACCAGCAAGGTGCCCCGCTTGGGGATGCAATGGGCGGTGATGGAACGCGTTACTCCGGAAAAACAGAAATCGTACTGGAAAATGAACAACGTCTCAGTACAAAACTGATGTGGGCCAGAGTTAACCGTACCTCGCAAAGCATCAACAAAACCTATCCCTCTTCTGATACGTTAAAAGGTGTTGAACTGGGCTGGTCATTGCCGGCTTCAAACAAGGCTACGATCGAGATGGGTGCATGGTATGTGGGGTATGACAGTCAGCAGCATAATGATACCGGCATTTCTGTGTCTGTTGCGTTGTCAGCTGGAGGTGGGTAATCATCAGGGACATAATGTTATATCTTTCGATACGACTGTTTTTATTCAATATATTCATCTCTACAACAGTGGCGCTAGTACTGTTCTGGTAATTTATTAATTCTGATTAGCAATCCCCTTTTGATGACGATGTAGCCCCCTTTATTGAGACTGGACAACATTTTCATCACTCCGCAGCGTGACATGGGGGTTCTATCTAAAATGTATTTGGCCGCTGAAACCGTAGCTCGAGTTTCAAAATCTTCCTCATTCAGGGCCATAAGAAGGTTGCAAATCAACTGATAGGTCGAAATACCGCTGTTTGTCTTAACATACTCGTTAAAGCGGTACGTCACGTGCATCAGAAAATAAGAAATACTCTTCCATAAATCATGTTCATCCACATGCTCTAAAATGACGTCCAGTGGCAGATAAAGATACTCAATTGGCGTGGTGGACTGAATGATCACGTTGGAAGGGTCTGACATCAGTAACGACTGATTTTTAATGTACTGCTTAATCATTTCCATACATTGAAATGTCCATGTGAAGGATGTATTTAATACGCTTCAGAAAAATATCGAAATAAATAAGCGCCGAAAGATGATAATCAACTCTGGAAAAATTTATGTTATATGTTAATGATGACGGTTACTCGTTTTATTGATTACCAGAAAGAAACAGTCGGTATCAGTAATTATGAACTGATTTGCAATCTGTTAAATTCTCTTAACAATGAAACCTTTGAAATTCGTGCAACCACGACGGCATTAGAATACATAAAATCAAGAAGTATGCTTTCACGTAGTGGGATAATGAAAACATTATCCGGTCTGAAGACCGGTGGGTATATCACGACTAATAAAGGACTTTTGGTGAAGTTAAATGTACTGCCTAAAAGATTTTAATAAAAACAACGTCTTTTGGCCGTTGCTGTTTACGGGGCTTTTTGCTTGTTAATGCTGATTTTGTCATGAGTCACCTCTGGTTGAGAGTTTACTCACTTAGTCGCGTGTCCACTATTCGCGGGTAGGATCACCCACCACCAGTGATGCTGCTTTTCGGCCAGTGCCACATATTTTTTCATCGCCTATCCGTTCGGTTGGTTTAGGCCACTATGGATTATTGCAGAATAAAAAATGTGAAGAGGTGCGAGGTTGTATGTTTAATAACCATAAATCACTATGATTACCTTTCTGGAGTATCCCCGGCATATCCCCAGAAATAACAAAGGACTCACGTTTTTAGCGTAAGTCCTTGTTTTATTTGGTGGCCCCTGCTGGACTTGAACCAGAGACCAAGCGATTATGAGTCATATGAATATCATGTTTCATTATTTTTCACCTTTTTTCACAATAGATTAAATATCATAAATAACAGTTATTTATTTACTATCTGTTGTTTCATGTTGTTCTGGGTTTTTACCTTCAGTATCATCCTTACGTCACCCACTACGTCACCCAGAATCAGTCTGGGTGACGTAACGAACAAAGGACTGAAGAAGACTATGGCCGATAATTTAACTGTCTCGATGATCAGTGGCTTAAAGCCGAAAACAACGGCTTACTATGAATGGGATAAAAGTGGTGAGCGTGGGGCAGGGCGATTAGGGGTGAAAGTTGAGCCATCGGGTCAGCGAGTATTTTACTATCGTTACTTTTGGCAAGGTAAACGGCAATTCATTCTACTTGGCCGCTTTCCGGAATTGTCACTCGCTCAGGCAAGGCAGCAATGCAAAGAGCATGCTGGTCTACTTAAAGAGGGAAAAGCCCCCAAAGCTGAAATCGCGGAGCAACTCTTTACTGCCGAACAACAACAGCGTGAAGACCAACTCAAAGGCAGCATTGAGCAACTCATTTTGGGTTACACCACCAAAATGCGTGAAGACGGCAAACGCACCTGGCAACAGGTCTTGTACCGGCTGGAAAAAGAAACCTACTCATTTATACCTAAAGCGACGAAAGCGCGTGACGTTACACCCGCTCATATCAAACAAATTCTGGCGGCTATTATTAAGCGTGGTGCCTCGGTTGAAGCAAACCGTGTCCGCTCTTATCTGATGGCCGCATTCAATTATGGATTGAAGGCAGATAACGACCCGGCAAACCACCAGCAGAATGTTATGTTTGGGCTCCTGATGAACCCAGTCAGCGTCATTCCTAAACAGTCAGCAGCAGAAAAGCCGGGTACAAACTGGCTGAAATTAGATGAGTTGCTGCAATTGATGGGGGATTTCCCCAAAGCACCAAAAGTGGGCTTGTTAATCAGCCAGTTGCTTAACTTGTGCGTCTACACCGGTGGGCAGCGGCCACATGAACTCGTTTCCAGCCGCTGGGATGCGATTAACTGGGAAGAGAAAACATTATTGATAGTGGCGGATGTGTCGAAAAATAAAAGGGACCATCTAGTGCCTTTGACAGAGTCAGCCATTGGGATTCTCGAAAAGTTGAAAGCTGAGAATCTTAACCAGAGCCCCTATATCTTCCCGCAGCGCATCAAACCTGAACAGCATCTGCGCACAGACAGCTTCGCCCAAGCCATCATCTATTATCGGGAACACTTTGCGTTGAGCCCATCTTTTATTGCTCGTGATATTCGCCGGACCTGTAAGACTCTGATGGGGGAAGCGGGTATCGCTAAAGACCTTCGAGACCGCATTCAGAACCATGCTTTACAGGACGTAAGTTCTAAACACTATGATCGTTACGATTACCTGGTTGAAAAGCGGAAGGCACTCGAAATCTGGGAGTCGCGTGTGAATAACCACCAGCAACAGCAAGAAAACAATGTAGTGAATCTATTTGGGCAGAGATAAAGTCTGATTAAATCGGATCTCTGGATTTGCTGGCGAGGCCGACGGTTTTCGCCAGTTTTCGGTTGCGTTTAAGTTTAAGCTGTCGCTCAATTTCGTGTACGGGTTTACCTGTTTCAATGGCTGTTGAGCTGGCAACGGAGCGGTAGATTTGTTCTTGGGTTATTTGATACGGCATGGTTTCTCCCTTCATGGACAACACTTGGTAGAGTTTAATCAGCAGTTGTTTAAATGGGCTGAGATGTAAGTACATTGAGATCTTAGTAGATACCATCGTTTGTTCGATAATCATACAGAACACTAAGATGATTTCTTTAGTCATCCCCTACGTATTACTTCCCTAACGATATATCCATATGAGCGTATCCTGGAGAAGGATGGTGTATCTCTGCTCAAAAACAGAAAACCCCATCACTTCAGTATTTCTTAATTCTTACCGGGCTAATTAATGCGCATCAGTCAAACCCGCAGTGCGGATTTCTTTGTTACTAAAAGTGTTTTTTTGATCGGCATCGATTTTGAAGAAAGAAATGGTGAGTTTGTATTATATATTTTGATGGTGATTATTTGTGCGGTGATTATATTTTCCTTTAATGACGGTTTATTCTTTGTATTTTTAGTATGTTTAACATTTTTTACGCAAAGGTGAATATTGATGATGATCAATATTCACCAGAATGAGAGGTGATAATTTAAACCGTTTTTTTTATGCGGATGTAAATAAGGTATTATAATGAATAGCGTTTTTAAAGTAATTTGGAGTGTAAGTCACTCATGTTTTATTGTCGTATCTGAACTTGCAAAAAGCAATGGTGTTAAATCAAATAATTCTAATAAAAATATAATCACAAGCCTTGTTGTTTCGCCTTTCAAAATTAAATTTATTACAGCTTTTATTTTAACATCTATTTCTGGTATATCTTCAGTTAATGCTGCCTCTCAAGTAATCCCACTGTTTTCTCCGGAGTTGAATAGTAATGGAGTTGGCAGTCTGACGATCGGAAACTCTGAAACAACTAATTTAATCACCGGCACATATGGATTTGGTGGTATTTCTCCTGGCCAGTCTGGTTTTGTTCAGATCAGCATCCGCGATGCTGAAAAAAAAGGCTATCTGATTCCGGGGAGTTCAGATGTTAATCTTTCGACCGTTAGTTTTGGTGGACATACGAAAGATATAAATTATACCGATCCTGTTACGGGAGCTACAAGAACGATTGCAGTTTACGATAATGGCAATTTTTCTAGCCAGGTTGTTGGCGATATGGTCGTGACGATCAACACCCCTGTAGGGGATAAACAATATTACAACATGAGACTTGCTTCGGTAACTGCCGGAGGAACACTCAATGTTGATGTTGGAACCAAAGATGCAAGTTGGGCCACTAATAGCCAAAATAATTTCGCTGCTGTGACTAAAGAGACACGTGTTTTTGATGTCGGTAGTCAGGCTTCAGATACAAATGATGCAGTACTAAATTATAATTCAAAAACTATTGTCAAAAGTGGCAATGTGATGAATTTTTTTCCGCCAGCAGGTAATTTTTATAATTTCAATAGCACAGATTTTTCCGGGAGATTTACAAGCGCTATTGGTGACTACACCGTAACGTCACTTAATGACTTAAAAAACTATAACACAGCATTAATCAATGCGATAAGTAATGGTACGTTATCACCGGATCAATATGACGCGGAGTTCGCAAAAGCTTATAGCAACTCAGGGAATCATAGCATTCAGTTTAATACGGGTATATCTGCAGGGGATAATATACTCAAACAAGCAAATAGAGATGTGAACTCATTTATTAATGCTCACGGTTCACGTTCCATTGTGAATATATCAAATGATGCAAATATTCAAGCGGTATTCAGCGATGTTAGTGTTGTCAGTTTAACTAATGGTGCGACGTTAAATAATGAAGGTACGCTTGGCGTGGCTGATGGTGCTGCTGGTGGGGATTATATTGTCTCGGCGCGTGACAGTACTGTAAATAACCGCGGGGTTCTTGATGCGGGAACAAGCAAAGATGTCACAAATGCCTTTGCAGGAGCGCACACGGCTATTTATGCTACGGGATCAACGCTTGTAGAAAACTCGGGTGTCATCAATGTGGCATCGCGTCAACGTTCTTTCAATGCGACGGGGGTGGTGTTAGAGGATACAGCCACATTTAACAACGGTGCAAGTGGTGTAATGAATATTGCCACTGGCGGCGAGCCCACTGATGCATTAGACAACCTGTACACCTATGGTGTTTTTGTGCAGGGATCCGCGAATGCTAATAATGCGGGGAATATTTATATTGGTCGGACAGCTCAGTCTACCATTAGTGAAGCGACGAACGATGTAGATGTGAAGCTCCCTGCTATCGGAATGTTCATCAAAAGCGGCACTATCAACAATACCGGAACTATCGCGATAGGTAAGAATGTAGAAAATGCGATGGCGATTAAAGCTGATGGAGCCGGTAACATAACCGTCAAGCAGGACGGGATTATTGATATCAATGGAACGAAGACGGCGCAAAACATTGGTATTCTTGCTGATAATGGGGCGTCCGGTATTGTTAACAACGGAAAAATTAATCTAAATGGATATAGCGCTGTAGGAATCAAATTACTTAATGGAAGTACAGCTAACAGTACGGGTGAAATCAATATCATTAATGGTGATATTTCGTCAACATTAAAGAATTTTGGTGGGTGGGTTGAGGGTAATGGTTCCTATTTGTTACTGAATGGTAGAGTTAATCTGGATGCGGATAACGCCATTGGTTTACATGCTCGTAATGGCGGTAAGATTGATATTTCTAATACGGGACAGTTAAAGCTCAATAGCGGTAAAAACCAGATTGGCTATTTTATTTATGGCAATGGTTCCGAGATTAACAATTCTTCTACGCAAGCACAGGATGTTTCCACCGAAAATTCGACGTTATATCGTATTGAGGGTGGTGCGAATTTCAACAGCAATAGTGCGGGTAGCTCTCTTCTAAAAGCGTCTGGAAAAGATTCTTCTATCATACAAGTTACTGGTATTGGCAGTAAATTTACTTCGGCAGGATCGCAATCACTTGAGATTACGGGTGATGGTGCAACAGGTATTCGAATTGAAGGTGGTGCAAGTGGTGAAATTACCTCAAATACAGCGATCATAAAAGTAGCAGGTAAAAATACGACGGCTGGAATTGTTGATGGCGACTACTATGATCTTGACGGCAATGTTATTACTGGCTTAAAAGGGGATTCTGTACTCACCAGCTTTGCAACACTTAATAGTAGCAATACTGCCAGTGGCGCTTTTGGCTATATTGCGCGCAACGGTGGCACATTAAATCACAAGGGCACTATAAATCTTGACCAGGCGGGTAGCACTGGAGTCCTCATTTCTGGCGGGACGCTTAATAATGACGGTGATATCAGTGTTAATGGTACTGCGGTAGACATTCAGGGGGCTGATTCTGTCGTTAATAATCAGTCAACTGTCAGTGCTATCGATGGAAATGCTGCTTTCCAGGTTGGCAACAACGCGACTTTAAATCTGACTGGTAATGGAGTTACTCAGGCTGCCGGAACAGCCCATGGTATTTTGCTTGCTAATGGCGCTAAAGGTTTGACCGTCAAAGATGCCACTATCGATATGGATAGCAACGGCACGGGTAGTGCCATAGAAAACATAGCCAACATTTCTGGTATCCAACTGACCAATACGACCATTAATGTTGGAAATGGAATTGGTATTCATACCGGTGCATCACTGGAGCAAACCAACTCGGGAACGATTAATGTTACCGGTAGTGGTACGGGTATTCTGTTTGAAAATCTCGCGAATGGTTCACAGACCGATCAGTCTCTCGATATGTCGGACTCAAAAAATCTGACGATTAATGTGCAGCAAGCCGCTGGTAAAGGCATTGTGACCGATGCTTCAACCGATCTTAAAACCGGGGTAAATGTAAATGTACTCGACAGCAATGGTGGTGCAGCATTAACCGTCAAAGGCACTACTCAGCAGGTAGAGCAGTCGGGTGTGCTGAAGTCTAAATCCTCAATATCTCCGGTCGTTGATATTAACAATGGTTTTGTTAATACCTTTATTAACCATGGCGATATACAGGCTGCTGATAAAGATGCCATAGCTATAGAAACGACCAATGGTAATGGTGTGAAATTCACCAATGCCAGCGGCGCAAATATCCTCGGGCAAATAAACCTTCTTAAAGGTGACAATCTGGTCACGCTGGAATCAGGTAGTACGGGTACTGATTTCACCACCGATTCCGGTAATGATGTGTTCCTGCTTTCTGGTGTGAAAGCCAGTGAAAACTTAATTTTCACATCTGTAAATGGTGGTGGCGGTGATGATACGTTGCGTTTGCAGAATGCGGCGTATATTTGGGATCGCGCCGATGCCATTACTGGCATCGAACATATTGATTTAACGTCAGGTTCTACGCTCACTCTGGATGGTATAAATCCGGCTTTGGGCGATATGGCAAGTGATGCGAATGGCACGGGCTATAACATTGATTCCACCAGCCGACTGGAACTCAAATCTACCTCTGATCTGGCATTTAACAGCCATATAACGGGCAATGGTACCGTGTTTGTTGATGCTAATAATGGGCAATTTAATTTTACTGCAAACAATGCAGTAGATGGCTTTAATGGCTCTGTGCATTTAACTAACAGCCGTTTTGAACTCTCCGGCCTGAATACCGCTGCATTGAGCAAGGCAACACTGAATACCGGAAGCGGTAACTTTACCCACGTTGGGAACGGTGAACAACACATCGGTGGCTTAGCCTTTAGTGGGGGTACTGTAAGTTTTGATTGTGTTACTCCCGGAAATAGCACCGCAGCAGGAACGATAAAAGCAACAGATATGAATCTGCTCGGACGAGGAACAGTCCAGGTTGATACGGGCAGCGTGAGTAATGCTCCTCCGCAGCTAAATAGCCAACTGACTATTCTTGAACAGGATGATGCGGGCAATCTGATTAAGTTGGCGACTTCTGATACTGCGGTTCAGGGGAGTGCAGGCAACCTGACTCTGGTCGACAAAAATGGAAATGTGATTTCTGATGCCTTGAATGCAGACATTACCCAGCAAGGTAAAACAGTGGCAATAGGGACCTGGGATTATCGCCTTACTGGTGGCGATAGTGCTGATGGTTTATACATCAACTATGGTCTTACTCAAGTAGAGCTGCTGAGTCGGGGCGCTGATTCCTTAGTCCTTAACAGTTACGGTAAACAAGGTCCATCCAGTGATCTGAGCGCCAAAGTGACTGGTAGCGGTGATTTACATATAGATACCGGTACGGGTGTGGTTTCACTGTCTAACCTGGATAACGACTATTCAGGAGAAACGGTTGTTAACAGTGGCACGCTGGCTCTGGCAAACGATGGGGTATTGGGTAACACAAATAATCTGCGTATAGAAAATAACGCAAAAGTTGATATGCAGGGGCACAGCCAGAAGGTCGGTGCTCTGAATACTGCGGCTGGTAGTCAGATAATATTGTCTGCCGGTAGTGAACTGCTTATTACAGATGGCTTGCGTACAACGGGTAATACCGACGGCGGTACTATCAGCTCTAATACGCTGCTAGGTAGCGGCAAGTTGATTATTGATCCGAGTGTCGTAACTGTAAACGGCGCGAATTCTAGTTTTACTGGCGATGTTTCGGTTGAAGGCGGCTCAACGGTATTGCTGAATAATGTGTCGGGGCTAGGTGACTCAGGCATTTTAAACCTGCAAGCAAATGACGACCGTCTAACCTTCGTCAAACAACAGGCAAACGATACAGCGATTACAGGCCAATTAAGCAAGCAACTGGCGGGCTCCGGTCTGGTTGAACTCAAGGATAATGCAGATATCACACTGACGGCAGATAACAGTGCTTTTAGTGGAAACTTTGCTGTGGGCAGCGGTAGCCAACTGCATGCCTATGCTTCTAAAAACCTGGGGACAGCAAAAGTCAATAACGACGGGATCCTGCACTTGACGGCTGATACGGGCTGGCAATTGATGAATGCCATTACTGGCACGGGTGATGTTGAGAAATTAGGCGCTGCAGATTTGGTTGTTAACCGAGAACTGTCGTATTCCGGTACAACTACTATTCAGCAGGGGCGCTGGATCCTTGGTAATAACGAGTCAGAGAATGGCAAGTTGTCAGGAAATGGTGAGGTCAATATTGCATCAGGTGCGACACTTGGTGGTAATGGTGAGGTGACAGGAAGTGTTAACAACAAGGGAACATTGGCCGCACTGAATACACTAAGCGGTTATACCAATCAGGTGAAGAGTACGCTAACGGTCGGAAGCCTCACCAATAGTGGCGAGATAAAACTGGCTGGCGCAACCGCGGGGAATGTACTGGTTGTTAATGGTAACTATACCGGTGATAACGGACTGCTTTCACTGAACACCGTATTGGGCGATGACAACTCCACAACGGACAAAATGGTAGTGAATGGCGATACCTCAGGTAGTACGCGTGTTCAGGTCAGCAATTTGGGAGGCTATGGCGCACAGACTAATAAAGGTATTGAAGTCGTTCAGGTTGGTGGCAACTCGAATGGTGATTTTACGCTCCAGGGGCGTGCCGTTGCAGGAGCTTATGATTACTTCCTGAATAAAGGGAAGTCTGATGGGAACTGGTATCTGGAATCACAACTTCGTGCTCCCGAGGATAATAAGCCAAAGCCAGAAGACACGGATAATTCTGCTTCCGAGCGTGTCGTACGTCCTGAAGCTGGGGCATACACCGCTAATATCGCGGCGGCTAATACCATGTTTGTTACCACATTACATGACCGTCTGGGTGAGACAAATTATGTTGATGCACTGACTGGTGAAGAGAAAGTGACCAGCATGTGGATGCGTAACACCGGTGGGCATAATCGTTTCCGCGACAATACTGGTCAATTGAAAACACAAAGCAATCGTTATGTCCTGCAGTTGGGGGGAGACATTGCGGATTGGGGTTCAGAAGGTGGAAGCCGTACCCATCTTGGTGTGATGGCGGGATATGGTAACAACAGCAGTAACACTCGCTCCTCGGTGACACACTACAAAGCTGATGGATCGGTTAACGGCTACAGCGTGGGTGTTTACGGCACATGGTTTGCCAACGAAGCTGAATATACCGGTACATATGTTGATACCTGGGTACAGTACAACTGGTTCAATAACAGTGTGAAGGGTGATGATTTGGCATCTGAATCCTATAAGTCTAATGGCTTTACCGCCTCAGTAGAAACGGGCTATACCTTTAAAACCGCCGAGTTCAAGGGCAGTAAAGGCAGTACTAACACTGTGTATGTTCAACCACATGCCCAGGCTGTATGGATGGGTGTTAAAGCTGATCCACATACCGAAGCAAATGGAACTCGTGTGGGAATGGAGGGAGATGGCAATCTCATGACTCGCCTGGGTGTCAGAACTTATCTCAGGGGCCATAACCAAATGGACAATGGTAAAGGGCGAGAGTTTGAGCCATTTGTTGAAGCAAACTGGATCCACAACAGCAAAAGCTTTGGTACTACGATGAATAGCGATTTCTCATCCATGGCCGGAGCCAAAGATATTGCTGAGTTGAAAATTGGTGTGGAAGGGAAAATCAACAATAGCCTCAATATCTGGGGTAATGTCGGAAGCCAAATTGGCAGCCACGGTTATAGTGATAGTGCTGCAATGATTGGTGTGAAATATAATTTTTAACTAAAACGTCCATTAAGACTTCTTCACTTTAGACCATGCCAGTCGGGAAACTGACTGGCATTTTTATTGAACGCCTCCCCAAAGCCTGATTTCAAAACGATGCGCATCAATGCAGTGCGATGCAAAATGGCTTATGTATAATCACGTCCATTCGTCACACTCTTTGGTATCACTCATGACTAACACTAACTTCTCTCAAACGGCTGCCTTTATCTGGTCGGTCGCTGACCTGCTGCGTGGTGATTTTAAGCAATCCCAGTACGGGCGCGTGATTCTGCCTTTTACGCTGTTACGCCGTCTTGAGTGCGTGTTAGCGCCGACCAAAGAGGCTGTGGTTGCGGAAGCAGAAAAGCTGAAAGCCAGCCCGTTGCCGGAAGAAGGGCGAGAGAAGTTTCTGTTACGCGCCACCAAAGGTTTGTCGTTCTTCAATACCTCGCAGATGGATCTTGGCAAGATGGGGCAGAACGACATCCGGGAAAACCTTGAGAACTACGTTCAGTGCTTCTCAAAGGACGCGCGTGAAATCTTTGAGCATTTCAAATTCAGTGAGTTTGTTGGCCTGCTGGATGATGCCAACCTGCTGTTCAAAATTGTTAAGAAATTCGCCACCACAGACCTGAGCCCGAAAGCCATTTCTAACCATGAAATGGGGCTGGTGTTTGAAGAGTTAATCCGCCGTTTTGCGGAGAGCTCAAACGAGACGGCCGGGGAGCACTTTACCCCACGCGATATCGTGCGCTTAACCACCTCGCTGGTGTTTATGGAAGATGATGAAGCGCTGTCTAAAGACGGCATCATCCGTACCATTTACGACCCGACAGCCGGTACTGGTGGTTTCCTCTCTTCTGGCATGGAATATGTGCACGAGTTAAACCCAAATGCGGTGATGCGTGCGTTTGGTCAGGAGCTGAACCCTGAGTCTTATGCCATCTGTAAAGCCGATATGCTGATCAAAGGCCAGGACGTCAGCCGCATCAAGCTGGGGAACACGCTTTCCAACGACCAGCTCCCGCAAGACCAGTTCGACTACATGCTATCTAACCCACCGTTTGGCGTGGACTGGAAGAAGATTGAAGGCGAGATTAACGACGAACACCTGCAAAAAGGCTTTAACGGGCGTTTTGGTCCAGGCCTGCCGCGTGTGTCCGATGGCTCGCTGCTGTTCCTGATGCACCTGATCAGCAAAATGCGCGATAACGGCAATGTTGATGGCTCGGTGAGCAACGGTGGGCGTATCGGCATTATCCTTAACGGTTCGCCGCTGTTTACCGGCGGTGCAGGTAGCGGTGAGAGTGAAATCCGCCGTTATATTCTGGAAGCCGATTTGCTGGAAGGCATTGTCGCGCTGCCGACGGATATGTTCTACAACACCGGCATTGCCACCTATGTGTGGATTCTGTCGAACAAGAAAGCCGCCGAGCGTAAAGGCAAAGTCCAGCTCATTGATGGCACCAACCTGTGCGGCAAGATGCGCAAGTCTTTAGGTTCCAAGCGTAACCTGATGGGTGAGGACGATATTAAGCTTATCACCCAGACCTTTGGTGAGTTTGAAGTGGTGGATGCGACTTCTCTTGAAGAGTTGGGGCTTGATAAAGCACCGGAGCAAAAATCTAACCGTGGCCGTCAGTCTGCTACAACCAAAACTGAAGCGCCGAAAACCTTTGCCAGTAAAATCTTTAACAGCACTGATTTTGGCTACCGCCGCCTGACCATCGAACGCCCGCTACGTTTGTCTGCACAAGTGACTGACGAAGCTATCGCTATTTTGCGTTTTGCAACCAAACCGCTTAACGCGCCATTGGAACGCCTGTTTGAAGAGTTTGGCGCACAGTGGAATGCCGATAGCTACGGCGATTTTAGCGAGCTGGAGGTAGAAGCCCGCGCCATTATCAAAGCGGAATTTGCTGAACTGAAAGAGAAGCAAATTAAAGACCTTCTGGACAGCAAACTGTGGCTAGCACAACGCGCATTGATGGATAAAGCGCAGCAAATCCAGACGGCATTGGGTGCAAAAGCGGGTGGCAAAGTTCTGGTTAGTAATGACTTTAATGAGTTCCAGCTCACTCTGAAAGATGCGATTAAAACGGCTGGCGTGAAGCTCGATACTAAAGAGAACAAACAGTTTATCGATGCCATCACCACTAAAAACCCTGCCGCCGAACCGGTAGTGAAAAAGGTGCTGAAAGAAGCCGCCCAGCCACTGTACGGCGCATTTGAATACAAAGGCAAAGTGGTGGAGTTCGAACAGGACGGCGATCTGCGCGATAACGAGAACGTACCGTTAAACCCAGCCATTGCCACCAGCGACCTGATTGAAAACTACTTTAAAGCTGAAGTTCTGCCACATGTATCCGATGCCTGGATTAACGCCGATAAGCGAGATGCCAAAGACGGTGAGGTGGGGATTGTTGGTTATGAAATTCCGTTTAACCGCCATTTCTATGTTTACCAACCACCGCGCCCATTAGAAGAGATTGATGCCGATCTGGATGCTGTTAGTGCCGAGATTATGAAGCTGCTGCATGAGGTACATTCCTGATGGCTAAATATAAGGCATATTCAGAATATAAGGATTCTGGGGTTGAGTGGCTGGGGGATATTCCAACTCATTGGGTTTGTACGGCGCTAAAGCGTTTATGTTCACTTACTACAGGATTAACCCCACCAACTCAAAACGAAGAGAACTATGCAGATGAAGGGTATCCTTGGGTTAGGCCTGAAGATATAAATGAGCATGGACTGGAAACACGCGCGTCGAAATATGTTAGTGATACAGGTTGGAAGTTATTAAGACATATTGAGCCTAATTCAACACTTATCTGTTGTATCGGGACAATTGGTAAATGTGGCTACGTAAGAGAAACCGTCTCAACTAATCAGCAAATCACTGCTGCCACTTTTCGTAATCACGAAAGATATTATTTTTATCTGATGCAAGCTGCCAGAACACAGCTTGAGGAGTTAGCGACCGGGAATGTTTTGAAAATCTTGAACTCCGAACGCCTTGGGGCATTAAATGTGATTAAGGTGGAAGGTAAAGAATCAGACACCATAGCCGAATTCCTCGACCACGAAACCGCAAAAATCGACAACCTAATCGAGAATCAACAGCAACTCATTGAACTGCTTAAAGAAAAGCGTCAGGCAGTGATCAGTCATGCTGTGACTAAAGGACTAAACCCTGATGTGCCGATGAAAGATTCTGGTGTTGAGTGGTTGGGTGAAGTGCCGGAGCACTGGATTGTTCGCAGGTTAAAGCACACTTCAAGTTTGCAATCTGGAATACCTAAAGGAAAAGATCTAACAGGCAAGAACAGTATTTCAGTGCCTATGCTTCGTGTTGCTAACGTTCAGGATGGTTATCTTGATCTTGACGATGTGCATAGCATAGATATTGAACCAAGTCAGTTAGGGCGATATTTACTCCGCGATGGTGATGTATTGATGAATGAGGGAGGGGATAATGATCAATTAGGCCGAGGTGCTGTATGGACTGCTCCGATTAATAATTGCATTCATCAAAACCATGTTTTTGCGATTCGCCCTAATTCTATTGAACCAGAATGGCTAGATATGCTTACTCGTGCAGCTTATGCTAAATTTCACTTCTATCGTGTGGCTAAGCAAAGTACAAACCTTGCATCCATTTCATCAACAAATATTAAAGAAACACCGTTACTTGTTCCTCCCAAGAAGGAAAGAGATGAAATTCTCAAATTTGTTGATTTTCAGCTTAAAAAAATAAAAGCAACGGAAGAACTTAGTATTAAGCAAGTCGTTCTTCTGCAAGAACGCCGCACAGCCCTTATCTCCGCCGCCGTCACCGGCAAAATCGACGTACGCAACTGGGCTGCACCAGACACCAGCGATATCGAGGCATCAGAGGAAGCTACCGCATGAGTATGGACACCACCAAAGAGCTGATTTTCCAGGATGAAATGATTGCTCAGATGGAAGATAAAGGCTGGATTCGTGGCAAGTCTGACGGCTATGACCGCGAACGTGCTTTGTACTCGCAGGATGCCATTGCCTTTGTGCAAAACACTCAGCCGCTGGAATGGGAAAAGTTCTCGAAGATTTACCCCACCGATACCGAACGCCATTACCTCGATTTGCTGGTGGCGCAACTTAAAAAAGCTGATAACAACGCCACAGACCAGCTATCACGTACTTACGGCACGCTGGGCGTATTGCGTCACGGAATCAAAAGCCATAATGCGCGCTTTTCGCTATGCCAGTTTAAGCCCGAGCACAATCTCAACCCGGAAACTCTGGCGCGTTATAAACAGAATATCTGCCGTGTGGTGCCGGAACTGGTTTATAGCCCCTATGCCACCAAAGCCGCATTGGATGAAACCGGTTCAATCGCTAAAAAATGGCGTATCGATCTGGTGCTGTTTATCAATGGCCTGCCGATAGCTACCCTTGAGCTGAAGTCCGAGTTCAAGCAGGCGGTACACAACGCGATCAAACAATATAAGAAAACGCGTTTGCCGAAAGACCCGGTCACCAACAAACCTGAGCCGCTGCTGACCTTCAAACGTGGCGCACTGGTGCACTTTGCCGTCAGCCAGTATGAAGTGTTTATGGCCACCAAACTGGCAGGGGATGACACCTTCTTCCTGCCGTTTAACAAAGGCACCAAAGAAGGCGGCGCGGGGAATGAAATCCCTGAGGATGAAAACGAATATGCCACCAGCTATTTGTGGAATGAAGTCCTGCTGCCCGACAATCTGCTGAAAATCCTCGCCAGTTTTGTACACCTGCAAATCGAAGAGAAAGAAGACTGGAACGGGCTGAAAGTTAAAAAAGAGAGTCTGATCTTCCCGCGTTATCACCAGTGGGATGTGGTGAATAAACTGATTAGTGCTGCCGCAGATGAAGGCACTGGCCATAAATATCTGATTCAGCACAGCGCCGGTTCCGGTAAATCTAACTCGATCGCCTGGACTGCCCATCAGCTTTCCCGTCTCTATGATGAGAAGGGCGAGAAGCAATTCCATTCGGTGATTGTGGTCACGGACCGCACCGTGCTGGATGACCAACTTCAGGACACTATCTACCAGTTTGAACATGCGGATGGTGTGGTTGGGCGCATCAACAATAAAGAAGGCGATGGCTCAAAATCAGAAAAGCTCGCCAGCGCGCTGGAAAACTCGCAGCCGATTATTATCGTCACCATTCAGACCTTCCCGTTCGTACTGAAAGCCATCGAAAACAGTGTCAGCCTCAAACAGCGCAAATATGCGGTAATTGCCGACGAAGCGCACTCCTCGCAAAGTGGCTCTACGGCGCGTCAGCTCAAAGAAGTGCTGATGAAAGACGAAGCGGATGACGATGTGGAGTTGTCTTCGGAAGATATTCTTGATGCCACCATCGCGGCGCGTAAAAACAGCAGTAATCTTAACTACTATGCGTTTACCGCCACGCCAAAAGCCAAAACACTAGAGCTGTTTGGCCGCCGTCCTAATCCTCTGGAACCGGCATCGAAAACCAATAAGCCGGAAGCCTTCCACGTTTACTCCATGCGCCAGGCCATCGAAGAAGGCTTTATTCTTGATGTGCTGAAGAACTATACCAACTACAAAGTGGCGTATAAGCTGCTGAAAAAGTTGGATGACCCTGACCGGGAAGTGGACAGCAAAAAAGCCAAAATCAAACTGAACCAGTGGGTCGTGCTGCACGAGCACAACGTCTCGCAAAAAGTAAAAGTGATTGTTGAGCACTACCGCAAACATGTGATGCATTTACTGGGCGGACAGGCTAAAGCGATGGTCGTCACCAGTTCTCGCAAAGCGGCGGTGCGCTACAAACTGGCGTTTGATAAATATATTGCGGAGAACAACTACCAGAAGGTTAACGCCATGGTCGCGTTTTCCGGCGAAGTAGAATTCTTCGAAAGTGATCCTAACAGCCTCGCGCTGCTGAATAAGAAGTTTACCGAAACCAATATGAACCCAGGGCTGAAAGGCCGGGACATGCGCAAAGCCTTCGATAGTGATGATTATCAGGTGATGCTGGTGGCGAATAAGTTCCAGACCGGTTTCGACCAGCCGAAGTTGTGTGCCATGTATGTGGATAAAAAACTGGGTGGAGTGGAGTGCGTACAGACGTTATCTCGCCTGAACCGCACCTATCCGGGCAAAGCGCAGTCGGGCACTTTCGTACTTGATTTCTGGAACGAACCCGAGGAAGTTCTGGGCGCATTCCAGCCTTACTACCAAACGGCTGAACTGACCGATGTCAGCGACCCACAACTGGTCTTTGAACTGTTCCAGAAGCTTCGCACCAGCGGCATTTTCCAGTGGAATGAAGTCGAGCAATTCTGTGACGCCTTCTTCACTAAAAACAAATCTAACGCCGCGATTAGCAATATCTGCAAACCTGCCGTTGAGCGTTGGAAGAAGCGTTATAGCTCCGCTGTTGAGGCTTATAAGCTGGCAAAAGAGATCTTTGAACGCACGAAAAAAACCAACGATACGGTGCTTATCACCAACGCGGAAAACAGCTTCAAAGAGTGCAAACAAGAGAAAGACAAACTGGATATCTTCAAGAAAGATCTCGGCAGCTTTGTCCGTTTTTACGAGTTTATGTCGCAAATCGTTGAGTACGATGACAAGGAACTGGAGAAACTCAGCCTGTTCGCCCGCCATCTGCGCCCGTTACTGCATGAGCAGCGCATTGAAGAAGACGAGATTGATTTAAGCAACGTGGAAATGAGCCATTATCGCTTATCGAAAATCCACGAGCAGCATCTCAAGCTTCAGGAAGATGCCGAAGAATACAAAATCGAGCCGGGCAACGACGTTGGCACCGCCAAGCCGAAGGATAAAAAAGAAGAGTTTCTGTCTAACATTCTGGCGCGCCTGAACGACCTGTTTATTACCGATAACCTTAGCGATAAAGACATGATTAATTACGCCTTTACCGTGCGCGACAAGTTATCGGAAAACCAGGCGGTGATGACGCAGATTGCCAACAACACCCGTGAACAGGCCATGCTGGGGGATTTCCCTAAAGCCATTGATGATGCGGTGATGGACAGCAATGACGCCCAGCAAGAGATGATGATGCAGTATCTGTCTAACCCAGAACTGGCGAAAGGGTTTGCGCGGGTGGTGTTTGATATGTTGAAAGGGGCGTAGTTTTTTAACTGACCAGGAGTGGGGATGCGTTGTCTGGTATGGAACGCAGGTAAAATGTATCCCCATCAGCGGTGGCGGACCCGAAACCACCAGCCCAATCCCTGTAGGGATAAATGGGCTGGGAAAAGTGTAGCGGTATCAGGGACAGTTTTTAGGACCAGTTTAGTATCTGGTTTTTTTCTATCGCCACAGTTTTAACGGCTAATTTCGGTGTATGCATTCCTTGTAGTGTGTAACTGTAATTGGGGCGTAATCCCGCCTGATTTGGATAAATCAGCTGCAAATGAGGAACCTCATAGCAACCTGCATAGGCGTAAAGTTGGTAAATATCGCTGCTGGAAACCCCCAGTTTGCGGTCTGCTTCATTAAGCAATTTCCACTTTGTGTCTGCTATCAATTGTGGAACACCCTTGTCATCGACAAGGGCAACATCTGGCCGTAATTGAAACTGTGGGGAGTCACCTTCACGCGTCGCCAGATATTTTCGCGGCCCTTGTGTACGAAGAATCCAACCCTGCTGGTGGGCCCAAGGTTTTAACTTTTCTGCTACCCACGCTTCGAATAAGCGATTCATATCAAACAACAATGAAAATAGCGGTGTGCTACCTGCCAGTACATCAGGTTTAATCGCAGCAATAAATAATCGGCACTGTTCAAGGACAGGCTGGAACCGTTGGTTAATACGATCGCTTTTGAGTAACTTGAATGACTGCAAAGTGATGGGCACATCGCTAATGCCGTCAAAATGCATCAATAGTTCGGATAACTGCTTTTTGGTTTTGCCGGAGCGTGTCCAGGGCATTAACAGACGCAGGGTAAAGCGGAGTATTTGATTCAGAACCATATCTTCGCTGAAATCGTCGAAGCGACAATAAAGCCGCTCTCTGTGTACCAGATTGTGTCTGACATGCTGCGGGATAACCAGGCGACCACGCATTACAGACAGGTTTTCTTCCTGCTCTATGTAATTGCGCAACTTGCCCTGAAGGATCTGTGTATGCAAATCATGACAAAAATGCTGGATAAAAATATCCAGCAGACAATGTTGGTGGGTATTGATGCCTGCCTGCGCACCTTTATGTGTACGCATGATTCGAGCGGTATACAGCATTTGCACCAATGCCGCACGGCAGGATTCAGGCTGTTCTTCCTTACCGTGTATTTTTGGCAAGATCTCCAGTGTTAAGTCATCCAGTTGAATGACGCCGCAGAATTGTGCAAACCGCACAGACTGATGCCCCCAGCTAAAAGCACCATTAGGAAGATTTGGTGCTAGCTTTTCCAGTAGCCGGGCATGATGAATGCCCAGCGCGTGCTGGGCGGCTGCTCGTTCAGTGATAACTGGCAGCGAACTATGCTCAATCACCGACAGAATTTCTGCCACTGCTTAATCCTCGTAAATTTTACGGATTGAGTCGGGCGTTATTTCTTGTGCAACCGAAACCCGATATTCAACAACCTCTTCAAAGTCATCGTGGGTAAAGCCAAAAACATCTTTGCTGGTCAACTTTGCATGTCTAATCAGCGGAGCTTCTACCAACTTACCGGTTGCGTCGATATCGCGGAACACCAGTTGTATTTTGTACCAGTCTTCATAGAAGTATTCCTGCAGGAGCGGAATTAACTGGTTCAGGAAAACCGTCTTTAGCTGTGTGAGGTTAGTCACCGGGCAAAGATAAGCATGGCCAAGCATGAGATCGCGGCTTAGAAGAAAGCGGATACGGTGGTTCATTGCATCCAGCAGTTTGCGCAGGTTAATCTGGTTGCCATCTTCATCAAGAATATTTCCCGCATCATCTGAGCCTGCTATTTTGCTGCTGTCCGGCATCAGTTCTTTAAAACGGAAGCGGCGGCGTAAAGCGGTATCCAACAGTGCGATTGAGCGATCTGCAGTGTTCATCGTGCCGTAAATATCCAGATTTTTAGGCACTCCAAATGGCTTGCGAGAATAGGGCAGGGTAATGTGCATGCCTTTGTCGCCGCTGGTGCGTTTGTCGGTTTCAATCAGTGTTATTAACTCGCCGAATATTTTTGCTACGTTGCCACGGTTAATTTCATCGATAAAGATGGCGTAGCGATGCACCGGATCAGCTTCGGCACGCTGGCAGATACGGCGAAATACGCCATCCTGTGGCGAGTAGCTTAATTCACGGCTATCTTCGTCTAACTCCGGGCGGATGCCTTCTACGAAGTCTTCATAACTGTATGCCTGATGGAAAGTGATGAACTCGTAGCGGTTGATAGTTTTATTATTTTCAGAAGGCTTTTTAAGTGAAGAAACCAAACTAACTAAATCAGCACATTCTTCTCTAGCTTCAGGAAGCAAAAACCATGTGCTATCACTATTTTTATCAAAAAGGTAAGGCGCTGTACGGCGCTCAAATTTCACGGTGTTCGAATCAATAGCTGCATGATTTTGCAAGGTTGACCAAATTGTTTGATGCAAGTTTTTTGTTCTTTCTAACGCTGTTGCTTTGGTTTTCACAAATTCATGTTCGCGAATAGCAGGTACTTTTGCTTTACCACTTAAATCTGTTAGTGCCATAAAAACTACATCACACCATGATTTATCGGCGAGCTGTTCGGTCAGCCATTGCTTTCGCGTCAATGTCTGAGCTTCGCTGACATATTTTGCTTTCAGCTGATTTAACTCGTAGGTTTTACCAGTGCCCGGTGGGCCGAACAAAATTAAGTTCAATGGCTCCATTATTTCGGGCTGCGTGAGCGCTTCATCAATGGGCTCGATTACCGCAGGCTGTTCGACAGGTTCTGTAGTTTTTTGCCAGATACTGGATAGTGGTGGGACGTAGAAATCGAGCTGCTGGGTATGTTGTTTTTCTTCTTGTTCATGACGAATCTCTAGTAGCGCTCTGTCCATAGCAACAGCGGATAGTTCTTCTTTCTGATGTGGTTTGAAGACGCGGATGATAGTACGACGATCATTGTTGCTAAAAACGCGTTCAAATTCATCGGGGAACAGCAAAAACATCAGCATATGGCGGAACTGGCGGCTGGCATTTTCAGGGATAGCGCTAAGCCACTCTCCAAACGAGAAACCATCACTCAGTCGCGCTTCACGTTCGGCAGAGGGTAGAGCTAAAAGTGCCTTTAGCACATTAGTGAGATACGCAAATTCACGCGCGCGGAAAGTATTAAACCCTGTTCCTGCGCTGCCGATACCGGAAAGTACTGTGCTTTGCAGCATAGCGTGATCGGTATTTAGCAGCTCGCCGGACAAATCCCAAATAGTTTTTATCTGCTCACGCTTGGTTTTGATGCTGATATTGCTGGCACAGAGATACAGTAACCAAAGCATTTCCGCAGTGAATTGTTTTGCTTCAGGTGAAACACCGGCTAACTGCTCTTTAAGCCGAAGCATAAAATTGCCTTCCAGCTCCAACTGACTATTAACTACATTAGATTCAATTTCTGCCAGATATTGGCTGTTCCAGAAGTTTTTGTCACTGAAAAGCGAGATGCCATTAATTAGGCAGCGCTGGCGCCATTCACTTGCTGCATTTAAAATTTGTTCTGCTTGTTCTTCACCGGTATAGCGACTCATCCTTGTGATCCTTTTTTATGAATTAAGCAACTGATGGATATTAGTTAATTCGGTAACAGTCATCTTCTATTTTAGTGCCATCAACTTTCGCATATCCTTCAAACATCATGTGGTGACAGGTATCTAGAATCTCGCCGCTGGCTTCCGTTTTTTTCATTCCTTCACGCCGTCTGCAACTGTGAAATGTCACTTGTGCTGTTCCCTATTGGCCAGAGTGATGCACTTACAAAATTTCTTTTGCGAGCCATGAGACCTTACGGGATGCTGTTGCGTGATCACGGCACCGCTCTTCAGAAACAGGCATACCGTTACTTTACAATGATCACTTGCCCATATGTGACCATCAGAAACGAATTGAAACGTTCAATCAGCTAACCCTTAACAGCGGTTACTGTGTTGATCTTAGTATAAGTCATTGATATTAATTGGAAAAGTGCTGATGATCACATGGCTTCTTGATGTTATTTTCTTATCTTATTGAAAATGTTGATAATTAAAAATTAAAGCTTCGTTATTTCACGTATGAGGCAAATCAGAAGAGAAACATTTTTTTGAAGCAAAAAGTGCCTGAGTGGGGGTACCAACATTCTCTATGTTGATATTTATCGTTAGTGCCTGTCAAAAATTGAAAGGCACTTCCGTCATCATGCAAAATTAATCCCCTGGTTGTGTTGGTGAGTCGCTGCTTACAGCTGGTGGCCACGTGTTTACAGAAACTCAGCAAGCAAACCAGTGACACGCCTTCACCGCTAAAGCCATGGTTTTAACAAGAACGGGTCTATCACGCCTATAAATGGAAAATCGACTATATAGCGTCTGGCAGTGCTGGGGACCAGGTTGTGTTCACGGCAGTAGTCGGCAACAGTCCAGCCTTTAGGCCAGTACTGTTGATAATATCTATCAAAATGTTGGCTCCAGTGAGAGCTCATTGGCTTACGCCGTAACTGCTTATTAGCTGTTTTCTTGTGTAGTCGATGGCTGTGCATGTAATTATCCAGTGTGGAATTGCTCTGCTGGAAGCAATAGCGGTGCCATGCCCAGTGAATAATTTTAAGGCTTTGCCCCCCAACTCGGCGACAGTTGGCATATACCCGTACTGGATTCAACTTGTACTTGCGTGCGTAATCAGAAAGGCTGATCCCAGTAATCAGAGCCTCTAACACATAGTTATGACGATGACCGGGCCAACGTGGTGAATTACACCACCATTTATTTTCGTCATAAAGTTCATAGGATGAACGTTTACGTAAAACAGCGGGTAATCGGGCTTTACCCAGGAAATATTTGTCCAACATTCCTGAGTAGGTGGATTTCAACGCCATATCCTGGTCGTTGGCTTTCGTCCCCGCCTTTTGGTTGATTGGCTTGCAGGGTGTTATTGCAGATTTTTGGCGTGGAGGCGCGACAGGTTTCGGTTTGCGCATGCCTGAGCCAACAAGTTTAATACCTTTATTAATTGACTCTTTTGTTCGGCGCTTACCCAGATAACTAACTCTTAGCATCAGTTCGGTATAGGTCTTGAGGTCATTTTCAGCCACAAAGTAATAACCGTTTTCCGGGAACCATACCGAACCACCAGCAGCTTGTTCCCAGCAATGCCGAACAATAGTATTCAGCTTATTTGGGTAACGTATGTAGTTACCATCCAGCATCAGCAAATAATGATAATGCTGGGCTTCCCCTGAGCCTTGTTCTCTTACCCATAGGTAGCTAATAAACGATTTTGGGTAGTACTTGCCCAACTGGCGGAAAAGTAAGTTATGGAAATTATCCATGACGTGATTATCCGCAATATAGGCAGGGAGGCGAAAATCATATCTGACCGCAAGAAAGCGAGACATAGCTGACACCTTATCAACTGCGCCGAAGATTCTTTTCATGATCTTCGTATCCTGGTCGCGTTTCTCTGGCAGCACAGACCACATCACTTCTTTGAAAACAAACGTTCCCTTTGGCTTATATTCAACAAGTTTGCCTGGTTTGTCGGGCGTAATATTATTAAATACCGGGATGGATTCCTGACTTACTGATGGCTTTGTTACTTGATTAATCAGAGGATTGCTCATGTTTTAACGAGTCGCAGAAGAGGTGAAAATAAACGTTTTTGTTCCAGTTTGTTTCATTGTTAGATTAAAAAAAGGGCTGGATATTACAGCCCTTTAACAAACAGAATTACTTGTTATTTTGCTCGAGCCAGCATTGATATGTATTGGCTGGCCATCCTACGGTTCGCCCCTCATGCATTATCGGCTGTGGGAACATGCCAGCTTTGACCCAACGGTAGAGGGTGGTGCGACTGCAATCGAGGAGCTGAAGCATTGTATCAATGCGAATCAGACGTTGGGGCTGATGAAGGGCGACAACCTTATCAGACATCGTTGGTTTATTTTTCAATCGAATAACTCCTGGTGGTGAAAGCTGAAACTGAACGGAGTTAATCAAATTGAACTGTATATTACCCGTGTACCTTCCCGAAGGTTACTGGATACCTTTTGTAACTCTTTCTTTTTCCTCGTTTTCTCTTTTGGCTTTTTTGGCGGCCCGATGGCTTTCAATATTCTGATTTGGCTGCTCAAAAAGATGTAATGCGAATCCTAACTCTTTAGATGCCTTCTCACGAGACATCGGAAGTTGTTCACTGGGAGGCCAGAACGCTGAGGCATGGTTTTCTATCTGGTTCAGAAGTTCAGTAACTGTTGGGACGACCTTTTTATTAGCGTCTTTTTGATTTTGAGAGATAACCGCAAGAGCTGCGATCAGCAATTCTTCTCGTTTGATAGCATAACTTTCTCCTCGTAGTGGAGGGGGAGTCGAGAGCTTTTGCGCTGCTAGCAACTCGAAATATTTTTCTTTGTAGTCCGGCTCATCTTCGATGCTATCCAGAAACTCGAAATCGAGGATAGGGGCAATAGCATCACGCAAGAAACCATGTGTACGAAGTGATTCGTCGTTACTGATATCTTCATCGTAGATACAAAGAAGTTGGGAAAGGGTCTTCGGGCGCTTCGCCAATTCTTCTGGGGACATTTTCCCTTTCATTGGTACGGATAGTAGGTCCCAGGAAAAATGGTCATCGGCAACAGCGTTGAGTTTGTTTCCGTCAAGGCGGTATAGTTCCGTAGGATGCTCAACTGACAGGGTAGCTAGTAGCCCCGAGGCTAGGACTTCGTACCTACTATTTGGGTGTTGAGCTCTGGCTGAAAGAAGAAGGTCATAAAGGCTAATCCAGTCCTTTACCGTTAACTCAGGGGGGGGAGCCTTACGGCGTCTCTCTATTTCTTCAACTTCTTCTTTAAAGCCCATGCTAAATCTCCCTGGCTACAACACCTACAGTAGAGTTACGTCACCCATTACGTCACCCAGATTGAAACAAAACAAAAAGGACTTAGCCAGTTTCCTGTCTAAGTCCTTGTTTTATTTGGTGGCCCCTGCTGGACTTGAACCAGCGACCAAGCGATTATGAGTCGCCTGCTCTAACCACTGAGCTAAGGGGCCGTGGCGCAGGATTATACGGTAATCAGGGGATGCAGGTCTACAGCCATAAAACCATATGATGCTTTTATGCACAGTTCTAGTTTGTTGTAATTGCAGGTAGATTTTGCGATAACCATGGTTAATCACTTTATTAGACTTACAACGCTTATGGAACTCTTAGTACCCAACCTGCAGGTGGTGTTTTGTGGTATCAATCCCGGCTTGTCCTCTGCTCATAAAGGTTATCCTTTTGCTAACGCCAGTAATCGTTTCTGGAAGGTGATCCATCAGGCTGGTTTTACCGAGCATCAGTTGGCACCAGAGCAGTGGCAGCAATTACAGGACTATCGCTGCGGTATAACGGCTCTGGTTGCACGTCCGACCGTAGCGGCCAGTGAGTTGATGCGTGATGAGCTGCGGGACGGCGGGGAAGTGTTAAAAGAGAAAGTCTTGCGCTATCAGCCACGAGCGTTAGCGATTCTAGGGAAACAAGCGTTCAGCAGTGCGTTTGGGCTGAGAAATCCACCGTGGGGACGGCAGGAGTTGAAGTTGGGGGAGACCGAAGTGTGGGTTTTACCCAATCCCAGCGGGTTGAATCGTGCCACTCTGGAACAACTTGTTGCGAGTTACCGCGAACTGTTTTTGGCATTGAAATAGATGAAAAAAAACCCCGGCGAGCCGGGGTTCTTGTTGATGCTAATAAAACTTAGTCGTCCAGGAAGCTACGCAGAACTTCAGAACGGCTTGGGTGGCGCAGTTTGCGCAGTGCCTTCGCTTCGATCTGACGGATACGTTCGCGGGTGACGTCGAACTGTTTACCCACTTCTTCCAGCGTGTGGTCGGTATTCATGTCGATACCAAAACGCATACGCAGTACTTTCGCTTCACGAGCAGTCAGGCCAGCCAACACGTCATGCGTGGCGTTACGCAGACTCTCGGAAGTGGCAGAATCCAGTGGCAACTCGAGGGTGGTATCCTCGATGAAATCACCCAGATGTGAATCTTCATCGTCGCCGATTGGCGTTTCCATGGAGATTGGCTCTTTAGCGATCTTCAGCACTTTACGGATTTTGTCTTCCGGCATCAGCATACGTTCAGCCAATTCTTCAGGAGTTGGCTCACGGCCCATCTCTTGCAACATCTGACGCGAAATACGGTTGAGTTTGTTAATTGTCTCAATCATATGCACCGGAATACGGATGGTGCGCGCCTGGTCAGCGATGGAGCGGGTGATAGCCTGACGGATCCACCACGTTGCATAAGTTGAGAACTTATAACCACGGCGGTATTCAAACTTATCAACGGCTTTCATCAGACCGATGTTACCTTCCTGAATCAAATCCAGGAATTGCAGACCGCGGTTGGTATATTTCTTAGCGATAGAAATAACCAGACGTAAGTTTGCTTCAACCATCTCTTTTTTCGCACGGCGGGCTTTCGCTTCACCGATGGACATACGACGGTTGATGTCTTTAACCTGCTCGATGGTCAGGCCGGTTTCTTCTTCAATTTGTTGCAGTTTCTGCAAGCTACGATGCACGTCGTCAGCGACGTCATGCAGTTTTTCAGACCATGGCTTGTTCATTGCAATGGCGGCATTGAACCAGGTTTCGCTGGTTTCGTTGCCGGTGAACAGTGTGATGAAGTTTTTCTTCGGCATTTTGCACTGTTCAACACACATTCTCATGATGAGACGTTCTTGCGTGCGAACGCGGTCCATCATGACGCGCATGCTGTTTACCAGGTAGTCGAATTGCTTCGGTACCAGGCGGAACTGTTTGAAGACTTCAGACAGTTGCAGGATTTCAGCAGCGGAATCTGCGTGCGCACGGCCTTTCGCTTTGATCGTATCGCGAGTTCTTTCGTACTGCGTGCGCAGTTCACCAAATTTCTCACGAGCGAGTTCAGGGTCGATGCTGTTGTCATCGTCCGCGTCGTCTTCATCTTCTTCCTCGTCGTCATCATCACTGTTTTCTTCGCTAGTCAGCTCAGAACCAATGTGAGTGGCGGTTGGGGCAAGATCTTCTTCTGCGTTCGGGTCAACAAAACCTGTGATCAAATCAGACAAGCGTGCTTCTTCTGCTTCAACACGGTCGTACTGTTCAAGCAGATAAGTGATCGCTTCCGGATATTCGGCAACGGAACACTGAACCTGGTTGATACCGTCTTCGATACGCTTAGCAATATCGATTTCACCCTCACGGGTTAACAGCTCAACGGTACCCATTTCACGCATGTACATGCGAACCGGGTCAGTTGTACGCCCGATTTCAGATTCTACGCTGGACAGTACTTGAGCGGCAGCTTCTTCCGCATCTTCGTCTGTGTTGTTTGAGTTTTCAGCAAGCAACAGGTCATCGGCGTCAGGTGCTTCTTCCATCACCTGAATGCCCATGTCATTGATCATTTGGATGATGTCTTCGATCTGATCGGAGTCGACGATATCTTCCGGCAGATGGTCATTGACCTCAGCATAGGTCAGATAGCCTTGCTCCTTACCACGTTGGACAAGAAGTTTAAGCTGTGACTGCGGGTTTTGCTCCATAAGACGGTATCCACACTTCAGTATTAGGGTTGGTGTCGGTCGGCGAAACCGCCAACAATAACGTAACGAGGGCTGACTTATTTTATTGCCGCTGCCCATCCTTGCGGCGTTCGGGTTTGACCCGACTAATGTTCGGCACTTAAGCCGCGAATATTTACTTTTTCGCGCGTGATTCTGTTATCACACGGACTTCCTCACGTTCCGCAGGCGTTAGCCCGGTTGTTCTGGAACGTGCCATCAATTCTTCAAACCTCAACTCCAGTACGGAATCAAACATATGTTCCAGTGCATCGTTGAACGTTTTTTCTGCAATGTCCTTATCTGCTATATCGTCCCATGAAGAGAGTTTTTCAAGGGTGGCCGCTTCATTTGTGCCGCGATATAGCTCTAAAAGCTGCCCGGTGGTTAAACCCGGTTGCGCCAGACAGGTATTTACCAGGTCGATAAAGAGTTTCAACCCTGGCAACTTTGCCTGCTCCAGACCATTTAGCGGCGGAACACTCGGTGCCAACTCTGGATTTTGAACCAATAGTCCTATCAGTATACGCATGGTTGTGCGTTTTAGCTGTGGAGCTGGGCGCGGCGTACTGTTTTCCGCAAGCTTAGGCATCAACTTTTCAAGCTGGCTATCGTCCAGAATACCCAGTTTGTTGCCCAATTCCTGGCGTAAGTAAATACGCAAAGTTTCACCAGGCACCTGACTAATCAGGGGTAATGCAAGGGTGCTCAGGCGCGCACGTCCATCAGGAGAACTTAAATCGACCTGCGGCATCAGGCTATTAAAAAGAAACGTAGACAGCGGCAGGGCTTGTTCCATGCGCGCTTCAAATGCTTCTTTACCTTCTTTACGCACCAGCGTGTCGGGGTCTTCACCGTCAGGCAGGAACATAAAGCGTAACTGGCGCCCGTCTGTCATATAAGGTAGTGCAGTTTCCAGCGCGCGCCATGCGGCGTCTCGTCCTGCGCGATCCCCGTCATAACAACAGACAACGGTATCAGTAACCCGAAACAGCAGTTGGATGTGGTCAGCGGTGGTTGAGGTACCCAGTGAGGCAACGGCGTAAGAAATACCGTACTGTGCCAACGCCACTACATCCATGTAGCCTTCCACAACCAGCAAACGCGAGGGTTCAGGCTGGCTCTGTTGGGCTTCATACAGGCCATAGAGCTGGCGGCCTTTATGGAAAATATCGGTTTCCGGGGAGTTCAGGTACTTTGGCAGGGCATCGCCCAGCACACGGCCACCAAAACCAATTACCCGGCCACGCTTGTCGCGGATGGGGAACATCACCCTTTCGCGGAAGCGGTCGTAACTGCGCCCCTGATCGTTAGTTACCAGCATGCCTGCGTCCGTCAGTGCCTGACGGTTTTCGCTGTTGCCGCCAAAACGCTTTAACACGTTGTCCCAGCCGGGAGGGGCATAGCCGATGGCGAAATGCTGAATAACTTCAGTACTTAAACCGCGCTGTGCCAGATACTGGCGAGCAGGTTCTGCTGATTGTTGAGCCAGGGATTGCTGATAAAAGGCGTTCAGGCCGTCCATCAATTGATACAGACTTTGCCGTTGATGACGTTCAATCTGGCTCGGTCCGCTACCTGCTTCGTAAGGCACTTCAAGATTGTGCATTGCCGACAGTTCTTCAACGCTTTCGACAAATTCAAGCTTGTCATAGTTCATTAAAAAATCGATGGCGTTGCCATGAGCCCCACAGCCGAAGCAATGGTAAAACTGTTTTTCACCGTTTACGGTGAAAGAGGGGGTTTTTTCGTTATGGAACGGACAGCACGCATGATAGTTCTTGCCCTGCTTTTTAAGCTTAACACGCGCATCGATCAGATCGATGATGTCGGTGCGAGCCAGCAAGTCATTGATGAAAACACGTGGAATTCGTCCAGCCATAGGCCCCGTTTGGTACTCGCTTTCTTTCAATCTTGCGATATAACAGCACGATGAAAGAGCAGAAGTATGTCAGTTCATGAACGAAAATAAGCCGCGCATTCCTTTCGGAAGCACGGCCTTTACAACTACTACTGGTCTGTTTTGGAGGGTTGAACCTCCAGAAAATTAGTACAGACGAGTGCGGCGTGCGTTTTCGCGAGCCAGTTTCTTCGCGTGACGTTTCACAGCAGAAGCTTTAGCGCGTTTACGTTCGGTAGTCGGTTTTTCATAGAACTCACGACGACGAACTTCCGCCAGAACACCTGCTTTCTCACAAGAACGCTTGAAGCGACGCAGTGCTACGTCGAATGGCTCGTTTTCACGTACTTTAATTACCGGCATTAACTCTCACCTTTGATAAATTCGGTTTGCCGCTGACTTAGGCGTCAGCTATTTCAAAATGGTGCGGAATTTTACTGCAACTACTGCTGCTTTGTAAAGCACCGGACAACCAGAAACCTGGCTTTTAAGGCCGGAATCTTCCAGGGGTGCGGATTATACACCACCTGCGCGCAATAGGTGAGCAAAGTTTTACAATAAGCGCTCAGAGGCTTAAACTTCGCCGCAAGACTTTGAGGTAGAGAAAGCCATGCGCGTACTGGGTATAGAGACTTCCTGTGATGAAACTGGCATCGCCATTTATGACGATGAAAAAGGGTTATTAGCTAATCAATTGTATAGTCAGGTGAAATTACACGCTGATTACGGCGGTGTGGTGCCGGAGCTTGCCTCCCGCGACCATGTACGCAAAACCGTACCATTGATTCAGGCTGCTCTTAAAGAAGCAGGATTAACCGCCAAAGATATTGATGGCGTCGCCTATACGGCAGGCCCAGGACTGGTTGGTGCCCTGTTAGTGGGGGCAACTATTGGCCGTTCGTTGGCGTTCGCCTGGGATGTCCCTGCTGTGCCCGTCCATCATATGGAAGGGCACTTATTGGCGCCAATGCTGGAAGAAAATCCCCCTGAGTTCCCTTTTGTGGCGCTGCTGGTTTCTGGCGGTCATACGCAACTGATTAGCGTGACGGGAATCGGGCAATACGAGCTATTGGGTGAGTCTATTGATGACGCTGCAGGTGAAGCCTTTGATAAGACAGCCAAACTATTGGGACTGGATTATCCTGGTGGCCCGATGCTGTCAAAAATGGCATCTGAAGGCACTGAAGGGCGTTTTACTTTCCCGCGTCCAATGACAGATCGCCCCGGCCTTGATTTCAGTTTCTCTGGCCTGAAAACCTTCGCGGCTAACACCATTCGTGGCAATGATGCTGATCCTCAAACCCGTGCTGATATCGCCCGAGCATTTGAAGATGCCGTTGTTGATACGCTGGCGATTAAGTGCAAGCGCGCGTTGGATCAAACCGGTTTTAAACGTCTGGTGATGGCGGGCGGTGTGAGTGCAAACCGCACGTTGCGAGCGCGAATGGCTGAGATGATGGCTAAGCGTCGTGGAGAAGTCTTCTACGCACGCCCTGAATTCTGTACCGATAACGGTGCGATGATTGCTTACGCAGGTATGATTCGTTTAAAAGCGGGAACAGCAGGGGAGTTGAGCGTGACTGTGCGCCCGCGTTGGCCGTTGGCTGAGTTACCTGCGGCGTAATTGCTCAGTGAACAGGCTAAGAAGGAGTGAGAAATCACTCCTTTTTTTTGTCTTTATTTCTGCGCAGCTTCTTCCAGATTTTGGTTTCCTGACCGCGCCACAAACGTTGGATGTTGTCATGATGGCGCATCAAAATCAGGCAGGAAAGCATCGCAACCGGGAAAGTGAATTCCGGTCTGAACCACCAGACGTAAAACGGGGCAATCAGTGCGCTAATAATTGCACCCAGTGACGAGTAGCCGCTCAGTAAAACGCTCAGAAGCCAGGTTCCAGCCATAACGCCGGTTAAGTCCCAGCCGATAGGGGCGATAGCGCCAAAGGCCGTTGCAACGCCTTTGCCACCATGGAAGTTAAAGAAGACAGGCCAGATATGACCAATGCAGGCGGCGATGGCGATAAGCCCTAACCAGAATGGCGTCACGCCGAGTGCGTAAGCCGCCCAGACGGGTAGCATTCCTTTGAGAACATCAAAAATCAGTACCGCTACGGCCGCACCTTTACCGCCAAGTCGCAAGACATTGGTCGCACCTGGATTACCGGAACCATTCTCTCGCGGGTCAGGAAGACCGGCGATTCGGCAGACCAGGATGGCGCTAGAAATTGAGCCGCAAAGATACGCAAGCAGGATCATGCCAGGCGCGATTGCACTCATAACGCTGTTCCATTTTGAAAGTGTCGTTGTATTCTCTGCATCTGTGGATAATACGCATATTTCGCCAGAAGTGGTATCTGGCGTGACTAAAAACCGGGCGGGGCGTGATGGATATTGTATTTATAGAGCAACTTACTGTAATCACAACAATTGGTGTTTATGACTGGGAGCAAACGATTTCCCAGAAGCTGGTATTCGATATCGAAATGGCATGGGATAACCGCCAGGCCGCCAGTAGCGACGATGTTAATGACTGTTTAAGTTATGCTGATGTCAGCGAAGCGGTGATAAACCATGTCTCTGGCGGGCGTTTTGCGCTGGTAGAACGTGTCGCAGAAGAGGTGGCACAGCTATTATTAGCCCGTTTTAACTCCCCCTGGGTGCGTTTAAAAGTGAGCAAGCCTGGTGCTGTTGCACACGCCACGAATGTAGGCGTTATCATTGAGCGTGGCAGTAATCTGAAAGCTAATAATTAATTTCATATTTGTTAAACCAAATATGTGTAACCTGGTCATAACTGTCATCTTTTCGCGGCAGTCGCCGCTTTTTTTGTGTTCGTTTTAGGGGTTAGAGGATTTATTGATGAGCGATCTACATTCGCTGGCGATAGCCGCGATTCTGGGTGTTGTTGAGGGGTTAACGGAGTTTTTACCTGTCTCGTCCACCGGACATATGATTATTGTCGGCCATCTTCTGGGATTTGAAGGTGACACGGCGAAAACATTTGAAGTGGTTATTCAGCTCGGTTCGATCTTAGCTGTTGTGGTGATGTTCTGGCGCCGCCTGTTTGGGCTTATCGGAATTCACTTTGGCCGCAAGCCTCTGCCTCATGAAGGGGAAGGCAAAGGACGTTTGACGCTTATCCATATTCTGCTGGGTATGGTGCCTGCCGTTGTTCTGGGGCTGATTTTCCACGACACCATCAAGTCACTCTTTAATCCGATAAACGTGATGTATGCGCTGGTGGTTGGCGGTGTGTTACTGATTGCCGCAGAGCTCTTGAAGCCGAAAGAACCCCGTGCGGTGGGCGTCGACGACATTACTTATCGTCAGGCATTTATGATTGGTTGTTTCCAGTGCCTGGCGTTGTGGCCGGGCTTTTCTCGCTCTGGAGCCACGATTTCCGGTGGGATGCTCATGGGGGTTAGCCGTTACGCCGCCTCTGAGTTCTCATTCTTGCTGGCTGTGCCAATGATGATGGGTGCAACCGTGCTGGATGTGTATAAGAGCATTGGTTTCCTGACCATGGCAGACTTGCCCATGTTTGCTGTTGGCTTTATTACCGCGTTTATTGTTGCACTGGTCGCGATTAAAACTTTCTTACATATCATCAAACGCATTTCCTTTATTCCGTTCGCAATTTATCGTTTTGCGGTCGCGGCAGTGGTGTATTTCGTTTTCTTCTAACATTAGCCACTAATAATAAAAGCCACTCGAAATGAGTGGCTTTTTTATTTCCGCTATCGGGTTAATTAGAATGCCAGGAATTGTGCGAATAATCACATTCACTCATCAAGTTAATGACTATTATCATTCGTTCATTCCTGGAGGAAATATGCGCGACATAGTCCACCGATTAATCAGCTACTGCTTCTACTGCCTGCTGGGGAAATTCAGCAGCGTGAAGTCATTGCTGAGTGGATTGTGCTGTTTCAACTCGGTTCAGTCGCTGAGTGCGGATGACGGATGCCCGCAGGAAAATAACGAAGATGACATTTCTGGCGGATGGTCGCGTTTATGGGGCTGCGCAAGTCAGAGCCTGTTTATCACATCGAAGCCTCTGCTTATTCCACACGTTTCCAACGCCGTAGACACCGCTGTTCAGGTTCGTCTGGTGGCGCAACATCGCCAGGAACTGGCGTTTAGTTATGCCACCCGCAGTGTTCACCAGTTGCTGGTTTGCCATCGTTTGAGTGGCGAGTCAGATGCGAATTCAGATTTACCCAACATGCTGTTTTATTGCTTAAAAAGCACAATGCGCTTCATCGCCATTGTGCTTTTTTTATTGTCCAAATCCGACCCGAGAGAGAAGCCACTATGTATATCGTTTGTGTAGCTGCATGCCCAACGGGCGTCGCCCATACCTTTATGGCCGCTGAAGCACTGGAAATCACGGGCAAAAGTCGTGGACACGAAATTAAAGTCGAAACCCAGGGAAGTATGGGGGTGGAAAACGAAATAACTGCTGACGATTTGGCACGTGCTGATGGGGTTATCATTGCTGCGGATGTTGCCATCAACAACAAAGAACGATTCGATGGCATGCTGAAGCTGGAATGCAGCGTGGCAGACCCGATTAAGTTTGGTGAAGCCGTCTTTGAAGCCATCGAGCAGGAGATTAATCATGGCTAAATTTCAGGGTGGCGGGCCGAAGTCCTCCACGGGTACGGAAGTGAAAAACGCCATCATGACAGGCGTTTCCTACATGCTGCCCTTTGTTATCGCCGGAGCGGTGATTATGGGGATTGCCCGTATTGGTGCTTCGATGTATGGCATTGATAACATTTGGGATGCCAGCCATGAACAGGCCGCAAGCCTGGTGGTTCAAATGCTGCATAAGTTCGACGGCTTTGGCGGGTTGGCACTGTCATTAATGCTGCCGATTGTGGCGGGTTACATCAGCTTTGCCATCGCTAACAAACCAGGGATTGCGCCAGGGATGGTTGGCGGGCTGCTGGCGAGTAACCTGGGAACCGGGTTCCTGGGCGCGCTGGCGGCAGGTTTTGTCGCGGGCTATGTGGTTCGCTTACTGACGGCAAAAATTAAACTGCCGCGCTCGCTTGCCTCAGCAGGGCCGATTTTCATCCTGCCTGTCGGCGGGACGCTGCTGACTTGTATCATCATGGCGTTTGTTATTGGTACACCGCTTGCAGCACTCAATCGTGGCATGGAAGCGTGGTTGCTGACGATGTCCGGTACTAACAAAATCATTTTGGCAGCGGTTGTGGGTGGCATGGTGGGCTTTGACCTTGGCGGTCCGGTAAACAAAGCCGCGGTGACAACAGCGATGGCGCTGCTGGCTTCGGGCATATACGACCCTAATACGGCGGCGCAAGTAGCGATAATTATCCCGCCGATAGGCCTTGGCGTCGCAACACTTATCTGGAAGCATCGCTTCCCTGAGTCTCTGCAAGAAGCGGGAAAAGCGTCAACATTAATGGGCTTGATTGGCGTTTCTGAAGGGGCGATTCCCTTTGCCTTAGCAAATCCAAAAATCATCATTATCAACGTGGTAGGGACTGCAACAGGTGCGGCGATGGCGGTGGGCTTAGGTGCGGTAAACCATGCGCCGATTTCCGGTTTCTACGGCTGGTTGGCCGTCGATGGTTGGCCGGTTTACGTTCTGTCTATTGCTGTGGGTTCAGCGATTGTTGCTTTGGGGTCGTTGCTGGTTTTCCGTCAGTCGACACTTTCTGGCAACAAAGTAGAAAAAGTGAGTGCACCTGCACCGAAATTTAAAGTGAGCCGATAATATCCCTCATACTTCAAATTGCAGGTGTGTTAACTGCGGTTAGAAGTATTTTGGGGTGGTTTTATAAGGTGCTGATAAATATTAATGAGGCTTATTAGTCTCAGGGTTTTCCACACTTAAAATAAAGGCATGATGCTGGTGTGAATATTATTTCGCGCATCGTGATGAGGTCGATATATGAAAACTGTTCATCTGGTACAACACACTCATTGGGATCGCGAGTGGTATTTCACTGAGAATGATTCAAAAGCCGTGCTCTATTATTTTATGGATGATTTATTGCAGCGTCTTGAGGACGATAACACCTTAGGGCCTTTTGTACTTGATGGGCAAACGGTTGTAATCGAAGATTATTTAAGTGTGGCGCCCCAACAGGAAACCCGGCTGCGGCAATTAATCGAGCAGGGGCGAATTGTCATTGGCCCCTGGTATACGCAGAGCGATTTTCTGGTGGTCGGCGCGGAGTCGATAACCCGCAACTTGCTGCTCGGGCAGGCGGATTGCCAGCGTTTTGGTGACGCGATGCCTGTGGGTTATGTCCCTGATTCTTTTGGGCAAAGCGCGCAACTTCCGATGTTCTTGCAGCAATTTGCTATCGACCATGCCGTTATCTGGCGCGGTTGGAGCGAACACAACGTGCCGTTCAGTGAATTTAGCTGGCAGGCAGCGGACGGCAGTAAAGTGACAACCGCCGTACTCCCCTGGGGTTATGGTTGTGCGAAATGGCTGCCAGATTCTCCATCCGCATGCCTGACAGCGCTGCAACCGATTCTGGAAAAACAGACGCGTTTTTCCCTCACCGGGAACGTGCTGCTGCCCAATGGAAATGACCAGTCGCCGTTTGAATATCGCGTCCCGCAACTGCTCGACCAACTCAATCAACAGCAAGATGAGTATCGTTTTGTACGCAGCAGTTTCAGCCAGTTTTTCCAGTCGCTGGAAAGTACCAATGTGACTTTGCCGATTTATCAGGGCGAGCTGATAAGCCCGAAATACATGCGTATTCATCGCGGGATTTTCTCAACCCGCGTCGACATTAAGCAACTGAATGCTCGCCTTGAACAGACCCTGAGTCAGCATCTGGAGCCGCTGCTCGCTCTCAACTGGCGGCTGGGTCTGCCGTATCCACAACACGCCGTGGACAACATCTGGCGGGAAGCGATGAAATCTCACGCTCATGACAGCATTGGGGGATGCAACTCCGATCGCGTGAATGCGATGGTAAAAAACCGCCTTGAATCGGGTCTGGAAATGGCTCAGCAGCTTATTGATCTGAATATGAAGATGTTGGCTGAAGGGATTTCTGCACAGCTTGACGGCAAGAAAATCATTATCTTCAACGCTCGCCCGCAAATTAGCGCGGGCCTGGTCGAAGTGACGATATACACGCCAGAGCAAGATTTCCGTGTGGTCGACGGGGAGGGCAACGAATGCCGCTGGCAGATTGTCGAAGAAGGTCGTCAGGACATGTCGATAATCGTGCAGGAACTGTCAAATAGCACCGAAACCACCTGGTATCGCAAATGCCGTTTGTTGCTGGAGGTCGCGGACATTCCGGCGTGTGGCTATCAAACCTTGTATCTGCAAGAGGGCGTCCGCGCGGAGTGTGATCAGCAGGTTGAATCGGTGGTGAAACTAGAAAACCCATGGCTGCTGCTGGAAGCGAATAAACAAGGGATCCTGACCTTAACCGACAAGCGTAACCAACAGACCTATCATCATGTTTTGCAGTTGGTGGATGGTGGGGATGCGGGGGACAACTACAACTATTCGCCACCGTTCAATGACTGGCTTATCAATAGTGATGATTTCCTGACTTCAGTGACGGGACAGCAAGGAGTGCTGCAAAGCAGTTTGACATTGAACTGGCAAATGGCAGTGCCTGAAGATCTGGCTGCGCGCAATGCACGTCGCGCCAATGGTGAACTTGATGTCACGATGACCATCACGCTTGCGCATACTAACACCTGGCTTGACGTAGCAATCAGTGTCAACAACACGGTTCGCGACCACCGTTTACAGGTATTGCTACCGACCAACGTACAACAACATATTCACTTTGCCGATCAGCCATTTGGTCTGATTGAGCGCCAGAATATGCCTCCAGAAATGGCGGTCTGGCAAGACGAGCAATGGACCGAGGCACCGGTTGCACTTTATCCGATGCAGAGTCAGGTCATGATGTATGACGAAAAACGTGGCTTGTGCGTGCTAACCGAAGGGCTGCGCGAGTATCAAATTCCTGAAAACCAGCAGGATGTGATGGCGGTGACATTGCTGCGCAGTGTCGGTTGGCTCGGACAGGCCAACATGCCTTATCGTCCTGGGCGGGCCTCCGGAATGGTATTGCCATCACCGGATTCGCAGATTCAGGGAATGCATCACTTTAAACTCAGCCTCCTGGCAATGAATAACGGCGCGGATAGCACGTTCTGGCGTGATGTTGAACGCGTGCGTGGCAACCTTCACGCATGGCTGGCTACCGGTTGGTCACGCTTTCGCACCAATCCCCATGGACGTGTATTCCCGCCTCATTTCAGCATATTGAGTTGGGATACAGAGCTGCATTTCAGCACCCTGAAAAAAGCCCAGCATAGTGATGCTCTGGTGGTTCGAGCCTGGAACCCGACCGCACGGACTTTAGCGCGTGGGAGTATTACGACAAATGGCGAAGTCGCGGCAGCAACGCTTGCGGAAACCACGTTGCAAACAGACCGCCATCAAGAGTCGGTGCCGACGTGTGCGCCGGCGACATGTGTTATCAATTTTGGGGGCGAGAAAACATGTTAACCCTCGACTTTACATGTACTTTGCCCAATGGCATTCATGCGCGGCCAGCCAGTGAAATTGAACAACGCACTCAAACCTTTAGCGCTTCTATCACACTGATCAATTTGAGTAAAAAGACCCAGGCCGATGCGAAAAGTGTGTTGGGGATGATTGGTGCGGATATCACTCATGGCGACCTGTGCCAGTTTCTGATTGAAGGCCGCGATCAGCAGGCGGCCTTTGATCTTCTGCATGCGTTTTTACGCGATGAATTTGAAGATTGCGATGAACCGCTGGCAGTCTCACCGGACAACCACACGTTGCCGCTGCCGGTCTTTATTGAGCATGCCAGCCCTGATTATGTGCGTGGCAATGGCGTCAGCAAGGGGATTGGGCGCGGTATTCCGGTTCATATTGATGTAGTTGATCTCCTTGAGTTATCCCGCCTTGAGCCTGCTACTGATGCGGTACGCCAGCAGCAGCAATTGAAAGATGCCTGGGCGTTAACGCAAAAAAACTTCGGTGATGCCGACGCAGGAGCTGCACCGGTGTTGGCGGCGCAGTTGAAATTGCTGAGTGATCCAGCCTTTAAAAGATGTTTGCTCTCGCATACCACGGCGCGTAACGCATTGCAGGCGATTGCACTGACGGCACAGGCGTTAAGTGAACCGTTGCTCAAAAGCAGCAGCCAGTATCTGCGGGAGCGAGTCATCGACATACGCGATCTTTGTCAGGGCATCGCCGCTAATCTGCTGGGCAGGGCGCTGGAACCACCATTAACCCTCAATCAGGACAGCATTGTCATTAGCAGCGGAACGTTGACGCCGGGGCAGTTCCTGCGGCTGCGGAATCCGCATTTAAAAGGCATTGTGATGGGCGACGGCGGTGAAACCTCGCATACCGTTATTTTGGCGCGCTCTTTTGGCATTCCATTGCTGTGCGGTGTGACTCAATGCGACTCGATAATGCGCACAGCCAGCATGTTGATTCTCGATAGCCGCCACGGCGTGCTGGTGGCAAATCCCAATGCGGCGATGGAAAGCTGGTATCGAATGGAAAGCGAAAAACAGCAGCGGATTTCTGCCCGTAGTGCGCCGCTGCGTGGGCAGCAGGTTTTGACGGCTGATGGAACACCCGTCAGCGTTCTGGCAAACATTGCGCTGGCGGTTGAAGCGCAAGGCGTGTTTGCTCAGGGGGCAGATGGTATCGGACTGTTCCGTACCGAAATGCTGTTCTGTGAACGCAGCCAGGCACCCGATGAGGAAGAGCAATATCAGGCATACAGCGAGGTATTGCGATGTGCGGCGGGTAAAAAAATCACGATTCGAACGTTAGATATTGGCGGCGATAAACCCTGTGATTTTCTCGACTTACCCAAAGAGGAAAACCCTTTTTTGGGTTATCGCGCCGTGCGCATGTATGCGCAATTTCACGATATTTTCACCACGCAAGCGCGCGCGTTGCTCAGAGCGAGTGTCGCTGGGCCGCTGAATATTATGGTGCCGATGGTGGCAACGCTTGCAGAAATCCAGTGGTTGCACAGCCAATTCCATCAGATCGCAGACACCCTGCAACAAGAAGATATTCCCGTTGGCGAATGGCACCTCGGGATCATGGTTGAAGTGCCATCGACCCTCTATCTCCTCGAAAAAGCAGCGAAATATCTCGATTTTGTCTCTATCGGGAGTAACGACCTGGCGCAGTATTTCTTCGCTTGCGATCGTGGCAATCCCTATGTCCGGCATCTGTATGATTACCGTAACCCGACGTTTTTAGCGTTAATGCGCGATATAACCCAGCGTGCGCAGGCGGCAGGGCTGGCTATCAGTCTGTGTGGGGAAATGGCGGCAGATAAGCAGATGTTGCCGCTGCTAATGGGCATGGGGTTAACGCAGTTGAGTATGGCAGCAGGGACGATCGCTTCATGCAAGGAAACGCTGATGTCACTGAATATTCAGCAATGCCAGCAGTTACTTGAAACGGCTATTTTCAGCGAAAGCAGTGAAGACGTGTCGGCGCATGTAGAGCAATTCATGCGAGTACAAATGCAAAAACCGGTTCTGGATGCGGATTTGCTGTTACTGGATAAAACAGTGAGCAGCAAAGAGGAAGCCATCAAATTGCTGACCGACAACCTTGAAGTGCAGCAGCGTGTTGTATCGGGGTCGTTGGTGGAAAAGGCTATCTGGGAACGCGAGGCGGTATTCTCCACCGCGCTGGGTTTTTCGGTGGCGATTCCCCACTGTAAATCACCGCACATACTGCACAGCAGTATTTCGCTTTTACGTCTTACGACGCCGCTCTGTTGGGGCGAAGGTGTGGATGTACAACTGGTCATTATGCTGACGGTCAATGAGCAGGAACAGGAGGATCACATGAAGATCTTCTCGCGCCTGGCTCGTAAACTCATGCACAGCGACTTTCGCGAAAAGCTCTATATGCTGTCAGACTCAGCGGCAATCACGGCTCTGTTATCCACTGAACTGGCGCTTTAGCGAATTCGCTGATGTATCCGGTGATTTTATCCCAAAGCGTGCGCAAGCTCGGGGATAAAACCACCTGTGTCAGTCAGTTAGCGGGAGGTGTCACCAGTCCGGCTGTTTTCTTCCACGCTTCTACGGCGGCAATACGGCGGCGATTGAGCTCATCGCGAATCGCCGGGCCGCTAAATCCAGCATCAATCACCTCTTTGTTGGTGACACTTTGTGCCGCAACCCACGCGGCACGAAGCAGTCTTCCCTGAGGATAATCACTGGCTTCAAAACCGGTGCGCCCGCGAGCATCCGCCTCGCTGGTCAACGCCACTTGTTCGACGCGCTGCGGTTTGCGCCAGGCATCGATACTGTCGAATAATTTGACGATGGTTTTCGGCTGCAAAATCGGGAATGTGTGAATCAAGTCGTGATATTCGGCGACCAGTTTGGCCAGGTCACGAATGTCATTTGGCACACGCATCCGCTGGCACAATTGCTCCACCAGTTTTACCCCGGCTGGACCGTGCCCATGGTGACGTGGCCAGTACTCTTTTGGCGTCAATCCTTTGCCTAAATCGTGGCATAGCGTGGCAAAGCGGACGTCAACATCAGGGCTGAGCTGTGCTGCAATCGACAGCGTCATCAGCACGTGAATACCGGTGTCGATTTCCGGGTGCCATTTTTCTGGGGCCGGAACACCAAACAGTGCATCGATTTCCGGGAAGAGCACAGCCAATGCCCCGCATTTGCGTAAGACATCGAAATAAACTTGCGGATTGCGGCTGGTGAGGGCGTTTTCTGTCTCTTTCCACACGCGTTCTGGCGTGAGATGCGCCAGCTCACCGTTTGCCGCCATTGCGGTCATCAAGGAGAGCGTTTCAGGGGCAATTTGAAAATTGAGATGGGCGTAACGCGCAGCAAAACGCGCGACGCGTAAAACACGCAGCGGGTCTTCATTGAAAGCGGGAGAAACATGGCGCAGCAGGCGTTTTTCGATATCAGTACGACCATGATACGGGTCGATAAACTCGCCGTGTTCGTCCTGGGCAATGGCGTTGATGGTTAAATCGCGGCGCAGTAAGTCTTGCTCAAGCGTGACATCAGGCGCGGCATAGCAGGTAAAACCTGTATATCCCTGGCCTGATTTACGCTCGGTGCGCGCTAATGCGTATTCTTCCCGCGACTCAGGATGCAGAAACACCGGGAAATCCTTCCCAACCTGCTGGAAACCCGCATCAAGCATTTCTTGCGGTGTTGCACCGACAACCACCCAATCTTTATCTTTGACCGGTAATCTCAATAACCCATCGCGTACTGCACCACCGACCAGATAAATCTTCACGCTTTAAAGCCCCTGCATCTGTTAACCAATTACGATAATACGTAAGTGTAGGATACAGGGTTGGCGATCAGTTCATCCAGCGATCTTTCTTCTTACGGCTTGGGATCATGTGTGGCAGTAACAGGCCAAGCAGCAGACCAAAACCTGCAACCCCGCCGCCGTACATAAACCACTGCATGATGATGGCGCGTTGCTTGTCATCCAACTGAACATTCGCGGCTTCAACTTTTTTCTTCGCGACGATCAATTGGTTTTTAAGCTGTTGATTTTCATCTTTGAGACCGGTGATGACACTGTCGCTTTGGGCCACTTTTTGCTGCATATCAGCGGTGCGCTGATTCCAGGTGGTATCGATATTAGTCAGCTTATCAGTCAGGCTCTTAACCTGGTTTTCCAGGTCTGGTACACGGGTGCGCAGGCTTGGTGAAGTGCTCAGCTGTGCCAGAGGGATCCATGAGGTACGGCCTTTGCTGTCACGGATTTGACCATATTTGGATTCTTCGTTGCTTTGCAACAGAACCACTTCTTCACCCGCATTCACGGTTCCTTGCAGGCGATAATTGTCCCCAGGACCACTACGCACCCAGGTGTTGAGTTCATCAGAGACATAACGTTTTTCATCGGCATGAGCCACAACAGAAACGCTAAGAGAAAGCAAAGTAAGGCAAATTAGGCGGAATTTGTGCATGATTTCGTCATTATTGTCATAAATAGTGGAACGATAGTAGTGGCATCAGTCTGACGGTGCAATCCGTAAACCTGAATGAGAATCATCCTGGTGTGAATTTGACCACTTACTCGTGATTTAGAGCCCGCCGAAATGCGCGCCACTCATGGTAATTTGGTGAAAAATATTATCTACTGACACCCATTAAACGATTAAGTTCTCTGGGCGTGAGCCCAGTTTGACCCAACTAAAAGTAAAAAGACGATGACCCAAGAAATCGAACTCAAATTTATTGTTAATCCAGCTGAACTGGATTCCCTTCGTAACACGTTAAATTCGCTGGAAAGCCAGCACAGCGAACCGCGCCAGCTACTCAACATCTATTATGAAACTGCTGATAACCAACTGCGCCGTCATGATATGGGACTGCGCATCCGCGGCGATAACGGCCATTACGAAATGACGATGAAAATCGCAGGCCGCGTCACGGGCGGGTTACATCAGCGTCCGGAATACAATGTCGAGTTGAACGGGCCGGAACTTGCCTTGTCGCTATTCCCGCAAGAAGTTTGGCCGGAAGATCTTTCTGCCGATGCGTTGCAGGCACAACTGAATCCTTTATTTAGCACTGACTTTGTACGTGAAAAATGGGTCGTGACGCACGGTAAAAGCCGCATCGAATTGGCATTGGATCTCGGTGAAGTAAAAGCCGGTGAACTCAGTGAACCGCTGTGCGAGCTGGAGCTTGAATTGTTGGAAGGTGAAACGGCAGATGTTCTGGCCTTTGCCAAACAACTGGTTGCACAACCGGGCCTACGCCAGGGTAGCCTGAGCAAAGCGGCGCGCGGCTACCACCTGGCTCAAGGCAATAACGAACGAGAAATTAAACCGTTAACGGTTCTGCGAGTGCCTGCGAAAGCAACGGTTGAGCAAGGACTGGAGGGTTCAGTCGAACTGGCGCTTTCTCACTGGCAATACCACGAAGAGTTGTGGCTGCGTGGTAACGGCAAAGCGAAAGCTCAGGTTCTGGAAGCGGTTGGCCTTGTGCGCCACGCGCTGGCACTGTTCGGCGGTATCATTCCACGTAAAGCGAGCACTGAACTGCGTGAATTGTTGGCAACGTATGAAGCGATGCTGCCGCAAGAACTAAAAGCTCCTGAACTCGCGTTCAGCGCGCAAAGCAGCCAGGCAAAACTGGCGCTGACTGAATGGTTGGTTGGGCGTCAGTGGCAGAAATTTACCGACGAAAAAGCCAACGTCAAATTGGCGGGTTCGTTTAAGCGTTTTGCTGATACTCATCTTTCTCGTCACGCGGCGGAACTGAAAGAGACTTTCCAGCGCCCATTGGGTGATAGCTATGCCGATCAACTGCCGCGCCTGGCACGAGAAACCGGTTCTATCCGCCTGCTGGCGGGCGTTTACGACGATACGAAAACACAACCATGGCTGGATAACTGGCAAGGGCTGCGTCATGCCATCGTGACACGCCAACAGGTTGAAATTGAACATTATCGCAATGAAGCTATTTCGCAGGCGCCTTTCTGGCTGCATAGCGGGAAATAATCTTCCCCGTCATTTTTTTAGGGGATATCGTTAATAAGGGATACGACCATGATGTCGCAAGCGCCACTTTTACAGCAGCATTTGCAGGCGGCGCTGGCGCGTCTGCCACAAGAGATTGACGGCCAAACGCTGAGCCTCGAGGCTCAAGCCGTGCTGGCGTTTAGTGATTTTGTTTGTGACAGCATGGCGGCTTACCCCGCATGGATTGCGGAAATCGAGCAGTTCCCACCGCAAGCCGACGAATGGCAACACTACGCGGCCTGGCTGCAAGAAGAATTGCAGGGTGTGGACAGTGAATCTGCGCTAATGGCCGCGTTGCGTCTGTTCCGTCGCCGCATGATGGTCAGAATTGCCTGGGCGCAAACGCTGCAAAAGGTCTCCACTCAAAGCTCTCTCCAGCAGCTCAGCCAGCTTGCCGAAACGCTCATTATTGCCGCCCGTGACTGGCTGTACAGCGCCTGTTGTCGCGAGTGGGGTACGCCGTGCAATCAAAATGGCGTCGCGCAGCCATTGATGATTCTTGGCATGGGGAAACTGGGCGGTGGCGAACTGAATTTCTCCTCCGACATCGACCTGATTTTTGCCTGGCCGGAAAACGGTTCGACGCAGGGCGGGCGGCGCGAACTGGATAACGCGCAATTCTTTACCCGTTTAGGCCAGCGGTTGATTAAAGTCCTCGACCAGCCTACGCAAGATGGTTTCGTCTACCGCGTCGACATGCGCTTACGTCCGTTTGGCGACAGTGGCCCACTGGTGCTCAGTTATGCCGCGTTAGAGGATTATTACCAGGAGCAGGGGCGCGATTGGGAACGCTACGCCATGGTCAAAGCCCGAATTATGGGTGATACCGATGATGTGTGGAGCCAGGAACTGCGCAACATGTTGCGACCGTTTATCTTCCGCCGCTATATCGATTTCAGCGTCATTCAGTCACTGCGAAACATGAAGGGGATGATTGCTCGCGAAGTTCGCCGCAGAGGGTTGACCGATAACATTAAACTCGGTGCGGGCGGGATTCGTGAAACTGAGTTTATCGTCCAGGTATTCCAGCTGATTCGCGGGGGCCGCGAGCCTGCTTTGCAATCCCGCTCGTTACTGCCAACCCTTGAAGCTATTCAGCAATTACATCTGCTGTCGGAATCTGATGCAGCAAAATTGCATGCAGCCTATTTATATCTGCGTCGCCTCGAAAACCTCCTGCAGAGCATCAATGATGAGCAGACTCAGACGCTACCTGGCGATGAACTGAACCGTGTGCGCCTTGCGTGGGGCATGAACGAGCAAACCTGGGATTCTCTGCAAGTCAGCCTGCAACAGCATATGAATGCAGTGCGTCAGGTGTTTAACGAATTAATCGGCGACGATGAACCTGAACCGGGCGAAGATAAGCTTTCTGAAGCGTGGCGCGAACTGTGGCAGGATGCGCTGGATGCAGATGCCAACACGCCGGTTCTGGAACATTTAACGCCAGAAGCACGTAGCGAAGTGTTACGCCTGATCAGCGATTTCCGTCAGGATACCGACAAACGCACCATCGGCCCGCGTGGTCGCCAGGTGTTGGATCAGCTCATGCCACGCTTGTTGTGCGAAGCCTGCTCCCGCAATGATGCACCTTTGCCGTTGTCACGCTTAACGCCGCTGCTGCTCGGTATTGTCACGCGGACGACCTATCTTGAGCTGCTCACGGAATATCCGGGCGCATTGAAGCATCTGATAACGTTATGTGCGGCATCTCCGATGATTGCCAGCCAACTGGCGCGTTACCCGCTGCTGCTTGATGAACTGCTCGACCCCAATACACTCTACCAACCTACCGCTACCGATGCTTATCGTGACGAACTTCGCCAGTATTTGCTGCGAGTGCCGGATGACGATGAAGAGCAACAACTGGAAGCATTGCGCCAGTTTAAGCAAGCGCAGCTGCTACGCGTTGCTGCAGCGGATATCACCGGTACATTGCCGGTGATGAAAGTGAGTGACCACCTCACCTGGCTTGCTGAAGCGATGATAGATGCCGTAGTCCAGCAGGCCTGGGTGCAAATGGTGGCGCGTTATGGTCAGCCGAAACATTTACAGAATCGTGAAGGACGTGGTTTTGCCGTGGTCGGTTACGGGAAACTCGGTGGTTGGGAGCTGGGGTATAGCTCTGATTTGGATCTCGTTTTCCTTCATGATTGCCCGTCGGATGTCATGACCGATGGCGAGCGTGAAATCGATGGCCGCCAGTTCTATTTGCGGCTCGCACAGCGAGTAGTGCACTTGTTTAGCACCCGAACTTCATCAGGTATTTTGTATGAAGTGGACATGCGTTTGCGCCCTTCTGGTGCTGCGGGCATGTTGGTCACGACTGCCGAAGCGTTTGGCGATTATCAACAGAATGAAGCCTGGACCTGGGAGCATCAAGCCCTGGTGCGTGCGCGTGTTGTCTATGGCGATCCGCAATTGACGCAGGAGTTTGATGCTATTCGCCGCAGCATTTTGAGTGTTCCGCGTGAAGGCGAAAAACTCCAGACCGAAGTGCGAGAAATGCGTGAAAAAATGCGCGCACATTTGGGTGGAAAAAGTCGCGAACGCTTTGATATAAAAGCCGATGAAGGCGGTATTACCGATATTGAGTTCATCACTCAGTATCTGGTTTTGCGTTATGCGGCGCAGGCTCCAAAACTGACGCGTTGGTCTGACAATGTACGCATTCTGGAATTAATGGCGCAAAACGACATTATGAGTGATGACGAAGCGAAAGCGTTGACACATGCTTATGTCACGTTACGTGATGAACTTCATCATCTTGCATTGCAAGAGCTGCCCGGGAATGTGGCAATGGAGACTTTCATTCAAGAGCGCGAGCAGGTAATGAAAAGCTGGCAAACGTGGCTGATTGAGCCGCAAACACGCGCATAAGATTAATTGTGATATTATTCGCGACAAAATTTTATCCCTCTCTGGAGAGTCAGGAATGAAAGTAACGCTGCCCGAATACAGCCGTGCAGGCGTCATGGTAGTGGGTGATGTGATGCTGGATCGCTACTGGTATGGCCCTACAAGCCGCATTTCCCCGGAAGCGCCGGTGCCGGTCGTGAAAGTCGATACCATTGAAGAACGCCCTGGCGGTGCTGCAAACGTGGCAATGAACATTGCTTCGTTGGGCGCGAATTCGCGTCTGGTGGGTCTGACGGGGATTGACGATGCGGCGCGTGCACTCAGCCAAACACTGGCGGGCGTGAACGTTAAATGCGATTTCGTCTCGGTGCCGACGCACCCGACAATCACCAAACTGCGTGTACTTTCCCGCAACCAGCAACTGATTCGCCTCGATTTCGAAGAAGGTTTCGAAGGCGTTGATCCAGAGCCCATTCATGAACGCATTAGCCAGGCGCTGCCACACATTGGCGCGTTGGTGCTTTCTGACTACGCAAAAGGTGCATTGGCAAGCGTTCAGCAAATGATTAGCCTTGCGCGTAAGGCCAATGTTCCGGTGCTGATTGACCCTAAGGGCACAGACTTTAACCGTTACCGTGGCGCGACACTGCTGACACCAAACCTGTCTGAGTTCGAAGCGGTGGTCGGCAAATGCAAGAACGACGAAGAGCTGGTGGAACGTGGTATGAAGCTGATTGCTGAATACGAACTTTCCGCGCTACTGATTACCCGTTCTGAACACGGCATGACGCTATTACAGCCGGGCATTAAGCCGTTCCATTTGCCAACCCAGGCACAAGAAGTGTATGACGTGACCGGTGCTGGCGATACGGTGATTGGCGTGCTGGCGGCAACGCTTGCGGCAGGTAACTCGCTTGAAGAAGCGTGCTACTTTGCGAATGCGGCAGCAGGGGTTGTGGTGGGTAAACTGGGTACATCTACCGTTTCACCTATCGAACTGGAAAATGCGGTGCGTGGGCGTGCTGATTCAGGTTTTGGTGTGATGACCGAAGCTGAGTTGAAAGTGGCTGTGGCTGCGGCGCGTAAACGCGGTGAGAAGGTCGTCATGACCAACGGCGTGTTCGATATTCTTCACGCAGGCCATGTTTCTTATCTGGCCAATGCACGAAAACTGGGTGATCGCTTGATCGTTGCGGTCAACAGTGATGCGTCAACTAAACGCCTGAAAGGCGAAACTCGCCCGGTGAATCCGCAGGATCAACGCATGATCGTGCTCGGCGCGCTGGAAGCCGTGGATTGGGTAGTGTTGTTTGAAGAAGACACGCCACAACGCCTGATCGGCGAGATTCTGCCTGATTTGCTGGTCAAAGGCGGCGATTACAAACCGGATGATATTGCCGGGAGTAAAGAGGTCTGGGCAAACGGTGGTGAAGTGATGGTGCTGAATTTTGAAGATGGTTGCTCAACAACCAACATCATTAAGAAGATTCAAAGCCACGACGCATAAGCAGTTACGGATAATAAAAAACGCCCCAAATTTGGGGCGTTTTTTTTACATCTGTGGTTCTGTTGGCGGCGTAACTTCAGGTGCCTGGGCGTTACGATTTTCCAGCTCGGTTAAACGCTGTTCCAGTAAAGCCAGTTTTTCACGGGTGCGTAACAGCACTTGAGTCTGCACATCAAACTCTTCACGGCTAACCAAATCCAGACGGGTTAACTGAGCCTGCAAAACCTGACGTACTTTTTTCTCGACATCATCCCCGAACTCACGAATCCCTTTCGGCATTGACTCGTGGACCTGGCGAGCAATCTGTTCAATTTTTTTCGGGTCAATCATAGTGGCTTCCATAATCTTACGGGATTGTCTTACGCGATTAACACTAATTGTAATGCCTGTGAGACTCCTTAGAAACCCGAAATGTTATTAGGTTTGGCGTTGCCAGAGAAAATCATCGGCGTTATAGTAAGTCTGCTTATTCTCAGGGCGGGGTGTAACTCCCCACCGGCGGTAAATCAGCGAACGCTGAAAGCCCGCGAGCGCTCCAGAGCAATCTGGAGGTCAGCAGATCCGGTGTAATTCCGGAGCCGACGGTTATAGTCCGGATGGGAGAGAGTAACGACTAAGCACAAGCTTTAATAAGCTTGCTCACGTTATTTTTTTAGCTCCTAAGACTGCCCTGATTCTGGTAACCATAATTTTAATGAGGTTTTTTTACCATGAATCAGACGCTCCTTTCTGCATTTGGCACCCCTACACAGCGCGTGGAACATGCTCTTGAAGCACTACGTGAAGGCCGCGGGGTAATGGTTCTTGACGATGAAGATCGCGAGAACGAAGGTGACATGATTTTCCCTGCGGAAACCATGACCGTTGAGCAAATGGCTCTGACCATTCGCCACGGTAGCGGGATTGTTTGCCTGTGCCTGACTGAAGAACGCCGTAAACAACTTGATTTGCCAATGATGGTTGAGAACAACACCAGTGCTTATGGCACCGGGTTTACTGTCACTATCGAAGCCGCGAGTGGTGTTACCACTGGCGTTTCTGCCGCAGACCGTATTACCACGGTGCGTGCCGCGATTGCTGATGGCGCAAAACCAAGTGACCTGAACCGCCCGGGCCACGTATTCCCGTTGCGCGCTCAACCGGGTGGCGTGCTTACCCGTGGTGGCCACACCGAAGCAACTATCGATTTGGTATCACTTGCGGGCTTCAAACCTGCGGGTGTTTTGTGTGAACTGACCAACGATGACGGCACCATGGCGCGCGCGCCGGAGTGCATCACTTTTGCTCGCGAACACAACATGGCTATAGTGACGATTGAAGATCTGGTGGAATATCGCCAGACTCACGAACGCAAAGCCAGCTAAGACTCGTTTTTAATGTTTCCATGCCGCTTGAACTCGAAATAATTCGAGTTGCAGGTAGGCGGCAAAAGAATGAATCCCCAGGAGCTTACTCAAGTAAGTGACTGGGGTGAATGAGTGCAGCCAACACCCCTGCAACTTGAAGTATGATGAGTTATTATCCAATTCCGTTTGTTTGTAGCAACGTCAGACTAAACCCCATCACCGCCATACCGCAAAGTACGCCATAGCTCGGGTTATTGTGAGGATCAATCTCTTTGGCGAGCGGCATCAGTTCATCGACAGATAGCGCCACCATAATCCCCGCGACAGCAGCCATAATCGCCGCCATGACGACCGGCGAAACCATTGAGCCGAGAATCAGCCAGGCTAACACACCACCGAGAATTTCTGCGAGCCCCGAAATCCCTGCCCAGAAAATCGCTTTGCGTTTCGAACCCGTTGCGGCATACACCGGGCCTGCAACCGCTAATCCTTCCGGAATGTTGTGCAGTGCTACGGCGAGGGCAATACCCATCCCTAATTCCAGATTACTGCTGGCAGTGACAAAGGTTGCGACCCCTTCCGGGAAGTTATGCAAACTAATACCGAGAGTCAGCAGTAACGCGGTGCGCCGTAAATTCCGAGGCTGCGGTTTGCTGTCCATCAAATCTTGCGGATGTGCATGGGGCAGGGCGCGATCAAGAGCGAAATAGCCCAACAAGCCCAACATGAACATTCCGTAACCTAATACTGGCGACATCCCTTCGGTATGAAGTGCTGCGGGTAGCATCTCCATTAACGAGATAAGCAGCATAATTCCTGCTGCAAAACCGAGAGAAAATGCCAGTACACGGTTCGATGGTTTCTGGCCGATAACGCCAAGAAAAGCACCAATAAAAGTGGCTCCCCCTGCTAGCAGGGTCAGAATCAAGGGTACTGACATTCATTGCTCCTTTTGATAATGATTCTCATTTATATTAATGGGCGACGTGATAAAAATCGAGAGCCAGATGGGAAGCTTTACACATCGCTTACATTCAAATTTCCTGAAGATCTTCATCATGCTTATCTGAGTTCTTCATGCTGCAAAAGCGCGTAATGTGGTGTGCATAAACTGAATATCCCGCTAAAGGACACCACCATGACAACTCAAAGAATGCCTGCGCTGTTCCTCGGACACGGTAGCCCAATGAACGTGCTGGAAGATAATCACTATACCCAAGCCTGGCGTCATTTGGGAGAGACCTTACCGCGACCAAAAGCCATTGTGGTGGTCTCTGCGCACTGGTTCACCAAAGGCACGGGTGTTACGGCGATGGAAACACCAAAAACGATTCACGACTTTGGTGGTTTCCCACAGGCGCTTTACGATACCCATTACCCGGCACCGGGTTCGCCTGAACTGGCTCAGCAATTGGTTGATCTGCTGGCACCTGTTCCGGTGATGCAAGATAAAGAAGCCTGGGGATTTGACCATGGCTCCTGGGGCGTATTGATCAAGATGTACCCGAATGCTGATATCCCAATGGTACAGCTCAGTATCGACAGCACCAAACCGGCAGCCTGGCACTTTGAAATGGGACGTAAGCTTGCTGCATTGCGCGATCAGGGCATCATGCTGATTGCCAGCGGTAATGTGGTCCATAACCTGCGTACCGCCCGCTGGCACGGTGAAAACACGCCATATCCATGGGCTGAGTCATTTAACCAATACGTTAAAGACAACCTCACATGGCTTGGGCCGGTTGCAGATCACCCGCTGGTAAACTATTTACAACACGAAGGTGGTTCGTTATCTAACCCAACACCGGATCACTATCTGCCGTTGCTGTATGTTCTGGGGGCGTGGGATGGCAAAGAGCCGATTACATTACCGGTAGACGGTATAGAAATGGGGTCGTTGAGTATGCTTTCGGTGCAAATCGGCTAATTATTGTTTTCCCCCTTTTCCTGAGGAAGAACCTCGATCAGTTCCCTCTCCCTCAGGGAGAGGGCCAGGGTGAGGGCCAGGGTGAGGGTGGATTCGATATCAATTCGCCCTCATCCCAACCTTCTCCCCCAGGAGAAGTAGAAACGATTACTCTACAAACACATGCGGGTAGAAACGTGAAAGATCCTGAGTAATTAACTCACGATCTTCACGAATACCAATGCCTGCGGGTTGATCGTTGATAAGCCAGCTTCCGAGCACCACGTAGCTGTCACCAAATTTTGGCAGCTGATAGAACTGTTGGACGATCATGCCTTCTTCGCCGTAAGGGCCATCGACACGCGCAATTTCCTGGCCATTTTCGATGATCTTCACATTCGCGCCTTCACGCGAGAAGATTGGCTTCACGACATACTTATCCATCGGCGGATAGCTATCTTCGGCGAAATAAGCAGGCAGCAAGTTTGGATGATCCGGGAACATTTCCCACAGCATTGGCAGCAACGCTTTGTTAGAGATGATACTTTTCCAGGCCGGTTCCAGCCAACGTACGCCAGCATCTTCCAGCTTGGTGGAGAACATCTCACGCAGCATAAATTCCCACGGATACAGTTTGAACAGGTTGCTTATCACCTGATCCTGCAGATCGGTAAACTGGCCTTTCTCGCCCAGACCGATATCTTCCATGTATACGAACTCGCTGGCCACTTCTGCTTCTGCGGCACAATCCTGTAGATACTGAACCGTACCACGATCTTCTTCCGTATCCTGACAGCAAGCGAAATGCACCAGGTTGAAACCGTGTTGCTGCTTCAGCTCGGCAAAACGTTCGATGATCTTCTCTTGAAGGCTGTTGAACTGATCGCTTTCTGCTGGCAGATTTCCAGACTGGATCTGATCTTCGAGCCAAATCCACTGGAAGAACGCAGCTTCATATAAAGAGGTTGGCGTGTCAGCATTGTTTTCCAGCAACTTTGGTTCGCCAACGCCATCCCATGCAATATCCAGGCGTGAGTAAAGCGACGGCTGCTGGGTACGCCATGATTGACGCACAAATTCCCAGGTGTGCTTAGGAATGCGAAATTTAGCTAACAGCTCATCACTGCTCACCACTTTTTCGACAACCTTCAGGCACATCTGATGCAATTCAGCAGTGACTTCTTCCAGCCGCTCAACCTGCGGAAGCGTTAGCTTGTAATAAGCGTCTTCACACCAGTAAGGTTCGCCATACATGGTGTGAAAATTGAAACCGTATTCTGTGGCTTTCTCGCGCCAATCCGGGCGCTCAGTAATCGCAATTCTTTCCATAATTTATTAGCCACCCATGGAACGAGAAGAACCTGTTGCGCTGTTGCTGCGCTGCATCGTCGATTGTTTAGCTACAGAGTCACCGAAACCGCCGCGTGTCACCGTGCTGGTCGTCGCAGGTTTAGGTGCCATAGCTGTTTTCGGTACGGTTGTCGTACGGCCTGGCGTGGCTGCGCCGTAGCTCTTACCACTGGCATCGGCATATTTACCGTACGCAGGGCTTGATGGATTCTTTGAGGTAAACAGAGGTTGCTGCGCAAAGCCTGCGCCGCCGCCCATCAGTCGGCCCATCATGTAACCGGCCATCAATGGCATCCAGAAGCTGCCGCTTTGTTGAGGTTGAGCCTGAGCTTGTTCACCTGCCATATTGGCTTGAGCAGGAGCTTGCTGACATTGGCCTTCACCAAATTCAGCAATACATTCTTCACGCGATGCATATTTAGGCGCAGTACGTTCTGCTTCTTTCAACGCGTTGTTGTAGGAAGTCGTACATTCGGCACTTTTGCCTGGGTTGGCTTGAGAACAGTCATCTGCGTTTTGATACATAGAGACTGTTTCGTCATTTTGTTCACAACCGGCAAGCATAAACACAGCGGTAACCGCCAATGCAACCGGCGTCAAATGGCGGGCGTTCCAGCTTTTGCGGAACGATGCGTGGTTTATGGTTTTTGTCCGTTTCATTTATCTGTCCTGAGCCCAAAGGAATGAAGCTAATATTGTGCTTAGGATAGGGGATGAATGGTTGAAATTAAAGCGATGACGGGCACCAGGAGGGCGATCTTTACGTTGCCTTACGTTCAATGTCGCAAGTTGTGATGGGGGCGTGTAGTCACGCCCCCAAATAATGTCATCAGTTACCGAATGGGTTAGCTGATTTGCTGCTGGTTGCTGAAGCTGGAGTCGCTTTAGCAGGTGTTGCAGTAGCCGTTGTTGCTTCGGTATCCGCTGAATAACCATCTGCGCGAGCATTCTGGTCTGGCGTTTCTGGAGCAACATTGTCTGCAGTCGTTGATACAGGTTTACCCAGTGTTGCATTCAACGCAACAAGATCCTGTTCGTTAAGCGTACCCAGTGCTGACTTAATATTCAGCTGGTTGATCAGGTAGTTATAACGAGCGCTGGAGAGCTGTTGTTTTGCGTTGTACAGAGTCGTGGTCGCATCCAACACATCAACGATGGTACGAGTACCAACGGAATAGCCTGCTTCCATTGCATCTAAAGAGCTTTGTGCAGACACAACCGCTTGTTTATAGGCGTTGATGGTACTGATTGACGCATTCACGTTGTTAAACGAAGAGCGGACGGTTTGCACTACGCTACGATGCGCGCTTTCAAGCTGCTCACTCGCGCCAACAAAGTTGTATTGCGCTTGTTTCACCTGAGAGTTCACCGAACCACCGGTGTACAACGGCAAGGAGAAGTTCAGGCCGATTTTATTCTGGCCCATATCGCTGTCATCGTACTGAGAGCTGTTGGTTTTAGAACCGCTATAAGTGGTATTGGAAACACCAGTCGATGCAGTCAAACCTACAGTTGGCATGTGGCCAGTTTCTGCGAAGCGAATTTGCTCGCGAGCCAGGTCCTGAGACAAGCGGGCTTGCAACAATGCCAGGTTACGTTTTTCTGCTTCTTTCAGCAGATTATTCACGCCATCAGGCTTGTTGGTTTTGAAGCCGTCAACATTCAGCGATGCCAAAGACGGATAGTAATTGCCCGTCACCTGGCGCAGCGTTTCTACCGCGTTATCCAGATTGTTTCGTGCGGTGACTTCGTTTGCCAATACGTTATCGTATTGCGCACGGGCGTTCTGTACGTCGGTAATCGCGACCAGACCTACGTTAAAACGCTGAGTGGTTTGATCTAATTGACGATAAATAGCCTGTTTCTGTGCTTCTGTGAAGGACAGTGCATCAATGGCGCTCAGCACATTAAAATAGGCGGTTGCAGTATTCAGAATCAGGGTTTGTTGGTCAGTCTGATAAGTGACATCTTGAATACCTGCTGATTTCTCTTGCAGGGTCAATGCACGCCATTTCGACATATCAAAAATGGTTTGCGTCAATTGCAAAGAGGCACTAGCCGCTCTGGAGTCGATGCCATTCGCATCACTATAACCATTGGTGTATTCATAATCAGCACCAAGGCCGAGTTGTGGCAGTAACGGGCTGCGTGCTTCGTTAATTTTTTCGAATGCGGCATCACGGTCAGCAGCGGATTTGCGCAAGTCCGGGTTGCTTAAACGTGCCTGCTGATAAACCTGCATCAGGTTTTCTGCCTGGCTCATGGCACTGAAACCCGTTAGGCTCAGACCGATAAGAATTGGGAGCAGTTTCTTCATTTGCATTCCTTGTTGTGAAGCAGAAATAATTTGTTAGCGCTGACAAGAGCCGGAAATGATCGCCGATTTTAGCAGAGTCCGCCAGCAGGGGCGCTTGGCGTAATGTGCCATTGACCCTTAATTTTCATCAATCTATCACATAGGAAATGAAACGGCAGACAAACTGGCTTGAAATTGCCCATTTCATAACCATTAAAATCAGGAAATCATTATGACTAAGCAAAACGATCAACTCGTCACATTAGCCAAAAACGATGTTGAAATTATTGCACGGGAAACACTTTATAGTGGTTTTTTTTCGCTGGATCTTTATCGATTCCGTCATCGCTTGTTTAATGGCGAAATGAGTGGTGAAGTTTGTCGCGAAATTTTAGAACGCGGGCACGCTGCAGTACTGCTACCCTATGACCCTGTGCGAGACGAAGTCGTCTTAATCGAACAGATTCGAATTGCCGCGTATGACACCAGCGACAGCCCGTGGTTGCTCGAACTGGTTGCGGGGATGATTGAAGAAGGTGAGAGTGTCGAGGACGTTGCTCGCCGCGAAGCCGTTGAAGAAGCAGGAGTGACTGTCGGTCGCACTAAACCGGTCATCAACTACCTGGCAAGCCCTGGTGGAACCAGCGAGCGTTTATCGATTCTTGTTGGGGAAGTCGACGCAACAACCGCGAAGGGCATACATGGTCTGGCAGATGAAAACGAAGATATTCGTGTTCATGTCGTGAGCCGGGAACGGGCTTATCAGTTAGTAGAAGAAGGGAAAATCGACAACGCGGCTTCAGTCATCGCACTGCTTTGGCTGCAATTGCATCATGAGAAATTAAGAGAAGAGTGGAACAACTAAACATGAAGCGCTATACACCTGACTTCCCTGAAATGATGCGTCTGTGCGAAACCAATTTCGCACAACTACGACGCCTGCTTCCTCGTAATGACGAAGTGGGCGAAAAAGTCACTTATCAGGTCACTAGCGCTCAATATCGACTCTCTATCCTTGAGTCGACTCGTTACACGACACTTGTACAAATCGAACAAACAGTCCCGGCGATCAGCTACTGGAGCCTACCATCGATGTCGGTCAGGCTTTATCATGACGCGATGGTCGCGGAAGTGTGTTCAAGTCAGCAGATCTTTCGTTTCAAAGCACGATATGATTATCCTAATAAAAAGTTGCATCAACGTGACGAAAAGCATCAAATTAATCAGTTTCTAGCCGATTGGCTGCGATATTGTTTGGCGCATGGAGCGATGGCGGTTCCGGTTTGTTAGTGAGGGTGAAACCTAAGGACACCATTTGGAAAGCCTGTTAAATCTTCCTGTGGCCGGTGGGGGCCAGATCAGGATCTTGCAAATTACAGATACCCACCTGTTCTCTGGAAAGAACGAAACGCTGCTTGGTATCAATACCTGGATGAGCTATCAGGCTGTTATTGCCGCCATCCTCGCCGAGCAGCGTCATTATGACCTTATCGTTGCAACTGGGGATTTAGCCCAGGATCACAGTGCGCAGGCCTACCAGCATTTTGTTGAGGGCATTGCGGAGATTCCTGCGCCCTGCGTTTGGCTGCCAGGCAATCACGATTTCCAACCTGCGATGTTTAGCTCGTTGCTTGAAGCGGGGATCTCCCCGGCAAAACAAGTTTTCCTTGGAGACAATTGGCAAATATTACTGCTCGACAGCCAGGTCTTTGGCGTCCCACATGGTGAACTGAGCGACTATCAGCTCGACTGGCTGGAGCGCAAGCTCGCCGGTGCGCCTGAACGGCATACGCTGTTATTGCTGCATCATCATCCTGTACCCGCGGGTTGCAGTTGGCTGGACCAACATAGCCTGCGCAATGCCGCAGAGCTGGATGACGTTTTGCAAAAATTCCCGAAAGTGAAAACGCTGGTGTGTGGTCATATTCATCAGGAGTTAGATCTGGACTGGAATGGCAGACGAATGCTGGCAACGCCGTCCACATGTGTGCAATTTAAGCCGCATTGCTCCAACTTCACTCTCGACACCATTGAGCCAGGCTGGCGTTGGCTGGAACTCCATCCCAATGGCGAAGTTACCACTGAGGTTTGCCGCCTGAAAGGTGCGGTGTTCAACCCAGATACCGCTTCAGAAGGGTATTGATGTCAACGCTACTTTACTTACACGGTTTCAATAGTTCGCCGCGTTCCGCTAAGGCCACCAGCTTTCAGGCATGGCTTGAGCAGAATCATCCGCATATCAATATGATTATCCCGGAACTCCCACCGTATCCTGCCGATGCGGCAGAGTTGCTGGAGTCGCTGGTACTCAAGCATGGCGGTGAGCCGTTGGGGATAGTGGGCTCCTCTTTAGGGGGCTACTACGCCACTTGGTTGTCGCAATGTTTTACGCTACCGGCGGTCGTTGTAAACCCAGCGGTACGGCCTTTTGAATTGCTCGTCGATTATCTTGGTAAGAACGAGAACCCCTACACCGGGCAGCAATATGTGCTAGAGTCACGCCATATTTACGATCTTAAAGTCATGCAAGTTGACCCGTTAGAATCGCCAGATCTCATCTGGTTGTTACAACAAACGGGTGACGAAGTGCTTGATTACCGCCAGGCAGTGGCGTACTACACCCCCTGTCGGCAGACGGTAGAGTCCGGTGGCAATCACGCCTTTGTAGGCTTCGAAGATTATTTCACACAGATCGTCGACTTCCTTGGCCTGCATTAAAGGCTTGATGTCGAATTCCTGTTTCGCAATCTGAACGAATAAACCATGACGCAATCCAGTTATAACGCCGATGCCATTGAGGTACTCACCGGGCTTGAGCCTGTTCGCCGCCGCCCCGGGATGTACACAGACACCACCCGCCCAAACCATTTGGGCCAGGAAGTCATTGATAACAGCGTGGATGAGGCGCTGGCAGGCCATGCGAAGCGTGTTGATGTTATTCTCCATGCCGATCAGTCATTAGAAGTCATTGATGACGGGCGCGGCATGCCGGTTGATATCCATCCGGAAGAGGGCGTTCCGGCTGTAGAACTCATTCTTTGTCGTCTGCACGCGGGCGGTAAATTCTCCAACAAAAACTACCAGTTCTCTGGTGGCTTACACGGCGTGGGTATTTCGGTCGTCAACGCCTTGTCAAAACGTGTTGAAGTGACGGTACGCCGTGATTCGCAGGTTTACAGCATCGCGTTTGAAAACGGCGATAAAGTCCAGGAACTGGCAGTCGTCGGGACCTGCGGCAAACGTAATACCGGCACCAGCGTTCACTTCTGGCCTGACGCTTCGTTCTTCGACAGCCCGCGTTTTTCCGTTTCCCGTTTAAGCCATTTACTGAAAGCCAAAGCGGTTTTGTGCCCGGGTGTTGAAATCACTTTTACTGACAAAGTGAACAATACCGAGCAGCGTTGGTGTTATCAGGATGGCCTGAAAGATTATTTGAGCGAAGCGGTAAACGGCCTGCCTACGCTGCCGGAATCACCCTTTGTTGGAAACTACGCGGGCGATGTTGAGCAAGTTGACTGGGCGCTGTTATGGCTGCCAGAAGGCGGTGAACTGCTGACAGAAAGCTACGTTAACCTGATCCCAACCATGCAAGGCGGTACCCACGTCAATGGTCTGCGTCAGGGGTTGCTTGATGCGATGCGTGAATTTTGCGAGTACCGCAACATTCTGCCGCGCGGCGTGAAGCTCTCTGCGGAAGATATCTGGGAACGTTGCGCCTACGTGCTGTCGGTGAAAATGCAGGATCCGCAGTTTGCTGGGCAAACGAAAGAGCGCCTGTCATCACGCCAGTGCGCAGCCTTTGTTTCTGGTGTGGTGAAAGATGCCTTCAGTTTGTGGCTGAACCAGAACATTCAAATTGCGGAACAACTCGCAGAACTGGCGATTTCCAGCGCTCAACGCCGTATGCGCGCGGCCAAAAAAGTGGTGCGTAAAAAGCTGACCAGCGGCCCGGCATTACCCGGAAAACTGGCTGATTGCTCGGCACAAGATTTGAGTCGTACGGAACTGTTCCTGGTCGAAGGGGATTCCGCAGGCGGTTCTGCTAAACAGGCTCGTGACCGTGAATATCAGGCGATCATGCCGCTTAAAGGTAAGATCCTGAACACCTGGGAAGTCTCTTCCGACGAAGTTCTGGCATCACAAGAAGTGCATGATATTTCAGTCGCGATCGGCATCGATCCTGACAGCGAAGATCTTAGCCAACTGCGCTACGGCAAGGTCTGTATCCTTGCGGATGCGGACTCCGATGGTCTACACATCGCGACGTTGCTTTGTGCGTTGTTCGTACGTCATTTCCGCTCGCTGGTTCGCGGTGGTCACGTTTATGTCGCGATGCCACCGTTGTACCGTATCGATCTTGGCAAAGAAGTCTACTATGCGCTGGATGAAGAAGAGAAAGCGGGTGTGCTTGAGCAACTTAAACGTAAGAAAGGGAAACCGAACGTGCAGCGCTTTAAAGGGCTGGGCGAAATGAACCCGCTGCAATTACGTGAAACCACGCTCGATCCTAACACTCGCCGCCTTGTTCAGCTCACGATCGACGATGAAGATAACGACAAAACCATGGCAATTATGGATATGTTGTTAGCGAAGAAACGTTCTGAAGATCGTCGCAATTGGCTGCAAGATAAAGGCGATATGGCGGATATTGAAGTCTAATTACCGCTTTCGGATAAATGTGATCAACGGCTGAATCGCGTTGATCACATTTTCCCGCTTTGCTAAACCCCCTGTTCTTTCTCGCAATTCCTGACTCCCTTCACATTTTTCCAGTTTGTCACTTGAACGGGTCATACTCCGTCCGCTACTCTTTTTTGGAGTTAAACTTCATTGAGGTTTATAAGGCGGAGCAAAATGTCACTATTAGCCAGGTTAGAACAACGTGTGCGTGATTGTGGGGAATTTACAGGCCCCAGCCACTGTTTCAGCGACGCCATTAAGCGCGGAGAAATCAATGAACACACTAGCCATTGATATCGGCGGCACCAAACTGGCCGCAGCGCTAATCAACGATGAGCATAAAATTTTCCAACGTACCGAAATTTCCACACCGGCAAATGCCGCGCCGCAAGCCCTTGAGCAAGCGTTAGCCCGGTTGGTTGACGTTTATCAGGGACAAGCTCAGCGGGTAGCGGTGGCATCCACCGGGATTATCGACAAGGGCATTCTTACCGCGCTTAATCCCGATAACCTGGGCGGACTGAATCATTTTCCCTTGCAGGCGACGGTTGAAAAACTCACGGGGTTGCCGTGTGTTGTTCTGAATGATGCGCAGGCTGCTGCCTGGGCTGAGTATTGCTATCTGTCTGCTCAGTTTAAACATGTCACCTTTATCACGGTTTCCACGGGAGTCGGTGGTGGCGTTGTTGTGAATGGTGAGTTATTAACCGGCCCGTATGCTTTTGCAGGTCATATTGGCCATATACAGGCCGATCCCAATGGTCCACTGTGCGGTTGCGGGCGTGTTGGTTGTGTCGAGGCGATTGCTTCAGGGCGTGCGATTGCCGCCGCAGCCGGACATGAACTTGAGGGTAAAAACACTCGCGAAATTTTCGCTCAGGCTCAATCAGGGAACGCGCAAGCTCAGCAGTTAATGACGCGTTCAGCACAGGCAATTTGCCAGCTAATCGCCAATATCAAAGCCCTGCTGGATACCGAATGTATCGTGCTAGGCGGCAGTGTTGGCCTGGCTCAGGGTTATCGCCAACAGGTGGAACAGCAGCTCGCGCAATCTCCTGCGGCGTTCCAGGTCCCGATTTATGCCGCGCATTATCAACACGATGCGGGGTTAATGGGCGCGGCACTCTGGTCTGAAAACCACTCAGCCTGAAACTTGATAAACCACGTGAATATAAGGTGACACTATGATTTTAGGACGAATTTCAGAGCTCACGACCCAGACCGGTATCGCCCCTCAACTACTGGCCATCATCAAGCAGGCGCTGTCACTGCATCCAGAAACCTTAAGCCCTGGCCGACATGAGATAGACGGTGACGATATCTTTATGAATGTTATGGTGTTTGATACCGCAGAACCCCAGAGCAAACGTTACGAGCAACATCGCGAATATCTTGACGTTCAAGTGTTACTCAATGGGCAGGAGCGCATCGATTTTGGTCCACTTGGGTCAGCAATTGCACCGGATACTTACCATGAAGGTGATGATTATTTGCTGTGTGATACCGTATCCCCTTGCCAGACACTGCATTTACAACCAGGTATGTTTGCGATCTTTCTTCCTGGGGAGCCGCATAAACCAGGTTGCATCAGTGAATCGGCACAGACGATTAGCAAGGCAGTGATAAAAGTGCATTACCGACTTTTGCAGGGGTAAACTCTTTTCAATTTTTTATGAAATAAAGAAGCGGAAATTTATGGAGCCTCAAGCCCTTCGCCTTAAACCTGGTAAAATCCTCGATACTCTTGGTGCGATGCAAAATAGCCTGACGCGTGTATCTCAGCGTATCGCACACTATATTTTGACCTCACCACAGCAGGTGACTCAGCTCTCTATCGCCGAATTGTCACGTGAAACGCAGGCTGGCGAAGCGACCGTGATTCGTTTTTGTCGCACGCTTGGCTATAAAGGTTTCCAGGACTTTAAAATGGATTTAGCCATTGAGCTTGCCACTGCGGAGTCCGATAACAACGGCCCGCTGTTAGAAGGGGAGATTAGCGAATCTGATGATGCGCATACCATCGGGTTGAAGCTGCAAAGCACTATTAATAACGTGCTGTCCGAAACCCTAAATTTGCTGGACATGAGCCAGGTCAGTGAAGTGGTTAAGGCGCTACGGACCAGTAACTCGGTGTATATTTTTGGCGTGGGTTCTTCCGGGATTACTGCCGAAGATATGAAACATAAACTGATGCGCATTGGCATGCGGGTTGACGCTGTCACCAATAATCACTTTATGTATATGCAGGCCACCTTATTAAAATCAGGCGATGTCGCCTTTGCGATTAGCCACACCGGGAATTCCCCTGAAACGGTCCACGCACTAGAGCTTGCCAAACATGCGGGGGCAACCACTGTGGCACTCACCCATAATTTGGGCTCACCGCTGTGTGAAGTTGCCGACTTTAGTCTGATCAACGGCAACCGTCAGGGCATGCTACAAGGGGATTCGATCGGAACCAAAACCGCGCAGTTATTTGTGCTGGATTTGCTCTACACCTTGCTGGTACAAGCCGCACCAGAACAGGCTCGCGAAAGCAAACTGCGCACTATGGATGCTCTAAATATTGCAAAATAATGCCGCGTTAGCGGCATTAGACTGAGTGCAAACAACAAATCAGAACTTAATTTTCAAACCGACAATCCCGCCGTAATTGATGCTGTCACCTACAAACGACTTTTCAACACTCAACGAACCGGCAATCGAAACTGACTTATTGATCTGATGGTCAACGCCCGCATTTAATTGCCCCCATGTTCCAGCGCTGTTGGTGACAAACGGTATGTCGCCTTGCTGAGAAGAAAAGGCTGTTTTGCTGTCTCCTCTGAACTCATGCAAGATCCCGGGCGTAACCAGGCGGTCGTTCTGGTGCGTTCCTCTTTCACTTTTTTCTCGTCATCATGATTCCAGGTCTGATGAATACGCAGGCTGAGGCGGCCAGTCAGGGAATCTGCATTGCTGAATTTAACTGTAGATGCCTCGTCATGAGTGTTATCCAGTTTCACCGTTGAGTAGATCAACTGCGCCTGAGGTTCGATAAAGCGCTGAACGTCAGTATCCGGCTGCCAAGGATAACCCGCCTCCAGCGAAGCACTTAAACCATAACCTTTGGTTTTCATTGGGCTGAGATCGGTGGGGCTGGATTCCACATACAACCGGTTGTACTGGGCGACGGCATCAAGATAACTTCCCGCTGGCGTAAAGTGCGTCCAGTAACCGCCCAGACCCCACGATTTCACCGTATTGCGGCCTGCATTTTCACCATCGGTATGGGTGACTTTGCTGTTAATTTTACCGATGTTCCCTAGCACGCCGGCAAAATTAGAACTCCCGTCATCCTGGCTTTCACGATACAAATCAATGCCGAGCTGAATGGCATTCAGTGAAAAACGCGATTGCGGCCCATCGAAATCAGATTTCCCGTTTTTAACAATCACGCGACCCCAGCTCATATGCGGCGATTGTGTTGCCGCTGTGATTTTTTCCGGGCTGGCAAATTGTTCCCCGGTACGTTCGTGCAGGCTATCAACCAGCATCCGGCTATACAGTAATGCCAGTTGAGGGATGTCCTGATACAGCGACGTTTCTGCCCGATAATCGGGTACAGCGACAGGTTGTTGAGAAGGCATTGGCGTTGCCGGAGGAGCATTATCACCTTCGTTAACGACGGGAGGTTCATCTACAGGAGGAACGCCCGGCTGTGGCTGTGGCTCTGGTGGCGGCGTTAGCTCGTTATCATCAATTTCCGGCGCAACCACTTTGTGAGAACGCAGATACCAGGCTTCTTCATTGCTGTTATCGAGACTTGATCGATAAAGTGAATATACATATGGCCCCGCTTTTACCTTGTTGAGCAAATTAAAGGCTTCAGTTTCTGTTGTGGCACCGCTTATCGCATCCACCACTTTAATGCCATTGCCCTGGGTTAGTGCGCCCTGACCATCGGTATTCGTGATTTTCAGGCTGGTGGAACCATCGGCATGCCCACCGTCAATAACGAGTTGGTCGGTTGGGGAATTGTCGGCATACAAGTGAGTATTTAATGCAATCGTTGCGTTATCGCCGTGGTAATTATTCACTTTCAGCGTTTTGTACTGGTTACTTTCAGGTGCACTGAAATTGATAAGGCTTTGATTATTCGTTAATTGGCTAAGAACAGAATTGCCGGTCAAAAACCACAGACTGGTTTTGCTTAACGAAACGTCAGAGTAGGCATTGGCTTCCGTTAGCGCTGCGCCGGAAACGATGCTCGACGACACATTTACGCTGGCATTACCTTGTGAAGCTCCTGGACCATTTTGCACCTGCAACCACTGCTTTTCTCCACTAACCCGGCTATTTTGCAGTTCAACATCGGCGAAGCCCGTGGTTTCAATGCCGTGACCATGCTCGCTTAAAAGAATACTGTTATTTAAATTTGCCTGCCCCGTAAACGCAGCCGTGCCCTGGACGGCCAATGCAGCCGCGTTATCGCCGTGCGTTGAGGCAACCACATTATTGGCTTGAACCTGCCCTCCGTTGCTGGCGAGTATGCCGTGAGATTGTGCGCCATCGGTCTTTATCGCCGAATCTTCGACCATAAACTCAGCCCCCGCTTCTGCCCAAAGCCCTCGGGAATTATCACCATGAGTCGTGAGCGTGACGCTATCCAGCGCCATCTCAGCCGTTTCGGTTTTATATTTGCGCCCAACGAACGCGCCAGTTGCATTATCTCCAAAGGTCTCGACCGACACATTGGTGGCGCTCAGGCTGACGCTGCCCGGTTTTGCCGCGCCAATTCCTGCATATAAACCGGTTGAACTCGCGCCCAGGGTTTTGACCGACAAATTTTTCAGGATGATATTACCTCCGTCATCAGCGGCGGCACCGTAAGCTTGATTTCCTTCTGTCAGCAAAGTAGTTCCTTCGACTTTGAGCAGCGAACCTTCGTTACGTGAAGCCAGCGCATGTGGGAAGGTGAGGTTGCTCTGAACCGGCGATCCATTTCCCGTTGTGGTGACGCTTCCTCCCATTACATTAACGGTGGCACCCACGTCGGCAACGATGCCCATCGCATTATCATCACCAGAGGTTTTGATATGGCTATCCGTTATCGAAGCCGTTGAATTGGCCGTTGCAATTCCTGTGCTGTAATTTCCGGATGTCGTGATATCCGAGCGGTTGACCAACAGACGACTTCCGTTGGTCGCGCTGATGCCGAGGCTGGATTTTTGCGTGGTGGTGACATCACTGTCCGTAAGTGATAGTGAAGAGTCTGCCCCCTGAAGCAAGATGCCCGGCCCCCAGGGGCCAGCGGCGTTATCGGGAGCCGTGGTCTTGATTTGGCTGGAGAGGATATCGGCGGTTGCGCCGTTAATAATATTGACCCCAGAGCTGCGTGCTCCACGGGTTTCAATCTCGACGTTGTCCAGTTGAGCGTTAGAGCCTGGGCCTTCAACTGACACGCCGTGGCTTTGCATGCCCGTTGCCAGTATTGTTGAGCGTTTTAAGGCAAGGGATGCACCATCTATTGCTCTGGCCGCCGTTGATAAGGCACTCGCGCTGCCTGCTCCGCTGACATCAAGTTTGCTGTTATCAAATGCAAGTAAGCTGCCAGCCCCTTCGGCCCGGGCAGCCCCCTGATAATTTCCCGATACGTTAATCGTAAGGTGGTTGCCCGTAATGGCGGCACCTGAAAGCGCGTGAAGGGCGGCGGTAGAAGCCGTGCTGACGGCCCCTCCGGTACTGTCTATTTGGCTGTCTTGCAGATCAATCTGTGCGCTATTCTCCGCTCTCGCAGCGCTGGCACTTAGCGCAGAAGTGGTCAAATGCAGATTCTTCCCGCTAATAGACGTTTCTTCATCACTGGCCAGTAATCCGTGACTTAAGGTTAATGTTTTTTCATTATCCAGCGGCGAGGCTGATGATAACCCAGCACCTGAGGTGCTGATGGTTGTTCCATCTTGCAGTGATACGATCGCGCGATTGCGGGCCCAGATCCCGACGGCCCCTTTACCCGATGTCAGAATCGAACCGCCGGAAATTTTACCGTCAGTTTTTTCGCCATCTAACAACAAGCCATGCCCGTAACCGCCGGTCGTCTCAACGGCTGTCTCTTTTAAAACTATCTTGCCGCCGTTTTCTGCTTTGATTCCGTAAGCTGAAGCGCCAGTGGTGCGAATTGTGGCGTTATCTGAATTAAGGGCGCTGTTCTCTCCGCTAACATAAACACCGTGGCTTCCGCCAGTAGTGGCGCTTCTGGCTCCCACCGTCTCGATTTTTGTATTTTTCGAAAGGTCTATTTTGCCGCCTTGTGTTGCAGAAATACCAACCGCTCCCCAGGAGTTTGTCTGCACGCTGGAATTATCCAGAGAGACCTGGGAATGATCGCCTGATACCGCAATCCCACGGTTATTATTTCCCTTGGCATTGCCGCCTACGGTTAGCGTGGAATTTTTCAGTGACAGTGATCCACCTGACTCCACAAACATCCCCGTCATATCACTGGCTGTTATAGCAACCCCGGTTCCTGTTTTTGGATCGAGAGCAACCTCCACTTCATTCAACTCAACGCGGCTACCGCCAGAGACGTGTACACCGAACTGGTCTTTAGAGCCTGCGCCGGACACGGCATTATTTTTGATACTGCCCCGGCTCAGGGTAATGGTTCCTCCATCGCCGATTTTTATTCCGGCAGTATTTGCCACACTCATTTTTATCGTTTCGTCAGAGTAAGTACCACGGGTACAAATACCCACGCTTCCCACGGTATTGACCAGTCTCTCTGCATTTGCGTCCACGCAGCCAAAACTCAGCACGCCAGCAACTATTCCAGCTGACGTTTTAAGTATTATTTTGCGGCGGTTATGTTGATTATGTGGTGGTAATATCTTAATGATTTTCATGCGAATGCCTCTATAACGTGAATATGTTTATTCATCGCAGAGGCAGTTAATTCTTCAGGGAAATATAAGATTACTGTGTGATGTAAATATAATGGGTAACGTTTAACTGCCTTGTGCGTTCAAATATTATACGGGCAATTAATAACCAACCTATTACTCAGGACTAAGTGCGGATTTAGTTTTATTGCAGAGGGAGGTTATTTTTCGAGAATCGTCGCCAGAAATTGCCTAAAACTGGTCTTTTGTTCCATTTCTTTCCGGTAGATCAGATACACATTAAGTTGCTGCAGCGGGAACAACAGCGTGAGTTTTCGCAGCCCGAAAGCGTGTTCGTAGCGGTTAAAAGCCTCATGTGAAATGAACCCGACGCTGTCAGTTTCTGACAAAACAGTGAGGAGCATCAGCAATGAATTCGTTTCAAACGCAGGGGGCGTTATTCTCATTGTCGCCTGTAGGGTCTGCTTTTTCTGGTGGATCATCTCGTCGGCAGTTAAATGGCTGACCATATCAAGACCCTTTAACTGCTCAATACTGACTTCGCTTTGCAGTAGCGGGTTATCTTTGCGACAAACTAGTGTTGGGGTTAATTGATGATGCAAAATACAGCTCAGACTTGCATTGGTGATGGGGGTAGCGGAAAAAACAATATCTGCTTTGCGTAAGTTAAGTAATTCGACCGCATCAGGAATATCCAGATTGGTTTCGATATACTTTATTTTATAATTAATGTTTTCTGATTTTATTTTTAATAATGTGACAGACAAATCATGCACCGCTACTGAAAATGGAGAATATATTACCAGCGTTTCCCGATGGCGATTTTTATGACTCGTGTCTATTGAATCACTCATTATTTCTAGCGTTTGCTTTAACTGTAGATAAAGGTCATCAGCAAATACCGTTGGCGATATCGTATTTCCATGGCGGATAAATAAAGGGTCTTCAAAGTGCAGGCGCAGCTTGCGCAGGGAATGGCTAATGGAAGGCGGGGTAACATCCAGAATCTCAGAGACTTCGGTGATGCTGCGAGTGGAATAGATCAAACAGAAAGTGGTTAGCAAATTAAGATTAAAACTGGAAAGTTTTAGTACTTTATCGGAAACCATATTCGTTTTCATATCCCGCCCCAATAACCACTCAGAGTAAAGAGTAGCTTAGCAGCGTTTCATGACTATGAATTTTACCCATAAAAAAAGGAGCGGGTGTTAACACCGCTCCCTTTTGTTTTCCAGCAAATCGATTACTTGATTGCGTCTTCCAGAATATGGATATGCACATCCAGAACATCGTCTTTTACGGCAGCACTGTGATCTTTCATATGCTGGGTTTGAAGGTGAGCTTCGAGATGAGCAACACTCTCCCATTTTTCCAGCATAAATACGGAAGCGGGTGCTGTCGTCTGGAACGCCACTTGTGCGTTATGGTCGACTAATGGCGCGTAACCGAAGCAGCCTTCTTCCTCCAGCACGGTAGGAATAATTTTTGCGAAGGCATCTAAAACCGCCTGGCGATGATGCGCACCTGGACGGGTACGAATTTCAGCTATCACTGTTAGCATGACTTACTCCTTTCGATAATTACTTAACAGTTAAGCAAAAATCTGGCCGAGATGCTCGCGGTATTCTGCGATAAAACGTGGAACGTCAGGCACTTTCATCACATCGTTAGCGATAAAGGTCGGCAGACCTTCCATTCCAAGGAACTGGTTCGCTTTGTGGAATGGCAGATAAACGCCATCAACACCCACGCCATGGAAGAACTGTTCTTTGTCTTCAAAGGCTTGCAGTGGAGCGTTCCAGGTCAGGGAAAGCATATAGGTTTTGCCCTGAATCAAACCGCCGGAACCATACTTTTTCTCAGCGTCTGAGCGGGTACGGCCATCGCTGGCATACAACGAACCATGACCTTCAGTGAACACATCATCGATGTATTTCTTCATGGTCCACGGTGCGCCCATCCACCAGCCTGGCATTTGGTAAATCACGGTATCGGCCCACAGGTACTTTTCGACTTCTTCTTTTACGTCGTACTCGCTGTCGGTTCGGGTGACCAGAACATCATGCCCGAGGTCGCGCAAAAAGCTTTCCGCGACGTCGGTCAGGGTGTCATTGAGTTGGCCGTTAGAGTGGGCGAATTTTTTCGCACCATTGATAATCAGGATGTTGCTCATAGTTAACTCTCGAATTATTGCGTCTGGCGCGAAGTTTAATGTGAATACCATCACGATTAAATGCTCCGTTTGGCAAAGACTTTTGCTTTAAACGCAATAATTCGAGAGTGTAATGATGTTTACCAACGAATCCTGACCTGGAAACCGCCCTGGTCGCTGTTCAAAAATAGCGCCTGCATCCCATGCAAAGCGGCAATGCGTCGTACGATGGACAACCCCAGTCCGCTGCCGGTTTTTTCCTGTCCTGGCGGGCGGAAGAATCGCTCACCCAGCGACGTTAAAAACTCTGGGCTGACCCCTGGCCCGTTGTCGGTAATCGTTATTTCGCGGCTTTGCAAAACCACATCCACCACGCTGCCACGCGGACTATAACGCACGGCGTTATCCAGCACATTTCTCACCATTAAACTCAGTAACAGCTGCTGCCCCTGGCGTTTCACGCTCGCGTCCTGGATATCAAGACGGATATCGATACCTTCGCGCAGGGCCTGATGCCACGCGTCCATCACTGCATTTTGCAGTAATGATTGAAGTTCGACTTCCTGGACATCATCCAGACCTGCTAAAGAATCCAGGCGTGATAACGTCAATAACTGATCGACCAGACGCGTGGCACGATCGATACCCGCACTGAGATTATTGAGAGCATGATCGCGTACCGGCTCGTCGTTTTGCGCAAGTTGAGCAACTTCGGCCTGCACTTTTAACGCGGCAAGCGGGCTGCGTAGTTCGTGTGCCGCGTCAGAGGTAAAGCGTCGCTCGCGCTGCATTAATTCCCCGGTGCGAGAAAATAGCTGATTGAGTGCGACGACCAATGGGCGAACTTCCTGCGGAAGCGCTTGTGTTGGCAGCTCGCCACCGTCGTCAGGTTTGCGGCTGCGTAATTGGTGCGCCAGCTTGTGAAGCGGGGCGAGGGCGCGACTCACCAACCACACCAGAAGTAGCAAAATAAGCGGTAGCGCGATAAGCCATGGCGTGAGCTGCGACAATACAATATCCAGCGCCAGATCTTCCCGGTACTCCCATTCCTGGCCGACGACGATGCGGTACTTTCCATCCGGCGTGGTGACCCACACCATGCGCCACATATCGTCGTCACCCGCAAGTTTACCGTCGATGAAACCGTCGCGTTGGTAGCGATAAGTGAGGTTGCGGCCATTGTCGCCATCATTGAGTAACAGTCTTCCATCGGCGGTGTAAATGGCGAAAGCCAGCGTATCGTCGTCTTGCTTGCCGCGATGATGGGAAATCATGTTTTTAGTACGCGGAAGTTCCGTTTCCCCCTGCATATTATCCAGCTTTAATGCACTCAGACGCTTGGCAAACAGCACCTGCTGAGTATCAAACAGCTTGTTAAGCGTTTTGCTGGTTTGATGCCAGGCCGCGAAACTTGCGCCAACCCATGCCAACAGTGTCAGCAATACATATCCGGCAATTAATCTGGCGCGTAAACTTTGAGTCAGTGCTTTTATCATTCTTCGCCCAACGTATAACCAATTCCGTGCACTGTGCGAATAAACCCGCTGCCGAGTTTACGGCGCAAATGGTGGATATGGACTTCCAGCGCATTTCTGGATACGTCGTTATCCCAGTTATAGAGTTTTTCTTCGATAAGCGTGCGCGGTAATACACGCCCGGCGTTACGCATAAATAACTCCAGTAGAGCAAACTCTTTGGGTTTTAAGTGCAACGCTTCACCCTCGCGAGTGACGGTTAATTTAATAGGATCAAGCTCGACACCGGCGTGATGAAGTGTCGATTGAATCTGCCCATGATTACGGCGAATTAAAACCTGAAGCCGGGTGGCAACTTCTATTAACGCAAAGGGTTTACACAAATAATCATCTGCACCGAGTTGCAACCCCTCGACACGTTGTTCCAGCGCGTCACGCGCGGTGAGAATCAACACGGGTTCGGTTTGGCCGTTACGACGCCAGGTTTTTAGAATATCCAGCCCGTCGATTCCCGGCAGGCTTAAATCCAGTACTACGGCGTCATAAGGTGCCAGGCCCAGCGCCGCTTGGCCCTGAAGGCCATCGGTAAACCAGTCGACGATAAATCCCATTTTGGTTAACCCGGCTTTTAATCCGTCACCGATGAGCTTATCGTCCTCAATCAGTAATATGCGCATATTGTTGCCTTTCCATTGACCATTACCGGCAAGTAAATAACGTTTACAACCGCCTTGTACAGAGGAAAAATGCCGGGGTTGATGCTGAATGGCATTTTTATAAAATATACGTTGTTACGGCGAAAAATTAAGATCGCGTTAAGATCTCTCGAGTTAAATAGCACTCAGAAAACGTTCATTCATATAGGGAAAATTAACGATGAAAAAAATAGCCGCTATCCTGACTATTCTCGCAATTACCGCAGCCCCAGCACTGGCTGCACAACAAGGTGGATTCTCGGATCCTAATGCTCCAGCCGCACAAACCACTCCAACTCAGACTGCTGGTGGTTTTGTTGGACCAAGTGGTAGCACTACTACGGTAACACAGGCGAAATCGCAGCCAGACGATTCCTGGGTAACCCTGCGCGGTAAGATTGAATCGCGTATCGGTGGAGATCACTACATTTTCCGTGATTCTTCCGGCACGATTAATGTCGATATCGATCATAAACGCTGGAATGGGCAGACCATTACACCGAAAGACACCGTTGAAATTCAAGGTGAAGTCGACAAAGACTGGAACTCCGTTGAAATCGATGTGAAGCAAATTAGCATCGTAAAATAACCCCCTCAATGAGCCGCAATTCGCGGCTCATTTCATATCCCCTCACTTCCTAAAGATACTCACTCCTCTGTGACTACGCAGGCCAGATAAGGTACTATCGGCGGCAATTACGCCATTACCCACAACTCAAATTATTTGGGTTTATGGCCACTCGTCAGTTTGAGGATGATTAATGAATGAGTGATTTAACTCATGATGGTGCAGAACGCCTTGCGCTGCACGAATTCACAGAAAATGCGTATCTCAACTACTCCATGTACGTCATTATGGACCGCGCGCTGCCGTTCATTGGTGATGGGTTAAAGCCCGTACAACGTCGTATCGTCTATGCGATGTCAGAGCTGGGATTAAGCGCCAGCGCTAAATTCAAAAAATCAGCCCGTACCGTCGGTGACGTTCTGGGTAAATACCATCCACACGGCGACAGCGCCTGTTATGAAGCGATGGTGCTGATGGCACAGCCGTTCTCTTACCGTTATCCGTTGGTTGACGGGCAGGGAAACTGGGGGGCACCGGATGACCCGAAATCCTTCGCCGCGATGCGTTATACCGAATCGCGACTGTCAAAATACGCAGAAGTCCTGCTGGGCGAGTTAGGGCAGGGGACGGTCGATTACGTGCCGAACTTTGACGGCACTATGCAGGAGCCGAAAATGCTGCCTGCGCGTCTGCCGAATATTCTGCTCAATGGCACCACCGGTATCGCGGTCGGGATGGCAACAGACATTCCTCCGCACAACTTGCGCGAAGTGGCGCAAGCGGCAATGACCCTGATTGACCACCCGAAAACCACGCTCGATGAAGTGCTGGATATCGTTCAGGGGCCGGATTACCCAACCGAAGCCGAAATCATCACCCCGCGTGCTGAGATTCGTAAAATCTACCAGAATGGCCGTGGCTCTGTGCGTATGCGCGCGGTGTGGAAAAAAGAAGATGGCGATGTGGTGATTACCGCATTGCCTCATCAGGTTTCCGGTGCGCGTGTACTTGAGCAAATCGCCAGCCAAATGCGGGCTAAAAAGCTGCCAATGGTTGAAGATTTGCGCGATGAGTCGAACCACGAAAACCCGACCCGTCTGGTGATTGTTCCACGTTCTAACCGTATCGACGTAGAGCAGGTGATGAACCACCTGTTTGCCACCACCGATCTTGAAAAAAGCTATCGTATTAACCTCAATATGATCGGTCTGGATAATCGTCCATCGGTGAAAAACCTGCTGGAAATCCTGACTGAATGGCTGGTTTATCGCCGTGAAACGGTGCGCCGTCGCCTGAGTTATCGTCTGGAGAAAGTGCTCAAACGCCTGCATATCCTCGAAGGTTTGCTGGTGGCGTTCCTCAACATTGACGAAGTGATTCATATTATTCGTACCGAGGATGAGCCGAAGCCGGTGCTGATGTCGCGCTTCGAATTAAGCGAAACGCAAGCCGAGTCCATCCTCGAGCTGAAATTACGCCACCTCGCAAAACTCGAAGAGATGAAAATTCGCGGCGAGCAGAGCGAACTGGAAAAAGAGCGTGACCAATTGCAGGGTATTCTGGCGTCCGAACGCAAAATGAATACGTTGCTGAAGAAAGAATTGCAGGCTGATTCAGATGCTTATGGCGACGATCGCCGTTCACCGTTGCGTGAGCGTGGCGAAGCGAAAGCCATGAGCGAACATGATATGACCCCGTCTGAACCGGTCACCATTGTGCTCTCTCAAATGGGTTGGGTGCGTAGCGCCAAAGGCCATGATATTGACGCGCAAGGGCTTAACTACAAAGCGGGCGATAATTATCTGGGTTCTGCCAAAGGTAAGAGCAACCAGCCAGTGGCGTTTATCGACTCCACCGGGCGCAGTTACGCGCTTGACCCGATTACGTTGCCATCGGCACGTGGGCAGGGTGAACCGCTGACGGGCAAACTTACGCCGCCGCCGGGAGCCGTTGTTGAGCACGTCTTAATGGCACCAGACGACCAAAAACTGCTGATGGCTTCTGATGCAGGCTATGGTTTCGTTTGTACCTTCAATGATTTAGTTGCACGTAACCGTGCGGGTAAAACGCTTATTTCATTGCCGGAAAACGCGAAAGTGATGCCGCCGATGGAAATCTCAAGCGCTGACGATTTACTGTTGGCGATTACCGCGGCAGGGCGCATGTTGATGTTCCCGGTGGCTGATTTACCGCAACTTTCCAAAGGGAAAGGGAATAAAATTATCTCGATTCCTTCAGCGGAAGCGGCAAAAGGCGAAGACAAACTGGCGCATTTGTTTGTCTTGCCGCCGCAAAGCACCGTGACTCTGCATGTTGGTAAACGCAAAATTAAACTCCGCCCGGAAGAGTTGCAGAAAATCACCGGTGAGCGCGGCCGTCGCGGTACGCTGATGCGTGGCCTACAACGTATTGATCGTGTTGAAGTGGATTCACCACATCGGGCCAGTGCGGGTGACAGCGAAGAGTAATACTCTTCATACTTGAAGTTGCATCGGTGTTGGCGTGTGTTCACGCACCCAAATCGCTTACTTGTGTCAGCGCATTGGGATTTGTTCACTTGCCGCCGTAATGCAACTCCAATTATTTTGGGTATCGATATATATCCGTCATACTTGTCAGCGGTTTTGGTTTTTGAGGTTGTTATGCTATCCATCGTACGTTTTATAATCGTTGTAATTTATTGCCTGTTGGTGTGCATTTTTGGCTGCATTTATTGCTTGTTCAGCCCACGTAACCCACGCCATGTTGCGACGTTTGGTCATCTCTTTGGGCGTCTTGCGCCCGTCTTTGGTTTGAAAGTTGAAACCCGTTTACCGGCGGGCGCCGAAAATCATCCAACGGCGATTTATATCTGTAACCACCAGAATAACTACGACATGGTGACTGCCGCGAATATTGTGCAGCCGCCAACGGTGACCGTCGGGAAAAAGAGCCTGCTGTGGATCCCGTTTTTTGGCCAAATTTATTGGTTAACCGGGAATATGCTTATCGATCGTGATAACCGTTCCAAAGCGCTTAGCACCATTTCCCAGGTTGTGACGCAAATTAAGAAACGTAATGTGTCGGTCTGGATGTTCCCGGAAGGGACTCGTAGCCGTGGCCGTGGCCTGCTGCCATTTAAAACGGGTGCATTCCATGCCGCAATTGCTGCGGGCGTCCCAATTATTCCGGTGTGCGTTTCGAATACCAGTAATAAAATTAAACTCAATCGTTTGAATAACGGTTTAGTCATTGTAGAAATGTTGCCGCCGATTGATATCAGCCATTACGGCAAAGACCAGGTGCGCAAACTTGCCACCGATTGCCGTGAAATTATGATGGCAAAAATCGACGAACTAAATAAAGAAGTCGCGGAGCGCGAAGCCTCCGGTCGAGTTGAAAGCAAGCAAGCGAATTAATCGCTTTTATTTTGGCGGTACGTTTTGTGCAGCCTTATGTTAGTCAGTTTCACATGGAGTTAATATGTCACTCAGTCGGCGTCAGTTTATACAGGCATCCGGAGTCGCACTTTGTGCAGGCTCGGTGCCACTGAGGGCAAATGCCGCAGGAATGCAGCAACCTTTACCCGTTCCTCCGTTACTGGAATCTCGCCGTGGCCAGCCTTTGTTCCTGACGTTACAACGGGCGCACTGGTCATTTACTGGCGGCGCTAAGGCACCTGTCTGGGGCTTCAACGGGCGTTATCTTGGGCCGACCATTCGCGTGTGGAGCGGCGATGATGTGAAGATGATTTACAGTAATCGTCTGCAAGAAAACATCGCTATGACGATTGCCGGGTTGCAGGTACCCGGCCCGCTCATGGGCGGCGCGGCGCGCATGATGTCTCCTAATGTTGACTGGGCGCCCGTTCTGCCGATACGCCAGCAGGCCGCCACGTTGTGGTATCACGCCAATACACCAAACCGTACCGCGAAACAGGTCTACAACGGCCTGGCGGGTATGTGGCTTATCGAAGATGAAGTCAGTAAATCGTTGCCGATCCCAAACCATTATGGTGTCGATGACTTCCCGGTCATCATTCAGGATAAGCGCCTGGATAACTTCGGTGCGCCAGAATATGAAGAACCGGGTAGCGGTGGCTTTGTCGGTGACACGCTGCTGGTGAATGGTGTGCAGGGGCCGTATGTCGAGGTTTCACGCGGCTGGGTGCGTTTGCGTTTGCTTAACGCCTCTAACTCGCGCCGCTATTTGCTGCAAATGAGTGATGGCCGGGCTATGCACGTGATTTCCAGCGACCAGGGTTTCCTTCCGGCACCTGTTTCTGTGAAGCAATTATCCCTGGCGCCAGGTGAGCGTCGCGAGATCCTGGTGGATATGACCGACGGAAAAGAAGTGTCGATAACCTGCGGCGAAGCGGCGGGTATCATGGACAGGATCCGTGGCTTCTTTGAACCTTCGAGCATTCTTGTCTCTACGCTGGTACTCACGCTGCGGGCCACCGGGCTGCTGCCTTTAGTGACGGATACCCTGCCAATGCGCTTGCTGCCGGAGGAGATTGTCAACGGCAACCCGTCGCGCAGCCGTGATATCGCACTTGGCGATGACCCTGGTATTAACGGCCAACTCTGGGATATGAAGCGTATTGATATTCAGACTCAGCAAGGCACCTGGGAGCGTTGGACAGTGCGAGCGGATATGCCGCAATCTTTCCATATCGAAGGTGTGAGCTTCCTGATTAAAAACGTTAATGGCGCGGCACCGTTTGGTGAGGACCGTGGCTGGAAAGATACCGTTTGGGTTGATGGGCAAGTTGAGCTACTCGTGTACTTTGGTCAGCCTTCCTGGGAACATTTCCCGTTCCTCTATTCCAGCCAAACTCTGGAAATGGCGGACCGTGGCTCTATTGGGCAACTGCTGGTTCAACCCGCGCCATAAACCACCCTCACCCTAACCCTCTCCCTGAGGGAGAGGGGATTGTCTGGTGTTCCCCCGTATCTCAGAGGGAGAGGGGATAGTCCGGTGTTCCCCCGTATCCCTGAGGGAGAGGGGATCGTCTGGTGTTTCGCTTTATCTCTGAGGTAGAAGGGATCGTCCGGTGTTCCCCCCTCTCCCTTTGGGAGAGGGCCGGGGTGAGGGCTTGGGTTTTAACATTGCAATAACACTTCATTTTTGACCCAATACCAGCGTATAATCGCCGGCTTTGGTTATTTTTAAATCATTTTTTATACCCATGTGACTTCGGGAAGCCGCCAGACTGCATCCTGAAGGGCGATGGGTATATTCATTTTTTCGGAAGCATTATGAGCTCTATTAGCCTGATCCAGCCCGATCGCGAACTCTTTTCGTGGCCACAATACTGGGCAGCCTGTTTTGGCCCGGCACCGTTTTTACCCATGTCACGCAAGGAAATGGACGAATTAGGCTGGGACAGCTGTGACATCATTCTGGTTACGGGAGATGCTTACGTTGACCATCCAAGTTTTGGTATGGCGATTTGTGGTCGTATGCTGGAAGCTCAAGGTTTCCGCGTGGGGATCATCGCCCAGCCAGACTGGAACAGCAAAGAAGACTTCATGCGTCTGGGTAAACCGAACCTGTTCTTCGGTGTGACCGCAGGCAATATGGATTCAATGATCAACCGTTATACCGCTGACCGTAAACTGCGTCATGACGATGCCTACACGCCTGATAACGTAGCGGGTAAACGCCCCGATCGTGCTTCGCTTGCCTATACTCAACGCTGTAAAGAAGCCTGGCGTGATGTGCCGGTGATCCTTGGCGGTATTGAAGCGAGCTTGCGTCGTACTGCGCACTACGATTACTGGTCTGATACCGTTCGTCGCTCCATTCTGGTTGATGCTAAAGCCGACATGCTGATTTTCGGCAACGGTGAACGTCCGCTGGTGGAAGTGGCTCATCGCCTGGCGATGGGTGAGAAGATCGACGAAATTTGCGATGTGCGTAACACCGCGATGATGCGTAAAGAAGCAATGCCGGGCTGGTCTGGCGTGGATTCTACGCGTCTGGATATGCCTGGCCGTATCGACCCGATTCCACACCCATACGGTGAAGATTTGCCGTGTGCAGAAACCGGCAAGCCAAGTAAGCCTGTAGATGAAGCGAAAGCCATCGTGGTGAAGCCTGCGCCAATGAAGCCGTGGGAAAAAACCTACGTGTTGCTGCCGTCGTATGAAAAAGTTAAAAACGACAAAGTTCTCTACGCGCACGCATCACGTATTCTGCACCACGAAACCAACCCAGGTTGTGCGCGTGCATTAATGCAAAAACATGGCGATCGTTACATCTGGATCAACCCTCCAGCCATCCCGCTTTCCACCGAAGAGATGGACAGCGTGTTTGCTCTGCCTTACAAGCGTGTTCCGCACCCTGCGTATGGCAAGGCGCGTATTCCTGCTTATGAGATGATCCGATTCTCGGTGAATATTATGCGTGGCTGCTTCGGTGGTTGCTCGTTCTGTTCTATCACCGAACACGAAGGGCGCATTATTCAGAGTCGTTCAGAAGACTCGATCATCAGCGAAATTGAAGCGATGCGCGACACCGTTCCAGGCTTTACCGGCGTGGTTTCGGATCTGGGTGGCCCAACAGCCAACATGTATATGCTGCGCTGCAAATCGCCACGTGCAGAACAAACTTGTCGCCGTCTGTCTTGCGTTTACCCGGACATTTGCCCGCACATGGATACTAACCATGAGCCGACGATCAACTTGTACCGCCGCGCCCGTGAGATCAAAGGCGTTAAGAAGATTTTGATCGCCTCTGGTGTACGTTACGACATCGCAGTAGAAGATCCGCGTTATATCAAAGAACTGGCGACCCACCACGTGGGTGGATATCTGAAGATTGCCCCGGAACACACCGAAGAAGGGCCACTTTCTAAGATGATGAAGCCGGGGATGGGCAGCTATCAGCGCTTTAAAGAGCTGTTTGATACCTACTCTAAACAGGCTGGTAAAGAGCAGTATCTGATTCCTTATTTCATCTCCGCACACCCAGGTACGCGTGATGAAGACATGGTGAATTTGGCGCTGTGGCTGAAGAAAAATCGCTTCCGTTTGGATCAGGTGCAGAACTTCTATCCATCACCGCTGGCGAACTCCACCACCATGTATTACACGGGCAAAAACCCGCTCGGTAAGATTAGCTATAAGAGTGAAGATGTTGTGGTGCCGAAAGGTGACCGTCAGCGTCGCCTGCACAAAGCGCTGCTGCGTTATCACGATCCGGCTAACTGGCCGATGATTCGTGAAGCGCTGGAAGAGATGGGTAAAAAGCACCTGATCGGTGGCCGTCGTGAATGTCTGGTGCCTTCGCCAACGCTTGAAGAGATGCGTGAAGCGCGTCGCTACAATCGTGGGGCTCGTCCTGCACTGACGAAACACACGCCGATTGCGCATCAGCGTAAACCCGCTCCTGCGGGCGCGAAAAGCGCGGCAAAACCGGCAGTGGTGGCGAATGCCGCGCAGAAAAAGGCCGGCAAGCCCGCGACGAAAAAACGCCCGGTTTGATGAGTGTTGTAAGGTTGTGATGCCCTCACCCTAACCCTCTCCCACAGGAGAGGGGACGGATCGAGCGGGCTTTTCCCCTATCTCACTGGAGAGGGGACAGATCGAGCAGGCATTTCCCCTATCTCAATGGAGAGGGGACAGATCGAGCAGGCATTTCCCCTATCTCAATGGAGAGGGGACAGATCGAACAAGATTTTCTCCCTCTCCCTGAGGGAGAGGGTCGGGGTGAGGGCCACTTTAGCCATTACGCACCAAAAACATCTGGGTCTGGTCCCAGACGCTTATTGCTATCCAACTTCGCAATCTCGCTTAACTCGTCTTTATCAAGACGGAAATCAAACACGTTAAAGTTCTCAGCAATACGCGATGGCGTCACCGATTTCGGGATAACCACCAGGCCGCTGTCCAGGTGCCAGCGAATCACAATTTGCGCCGGTGTTTTGCCGTATTTATCGGCCAGATCGCGGATGATTTTCTTATCGAACACCCCTTCGCCACCCTGAGCCAACGGGCTCCACGACTCGGTCTGGATCTTGTGTGTGGCATTCCAGGAATGAAGCTGGCGTTGTTGCAGTAACGGATGGAGTTCTATCTGGTTGATAACCGGTGAGATACCCGTTTCATCAATCAAACGCTGAAGATGGTTGAGTTGGAAATTACATACACCGATGCTTTTGACCAGGCCCTGTTTTTGCAGCTCAATGATCCCTTTCCAGGCTACAACATAATGATCTTTGCTCGGCACGGGCCAGTGCATCAGATACAGATCAACATAATCCAGTTGGAGTTTTTCGAGGCTGTCTTCAAGCGCCTGGCGTGGACGTTGCTGATCGTCGTTCCACAGTTTAGTGGTGATAAACAGTTCTTCACGCGGGATGCCCGCGCTTTTTAGCGCACTGCCTACGCCGTCTTCATTCTTATACGCGGCGGCGGTATCAATGGATCGATAGCCAACCTCCAGCGCTTTTTCGATTGCAATCTGAACCTGTTCGTTGCTGGCTTGCCAGACACCGAGGCCCAATTGCGGCATCACATTCCCATCCTGGAGCTTGATTACAGTTGGAGTTGTCATGTATTCCTCCTTAATGATTAAACCCGAAAATTTCAAATTGCAGGGGCGTTGGCTTTCCTGCAACTTGAATAATTTAGGGTTTAAGTCTGGACCAAATACTCAAAAACGAGAACCAAATGACTAAATTACTTAACGTGCAGCTTCGTAAATACGACGGCTAACATCCAAAGTAATGTCTTTGTGTTCACCCAATTGCGTCATGCCTTTCTCTTCGAGTTTCACCAGTAATGCCGGGATAGAACTGCCATCCAGACCATAGGCGGAGAGGTGAGTTGGTGCACCCATTTGCTCGAAGAAATTACGCGTCGCAGCGATTGCGGCATCAATACGCTCTTCTTCGCCACCGGTGGTGATATTCCACACGCGTTCTGCATATTGCAGCAGTTTGCCGCGTTTCTCGTTACGCTTTTCATTCAGCAAAGATGGCAGAACCACCGCCAGAGTTTGCGCGTGATCCAGACCGTGCATGGCGGTCAGTTCATGGCCCAACATATGCGTTGCCCAATCTTGCGGTACGCCTGCACCGATCAGGCCGTTTAACGCCATGGTCGCCGCCCACATGACGTTGGCACGCACATCGTAGTTTTCCGGTTCTTTCAACGCTATTGGGCCGTCTTCAACCAGTGTTAACAGAATGCCTTCGGCAAAACGATCCTGGACTTTGGCGTTCACCGGATAAGTAATGTATTGCTCAACGGTATGTACAAACGCATCCACAACACCGTTTGCGACCTGACGTGGTGGCAGGGTGTAGGTGTAAACCGGATCAAGAACAGCGAAGACCGGTTGCACGTGCTCAGACATAAACGCCTGTTTGTCACCGGTTGTGCGACGAGAAACAACAGCACCTTTGTTGGATTCAGAACCGGTTGCTGGCAGAGTCAGAACAGAGCCCATTGGGATGGCGCTTTTCACGTCATTACCGTGAGTCAGCAGGATATTCCATGGGTCGATATCGGCTGGGTAGTTAGCTGCTGCCGCGATGAACTTAGTCCCATCCAGCACTGAGCCACCCCCTACCGCTAACAGGAAAGTCACTTTCTGTTGGCGAACCACTTCTACCGCTTTCATCAGCGTTTCGTAAGTTGGGTTCGGTTCGATACCACCAAACTCCAGAACATCCAGACCTTCGAGCGCAGCGTAAACCTGATCCAGCACGCCATTTTTCTTCACGCTACCGCCGCCGTAGGTAATCAGCACGCGAGCATCTGCTGGGATTTGAGCACGCAGTTCGGAAATGGCACCTTTGCCAAACAGGATGCGAGTCGGGGTATGTAGGTTGAAATTGTTCATTATAGGATTCCCGTTTTGTGGGTGATGAATAACATTGCTTATCGAATTTGATGGTAGCCATTGTCGGCCGAGGGTGGCTATCGCTCAATGCTTATTCCTGCCTTTATCTTGCCTATTTCTCCAGAGAGCTGGAGAAATGAAAAGATTCGTTGCACACTGACATCGTCAGAAAAGCTATATAGAGCGCGGTAAAATGAAGCGGAAAGCGATTTGTCAGCAGTTAACTAACAAGATTAATTATCTGATACAAAAAGAAAATAGTGGCCTCAGTTCACTGCCTAATGTCAGTTTGCTGTATGGCACCAAGCCCTATGCGCGTACGCCAGTGATGTATGAGCCGGGGATCATTATTCTCTTTTCCGGGCATAAAACGGGTTATCTGAACGATCGCGTGTTTCGCTACGATGCCAACGAATATCTGTTGTTGACCGTGCCGCTACCTTTTGAATGTGAAACCTTTGCCACGCCTGAAGTCCCGCTGGCTGGACTGCGCATTAATATCGATATTTTGCAGCTTCAGGACTTGCTGATGGATATCGGCGAAGATGATGTATCGCACCCGCAAACCTGCTCGACCGGGATTAACTCCGCCGAGCTATCCGAAGAGATCCTCTGTGCTGCCGAGCGTTTACTGGACGTGCTGGAAAACCCGCTCGACGCGCGTATTTTAGGCAAGCAAATTATCCGCGAGATCCTCTATCACATTCTGATGGGGTCGTGCGGTGCCGCGCTCTTAGCACTGGTCAGCCGGCAGACACATTTCAGCCTGATAAGCCGCGTGCTCAGGCGCATCGAAACACAGTACACAGAAAACCTTTCTGTAGACCAACTCGCTGCGGAAGCGAACATGAGTGTTTCGGCGTTTCACCATAACTTTAAGTCGGTGACCAGCACCTCGCCGCTGCAATATCTCAAGAGCTACCGTTTACACAAAGCGCGCATGCTGATTTTGCACGATGGGATTAAAGCCAGTACTGCGGCGATTCGTGTCGGATATGAAAGTGCGTCGCAGTTTAGCCGCGAGTTTAAGCGATACTTTGGCGTTACGCCGGGGGAAGATGCCGCGCGGATGCGGGTGTAGGTAATTGTATTTGCCATTTTTCCCCTGGGCAGTGCTCACAAATGCCTACCCAGGGTGAGTCTTTAAAAGGCGGTCTTTACTTATGCAGGATTTAATCTTTTCTTGATGAGGACAAACAACGTTCCGATTAAGCCTGCCACCAGAAGCACCATCGGCAACACCATCAGACAAGTCATGACCTGATCTTCGTGGCGTTTTACAAACGGGATCATGCTCAAGGCATAGCCCAGACTGGATACGCTACCCACCCATAACAGCCCGCTTAGCCAGTTAAACACCTGGAAGCGACGATTGCTGAGACCTGAAATACCCGCCATGGTTGGCAGCAGAGTGCGAACAAATGCTAAAAAACGCCCAGCCAGCAATGCAAATAACCCGTGTCGGTCAAACATATGCGTCGCACGTTGGTGATATTGCGGCGGCAACTGTTGCAGCCAGCTTTTAACTGTTTTGGTATTACCGAGCCAGCGACCTTGCGCATAACTTAACCAGCAGCCAAGACTTGCCGCTGTCGTGAGAATGAGTAATGTCGGGACAAAATTCATGACCCCTTTTGCCACAAGCGCTCCCGCGAGTAACAAAAGACTGTCGCCCGGCAAAAATGAGGCGGGCAGTAATCCATTTTCGAGAAACAGCGTCGCAAACATGACGCAATAAACCACTCCAACAACATGAGGGTCCGCGAGTGCAGCAAAGTCATGTTGCCAAAGCGCCTGAACGATATGATGTATAACAGCCATGGCAAATCCTGTGGAACCGCTTTATTCGGCGCGTCTAAATCTATAGTAGTTAGATTAGGTACACCTTAATTTCTCGGCGTACCTTTTTTTGAAAGCATAGTGTAACGCTAAATGGCCTGCGACACCTTGATCACAGGCTCAACTAATCATCATGAATTTAGAAAAACTGTCCTTTAAGGTATCCACTTCTGGAAAATTCAGGCAATACGCTGGAAACCTGCATCAAGATCGGCAATCAAATCGTCAACATTCTCCAGACCGATATGAAGGCGAACTAACGTACCGGAGAAATCAACTCCCCCTGCCGGGCGAATCTCTGCCACTTCTTCCGGCTGGTTGGCGAGGATCAGTGATTCAAACCCTCCCCATGAATAGGCCATACTAAAATAGTTAAAATTGTCCAGGTAGTGCTGATACTGATCATGACTTAAGCGTTTTTTGAGCACGAATGAGAACAAACCGCTGCTGCCTGTAAAGTCTCGTTTCCAGAACTCATGGCCTTTACTGCCGGGCAATGCAGGGTGATTGACGCGTTCAACTTGCGGGTGTTGCGCCAGCCATTCGGCAACTTTCAGGCTGCTTTCATGATGTTGGCGCAGACGAACCCCTAAAGTGCGTAAACCTCGGCTGGTCATATAAGCGGTATCCGCATCCAGCATTTGCCCCATCAGATAAGAATTCTCACGCAATTGATCCCAGCAACGGGCATTCGATACCGCCGTCCCGACCATCGCGTCAGAATGGCCAATCAAATACTTGGTGCCTGCCTGAATCGAAATATCAATGCCGAAATCCAGCGCTTTAAACAAAACTCCCGCAGCCCAGGTGTTATCAATCATGATGATGGCTTCTGGAGCAACGCTGCGCACCGCCTGAACAATGGCGGGTACGTCATGTACTTCCATTGTGAGTGAGCCCGGGGATTCCAGAAATACGACTTTAGTATTGGGTTTAACGAGTTCAGCGATGCCCGCGCCAATCATCGGGTCAAACCAGGTGGTGCTGACGCCGAGTTTTGCGAGGATCCTGGTACAGAAATCCTGGCTCGGCTCATAGGCGGTGCCGGTCATCAGCACATTATCGCCCTGTTCAACAAATGCCAGAATCGCATTGGCCACGGCTGCGGCGCCACAAGGATAAAGTGCGCAACCCGCGCCACCTTCCAGTTCGCACATCGCTTCTTGTAACGAGAAATGGGTGAGGGTGCCACGACGGCCATAAAACAGCTCGCCTTTCGCGCGGTTGGCGGTGGCGTGTTTTTTAGCTTCGACAGTTTCAAAAACCAATGATGAAGCGCGTTGAATGACGCTGTTAACAGAACCCTGAGTGAATTTCTTATCGCGCCCGGCATTCACCAGCGCCGTTTCAATGTGTTTTTTAGTCATCTTCACTTTGCCCTATTTACCCATCTGGATGTCCAAAACTAACTTATCATGCTTTTGCTGCGTAAGCGCAAGGAATCCATGGACAATTTCAGGCACTCTTTAAATACTAATGAGAACTACTATCAATTCGATGTCGTTTTGATATTATTGCGCACAGTTTTTGTATTATTTCGTGGTGGAGAGTAAGAGTGACGAATAATTTGATGCAGACAGACCTCTCTGTCTGGGGCATGTATCAGCATGCTGACATCGTGGTAAAAATTGTGATGATCGGCCTGATTCTGGCCTCTGTCGTCACTTGGGCAATCTTCTTTAGCAAAAGTGTTGAGTTGATGTCGCAAAAACGCCGTCTGAAGCGTGAGCAGCAGCAACTGGCTAATGCCCGCTCTCTGGATGAAGCCAGTGATATGGCTGAAGCGTTTGATGCGAAAAGCCTGAGCACGATGCTGATCAATGAAGCGCAGAATGAGCTTGAGCTTTCCACTGGCAGCGAAGATAACGAAGGCATAAAAGAGCGTACCGGTTTCCGCCTCGAGCGTCGCGTTGCGGCGGTGGGTCGACACATGGGACGCGGTAACGGTTTTCTCGCGACCATCGGTGCCATTTCGCCGTTCGTCGGTCTGTTTGGTACGGTCTGGGGCATCATGAACAGCTTTATTGGTATTGCACAATCGCAAACCACTAACCTTGCTGTTGTTGCACCGGGTATCGCAGAAGCATTGTTGGCAACGGCTATTGGCCTGGTTGCAGCGATTCCTGCGGTGGTTATCTACAACGTGTTTGCCCGTGTGATTGGCGGCTATAAAGCTTCTCTGGGTGACGTTGCGGCGCAAGTTTTACTGCTGCAAAGCCGTGACCTGGATTTAGAAGCCAGTTCTCACGCTCGCCCGGTACGTACGGCTCAGAAACTGCGTGTAGGTTGATCTCATGGCTTTGCGTCTTAACGAAAATCTCGACGATAACGGTGAAATGCATGAAATCAACGTGACACCGTTTATCGATGTCATGTTGGTGCTGCTGATTATCTTTATGGTGGCTGCGCCGCTTGCAACAGTCGATGTGAAGGTTAACCTTCCTGCCTCTTCAAGCCAGCCACAACCGCGTCCTGAAAAGCCGGTCTATCTTTCAGTCAAAGCCGATCGCACCATGTTTATCGGCAACGATGAAGTGACCAAAGAAAGCATGATTAATGCGTTGATGGCGGCGACTGAAGGCAAGAAAGACACGACAATTTTCTTCCGCGCAGACAAATCGGTTGATTACGAAACGATGATGAATGTGATGGATACGCTGCATCAGGCAGGGTATCTGAAGATTGGTCTGGTTGGGCAAGAAGTCACGAAACCTCAGTAACCTCGTCAAATATCACTATTTTTAAGCGGCCTGTTAGTTGAACTAACCAGGCCGCTTTTCATTACAAATTCGGTGTTTTATAGCTGTTTTCCAGCAGGGCACGAGTCCGCGACAGCGTTTGGGCTTCCTCATTTCTCAGTTGCTGATAAACCGCCTCCAGCCGGGCAAGAATCACGTTTTTCATCCGCGGTTGATGAGCCAGAATTTCACTGAGTACAGAGCCGTAAATCTCTTCTTTCATGCGATAAGGAAACATTTGATGGCGGTTGTGCCACTTTTGCTCAACCAGCGCTGAAGTAATGTTAATTTTCCCTTCTGTGAAACGAGCAATATTTTCATTTTTTATGGCTACCAGAGCAGCGATATTATCACGCAATAACGTGTTCTCAGGTGATGCATCATTCGAGGTAGCGGTATCGTGCTGAATGGGTTGCTGTACATCTGACATTGAGCTTACTCGTCGAGGGAATAAAATAGCGGCCAGCTTTTTTCCCGAGTTAACTGATTGACCCAGATTTGCTGTGAATGCTGACTTATCTGCAATTTTTTATCTTCTATTAGCATTTGCAAATCGGCAGGGCTGATTTTTTCTTGTTCTATTAGTTCATTTAACACAGTCACCATTGCTTCAATTTTTACCGCACAAAATAAATGGTCTTTTAAATGGCGATCGTTTTCTTCAAGCAGGGTATTTTTTGCCTGCCCAGCGTAATGATTGGCGCTGAGAATCGTTTTCTCTAGATCTAAAAGATTATCCCGAGGAATTGGAGTTAGGGCGCTATCTTCTGCTGATGGAGTAATTTCAACCTGTAGAACAGGGAGGATTACTGGCACCAGGTTGTTGGGCAGCATTAACGATATCCTTTTAAATCAACAGAATGAAGTTCATAGAAACTACGTGTGGCGTTGACAATATATTGCCTCAAAATTACTATAAAAAAAACAGGAGCCTCCATGCAAAGCGTCTTTTATTCTATTGTATTAATACTGTTGTTGCTGTGCGGCGTATTAGTGTTAATGCGTGAGAAGCCCCGCGCCAGAGTGAATCCAATCCCACCCGTTTCCCCTAAATTAAATTTCTCTGACAATGACGAACGTGAAGATTACTTTGCGACGCTTATTTCGAAAATTACCCCGGACTATTATTGGCGAGTGAGCCATGAATATGTTGATTTCGCCTATGCCACGATAAAGCAGATGCGAATCGATGAGCTGAGTGCGAATCGTGAACTGTTTAATGCCCAGCGGCGTTGCTCAGACTTAAACTCCGCCATTTATCGTTACTACGATAACCTGCGCAAACGCTGCGCTGAAGGTGAAAAAGTACCGTTTGCTGATATTGAAGTACTGAATTTACGCCAGTGCTTCGATGAGTTCAGTCATCATGCTTACCCAGAGTTGGTGGCTTTGGTGTGGCCGCATTATCAACGTCCCGAAGTCGATCTGGCCAACGTGTAAGCATTTTCACAAGCAGCTTGATTCTCTATCAAGCTGTTTTTAAGGTTAAAAAATCAGGGTCTATTATTGGACTGAATGAACATTGGATAATTTTCACTCAGTGGTTATTATTTGCTCACCCAAAAGGAGTTGTTCGTCCCATTGCCATCAATAAGGCAATGGTTTGTTTGCCCGAATTTGAAAGATATGACTTATGCCTCGCATTAAACATCTCGTAGCTCTGGTCTTTTTTGTTGCACCTTTAATTGTTAGCTCCAATTCTTTTGCTTTTAATATGCCAAAGGAGTTTGCATCATTAGGAATAAAATCTATTTCTCACAAAAATAGTTTTGCTGAAAAAGATAATTTTATAAAAATGACAAATGGTAGTGATGCTGAAAATATACGCTCGGCAATACTGTCGCAATATTCAAACTGGAAAGGAACACGTTATCACCTTGGCGGAACGACGCACAATGGTGTGGATTGTTCAGCGTTGATGCAGAAAATATTCAGTGCTTCATTTGGCCAGTCGCTGCCAAGAACGACCACACAGCAAATCCATAATGGCCAGCAGGTCAGTAAGGAAACGCTCAAGCCTGGTGATTTAGTCTTTTTTAAAACGTCCCCAGGACAGCGACACGTTGGGGTTTACGTGGGGGATAATAAGTTTATTCACGCGTCGAGCAGTGAAGGCGTGACGATGTCCTCGCTCGCCAATCATTATTGGGTTGAGCATTACGAAACGGCACGCCGTCTTAAAGTAATGGGGTGATATTTAACCCTAATCTTTTGCCACGTCTTCGCCGCTTTTACCTTTTCCCCACGCAATGCGGCGATGGAGCATTTTTTTCACTGCTCGCCCTGTAGTATTTAACCAACCGGTTGGGCGTGGGTCGGCGAGCATGCTCAGGGCGCGGGCATAATCCAGTACCAGACCCGGCGTCCAGGCCATTGTTTCGGCACGTTTGCGAAGTTGCAACGCGACCCAAAGCTCCGGTGTCGACATCAGTTTTCCCATCGCGACCCAGAATCCACGTTTATGCCACAGCCTGCCGACCGCACCCTCAAGCGCCGCTTCTAATGCACGCGCCACGCTGCTCGAGCAGTTTCTGTGGGTCAGGTTGTAGGATTCATTCTGCCGATACGTTTCCCAAAAATCTTTAAGTCGTGCTTCGCTGTAATTACGAATGCGGACCTTCCTTGTCGATGGGCACCACTTTGCGGCCTCGGTCGCATAATCCGGTTGGAAAATTCCAGGGACATTGTTTTCTGGCGTAGCCCGTAACAGGCGAGCGAACTCATCGGGGGACTGATCAATGAGTTCAGCAGGATAGAGACTAATGTAAATGCCGCCTGGGGACTCAAGTGCCGCGTGGCCAGTCGAGATAACGCCATTGCGGTCTACCGCTGCGATATAGCGGTTAATGACGGGACGGGGAAGCGTCTCACCGGGTGCCGAGCCTACGGGAGTCCAGACATGCACGGTCAGCGCTTTTTCGTCGTCGTCCGGTGGGCCGTCCCACTCCACAATGTCAGGTGGAAGATGATCGGCTTCTTCCATAAATACAGCGCCTTTGAGACCTGGATTTTCTGCGGCATTTTTAACGCGATTGGCGAGAATAAACAGGTTCCAGCCGGCAAATGCTAAACCTAAACCCAGGCAATAAGGAACCGTCCCTTCATAGTATGTAGGCCATGGCTGGAAGAAAAATATCGCCAGTAAAATTTCGACAATACCCCCCCATAAAGCAGGTCGCCATCGGCGATAACGTACGACCACGGCTGAAGCGATTTGCAGAGCGCCATCGAATAAAAACAACAAGCCGAAGATCATTGATAACACGAAGTTACCGTGGTGATGACCCGCCAGAATCAATAGCGCCGCAACGGTAAATGCCGCGCCTTTCACGTAGCGCAACAGGCGTTGCCCACCCATGCCGCTGTGGGCCACCATCAATGTTGCCGCGCCTTCTAAAAGCAACAGACAGGCGAAGGGTTCGAGAGGGAAAAACAGCGAGCTATCTAAAGCATCCAGAATAACGACCACTCCGGCAATGAGTGTAATCCATCCGAAACGGCGTAGCCCACGCCAGTGGGAACGCAGAAAATCAACGCCAAGCAGGATCATCGTAAGCCGCATCATGGGGGGATTTCCGTTAATCACTCCACCCAATATATAGCCCACCAGGCGGAAGTACGACATGTCCAGAAATGACAGAACTTCGCGGCAGGAACAAAAATTAATGATTCATATTTATTCTATAAATTGAAAAATATGAATGACAAATTTAGTTACCACGCTCACGATTTTATCTAAAACTGGGTGGTGTAAATGGATATTGCTCGCTCCGTTGCTAGTATCGTTTTGCGAGTCTTTCACCCGTAAGAGGATACAATGAAAAATAAAAATGGTCTTATTGTGAGTTGCTTTGTGGCAGGAGCGGCTGCGTTATGGAGTGCACAAGGGATGGCAGCGGAACAAAGCAAGGAGGTAAAAATCATTCGTGATGAATATGGTGTTCCCCATATTTATGCCAACGACACCCGAAACCTTTTTTATGGCTATGGCTACGTCGTGGCACAGGACAGGCTTTTTCAAATGGAAATGGCGCGCCGCAGCACGCAGGGAACCGTCGCGGAAGTGCTGGGCAAAAAGTATCTCGAATTTGATAAGGACATCCGACTTAACTACTGGCCTGCCAGTATTCATGCTCAGATTGAAGCGTTACCTGCGGAAGAAAAAGCGATTCTTCAGGGCTATGCCGATGGCATGAACGCCTGGATCGATAAGATCAATGCCGAGCCTGACAAACTACTGCCAAAAGAGTTTTCGACGCTTGGCTTTAAACCTCAGCACTGGCAGCCTTTTGATGTGGCGATGATTTTTGTTGGCACGATGGCTAACCGCTTCTCTGACAGCACCAGTGAAATTGATAACCTTGCGCTGTATAACGCGCTCAAAGATAAATATGGTGAAAAGCAGGGGATGGGGGTGTTTAACCAAATCAAATGGTTAGTTAACCCGTCAGCGGCAACAACCATCGAACCCGCAGAGCATCGCTATCCGTATAAGCTTACCAATCAGGCCACGCAACTTGCCTATAATTTACCGCGTTACGACCAAACCCCACCGATGCTTGAAAGGCTGGCGAAGGGCAATGATGGTGCCTTGCTTGCGCTGAGTCGTGAGCAAAATAAGCAGGTTATCGAAGAACAATTTGCCCGAAGTGGCGCGAATGGCCTCGCGGGTTTTCCAACCACCAGTAACATGTGGGTGATTGGCAAAGCAAAAGCTGCGGATGCAAAGTCCATAATGGTTAACGGACCGCAGTTTGGCTGGTACGCACCTGCATACACCTATGGTATCGGTCTGCACGGAGCGGGATATGATGTTGTCGGCAACACGCCATTTGCCTATCCCGGCCTGGTGTTTGGGCATAACGGTACAATCTCCTGGGGGGCAACCGCAGGGTTTGGAGATGATGTGGATATCTTCGCGGAGAAAGTCGATCCCAAGCGGCCTGACTATTATCAGCATCAAGGGCAGTGGGTGAAAATGCTCAGCCGCACCGACACGATCAATGTGAAAGATGGTGAACCGGTTTCTATTACCCTCTATCGGACCGTTCACGGCAACGTGATCCAAAACGATCTGAAAACGTCCACCGCATATGCAAAATCCCGCGCCTGGGAAGGCAAAGAAGTCGCGTCATTGCTGGCCTGGACGCATCAGATGCAGGCAAAAACCTGGTCGCAGTGGACTCATCAAGCAGCAAATCAGGCTCTGACCATCAACTGGTATTACGCCGATAAACAGGGAAATATCGGTTATGTACACACTGGTGCATATCCGCAGCGCAAGCCTGGGCACGATCCTCGTCTGCCGGTTCCTGGAACGGGTGAATGGGACTGGGATGGCATCTTACCTTTCTCCAGCAATCCACAAATCTACAATCCGAAATCGGGATACATCGCAAACTGGAATAATGCGCCAGAAGAGGGTTATCCGGCCTCGGATCTTTTTGCTTTTCTGTGGGGGGGGCAGATCGAGTGGATGAGATCAAAAAGCTTATCGATGAACAGCCGAAACTCACACATGAACAGGCATGGGACATTATTGCGAAGACCAGCCGCCAGGATCTGAATTTACGCCTGTTCCTGCCGACCATTAAACAGGCGGTTCAGGGATTGCCGGGCAATGATCCGCGCCGTCAGCTTGCCGACTTGCTTGCAAGCTGGAATGGCAATAATCAAATGAATGCAGATGACAAAACCTGGCAGCATCCGGGCTCTGCGATATTAAACGCCTGGCTGACCAGCATGCTGAAACAAACGGTTGTCGCAGCCGTTCCTGAGCCGTTTAACAAGTGGTACAGCGCAAGCGGTTATGAAACGACGCAAGACGGCCCGACGGGTTCACTGAATATCAGCGTGGGAGCCAAAATTCTGTATGAGGCATTACAAGGCACGCGTTCGCCAGTTCCGCAGGCGGTCGATCTCTTTGGCGGAAAATCACCGGATGAAGTTGTCAGAAACGCTCTGGAAGAATCCTGGCAGCAACTCTCACAACGTTACGGAACCCAACCGGGAAGCTGGAACACTCCGGCGATGCCGCTGACCTTTAGAGCGAATAACTTCTTTGGTGTCCCTCAGGCAAACGCCGATGAAGCTGTGCACCAGGCGGAGTATCAAAACCGTGGTACCGAAAACGACATGATTGTATTTGGTGCGCAGGGTGAGGAAGTGCAAGCGTGGGATGTTGTTGCGCCAGGGCAAAGTGGGTTCGTCGCCCCTGACGGAACACCTGCGAAGCATTATCGCGATCAAGTTGAGATGTATAAAACGTTTGGTCGTAAACCACTATGGCTAACTCATGACGAGGTCACTGCGCATAAAGAGTCTGAAGAGGTTATTCAGGTGGCGCAGTAGTTAATGATTGAAACAGTCAAAATGACATTACGTTGTCGTTTTGACTGTTTTTTGTATTGTCATAATGACTTATAAGATTAACTGAATTCTTATAAGTGATTAAATAATAATATAATAAATAACTGGCATGTATGTTGCTCTGTCTTACCCAGACACTTTTTAAATCTGGAGAACACCATGGCACATCGCATCCCGGCAGATTACAAACACACTCGTTCCACACCTTTCTGGAACAAAGACTCCGTTCCAAAAGCCCTGCTCACTCACCACAACACCAAAAAAGATGTCTATGGGCGCCTGTCAGTAATGCGCGGCGCGGTCAAATACATCGGTTTTAAAAATGAAAATGACACGGTTGCTGAAATCGAAGTGATTATCGAAGAAGGGCGCTTTGGTGTCAGTCCGCCGCAATACTGGCATCGCATTGAATTGCTGACAGAAGATACCTATTTCAATATCGATTTCTTCGCCGCACCGGATGCAGAACTTGAAGGGAAGGGGTTTGGGCAGGTTGTGAATACGGGGAAGAATTAATATTTTCAACGCCAGAAAGCAAAAAACCAGCCTGTAGGCTGGTTTCTTTAAATAGTGGTGCCCGGACTCGGGGTAATTCAGTTACGTATTAAATTGAAATTCATCATAAATCTATTTTTCATAAACTGTTAAGACCCGCGACTAGACCCCTTTTTTTGTTTTTAAATCAAAATAGTGGGGAAGCATGGGGAGATATGTTTGGTTTGATTCCTCGGTACGATTCCCTCTTGTTCATTAATGGTGTAATGACATCTACGTTACGCATGATGTATAATTATTATCCAGATGTACTTGAGAGGACAACATCATGCCAATGACAAATAGCATGTCCATTAAACGCGAAACATTGAACCTTCGCATTAAACCAGCGGAACGCGATCTTATCGATCGTGCGGCGAAAGCCAGAGGAAAAAATCGCACTGATTTTGTTCTGGAAGCCGCACGCGCTGCTGCTGAGGAAGCCTTGATTGAACAGCGCATTATCATGGCCGATCCTGACGCTTATCAGGTGTTCCTGGCTCGTCTGGATGAAGCGCCCGCGCCAAATGCCGCGCTGCGTAAAACGATGCAAACTCCCGCGCCATGGGAGCAGAAAAAATGATCTCCGCTCCTGAACCGCTTCATGCCAAACACGATGTTAATGCATTTTGCTGTGGCGTGGAGTCTATGGATAACTGGCTCAGGCAGCGGGCGATGAAAAATCAGATAACCGGTGCGTCCCGTACCTTTGTGTGCAGTGACGATAATGCCAGAGTCATGGCGTATTACTCATTAGCATCCAGCGCGGTGATGAGCAACTCTGCCCCCGGTCGTTTTCGCCGTAACATGCCCGACCCGATCCCTGTCGTGGTGTTAGGACGACTGGCGGTAGATAAATCACTACACGGTCAGGGCGTTGGCCGCGCATTGGTGCGTGATGCTGGATTGCGGGTAATTCAGGTTGCGGAAACCATCGGAATTCGTGGCATGTTGGTTCACGCATTATCTGATGAAGCTCGGGAGTTTTATCTACGAGTGGGATTTGAACCATCGCCAATGGATCCGATGATGTTGATGGTGACGCTCGGGGATTTGGCGGGGAGTGTATGATGGATTAAACCGGCACGTTGGCCGGTTTAATAATAATTATTTTATAAAAGAAATTGATTTATCAATGTATTGTTTTCTGAGATCGGAAGGCAGTGTAGACATTAATTTGTTAATAAAATCTAGCGTATAGTTATTAGATAACTTAAATGAAAGTTCATTAATAAGATGAGACAGGTTTTCGCTTCTATCCCATTGTATTTTAAACTTGCCATTATTAACCTTTTGTTCTACGCGTTGTAATATCTTTTTCGAATTATAAGTATACAACATAGTATGATTAGTCCTTTGTCCATCTTCATCCTCAAAGAAGGAGACATAGACTTTCAGACCTTCTACGATTTTTTTAATGATAATCTCATCATAATTTGGAGCGAACGCAGCTTCTGCAAGTTCATGAGGTTGAACACCTTTCGACAGGTGTAAAGATACGATTTTATCGATGAGCTCGTTCACACTTTTAATACTTAGCATGACAGCATGCTCCTTAACTCTTTGAATATATTAGGGAGAAAGTTGACAGACATTGTTAATGCGTCATTATCCCTTTCATTTACGGGGCCAAATCGGCTGTGTAATTTAGCGTTTATATAGATAACAAGTGTACCATCGTTGGTTGTATCTGTCCTTAGGGTTTTGATATGTCTTGACAGGATTTTTGCCAGCTCAGTTCCTTTAGGATCTAATTTTAAGTCGCTTAAAATATTGGTAGCTTCGTCACGTGAACGCTTTGTTAACGTTTCACGCATCCTTTTTCGATATAATTCCGGCCTTTTAGATATGAGATTAGGATCAATGTCGTCATTTGAAACTTTACGTGTTTCCTTTGCGATCATTTGTGCTTTAATTAGCGCAAGATCATCCTCATCAAATTCCTCATCAGTAATCTTGCCTCTTAATACATCAATTTTTTGATTTGCACGAGCTTCGATTTCAGCTCTTTTTTGTTCAAAAAGCGCATTGAAATCAAGATCTTTTAGATAAGAGTCTTGGTCACTTATAAAACTATTATCAATGTATACACCTGCCAACGATCTATCTTTATCTTCGTATTCGTAATCAGAAAAATTATAGTCTTTTATTCGTTGCTGAGTTCCGCGGTCGACTTCTTTTTGAAAAGATGACCACATTGTATCAAGGCCAATATCTTGGTGATAAATTATAAGAGCATTATTATCTACTTCAAAGGCTTCAATTTCTTCTTCAGGGATAGCCCGTAAAACTCGACCAACTATTTGCGCAAACGCATTTATACTTCGGTATGGTCTAAATAGCGCTAGAATTGTTAAGTATCTATGATCATAACCTTCCATAAGCATATTTACGGATATTACAACTTGGCATAAATGGTTATCAATATCCTTAAAAGCTTTTTCTATATCTTGATATTCCATATTGCTATGAACAATTATGCATTTAAGCCCTTTTTCCTCATACCATACTTTTATATCCTCGGCATGAGATATGCTGCAACCGACAGCCAATATTTTATGAGGGATCTTTTTAGATGTATTACTTAATTCTATTAATTTACTAATGCTATGATTTATTACTTCAATTGAACAATCTTTTGATAACGCAACACTTTTCTCTATCCATTCTTTGTCCTTTAGTGCGAGGACTTGCTCACGTGAGAATTTTTCACCGGGAGCATGGGGCATTGTGAAATATAGTTGACTAGCGTTTACAGTTTCTTTTCTAAGCCATTTTACATATCTGTCACGCATAACTTCAGAAAGTGGGGTTTCATGGATTAACTCGCCGGGTAATTCTTGGTTATCACCACGGAATGGAGTTCCGGTTACGTGTAGCTTTTTGGCCTTTGAAAAATATGTTAGTAACTCTTTCCAGCTTTGTGCTGGCGCATGATGGGCTTCATCTATTATAACCATGTCGAAGAAATCTGAAGGGACACGGTTTGTTAAACTTGTTTTTCTTGATGAGGTTAGCTTATGAATATTAGAAATGACAATATTGCTACTATGTAAGTTTTCATCTGTTATATCATTTTCATATTCACAAAGTGATGGAAGATCACTAGGGTTAAATATTACATCAAAATTAACCCAAAAATTATCGCTTAACATTTCTTGAGTTTTTATGATGCTTTGTTTAGTGACTAAACCAGGTGTAACTATCAGAACACGGCCTTTGCAAATACCAAATGGAGCAATCGAGACTAGACCGCTTTTACCCGTTCCTGTTGGTAGAACAACTAGAGCCTCGCCGTTATCATTTGAAGAAAAATAATCTAATATCTTGATATACGCTTCAATTTGAGGGGAGCGAAGTTTATTATTGCCTACAATATTCACTGGGGTGTTTAAAAAATATTCCATATTTTTACGACTCCGCATTTGCATTGGATTTATTTATATAATTCAAGCAGTAATAGAACACAATCCTACTGCATCTTTTAGCTATCTAAAACAAATAACCACCCAAAGCCTAAAAATTTTCAGCAGGTTGGTAAATGTTATTGTTCTAACTTTTTTGTTATCAATGAGATATACAATAATACAAATCATCTAATGCTTTATGCGAGCTATGCCGCAAACAGTAAAATTCTCCTTATAAATCCCCTTGCCGTTAATTACCCGTAGCAGTAACATCTCTCCGCATCTGCAAAATCAGGTGTCAGGATTGGAACCCTGAATACCATACCGGCGGCACATGGCGCATTAGCGTCTTTTTTGTGTCGTGCGTTCAGCTACATCTCTATGGTGGGCTGGGCGGGGGCGTCGAAAGATGCGCCGGTATCCGGTATGGCCGGTAGTTCCAACCCCGTTCAGTCCACCACCACGAGCTTGGAACCTCTGGTGGTGGTTTTAGACATCACATACCGGAGGCTGCCATCATGGCTACTACCCCAACCCAAACACATTCGCCCGAAAACTCCACATTCACATTGTCTTTCAATGCCGACACCGATTTCACCGTATTAGCCGATCACTGCGAGCTCTTCGCCGATGTGCTGATAGAAAGCCATCATTCAGACGAAAGGCGGTCGCTGTGTTACCGCCTTGTCGGTTGCCTGAATCTGTTACATCCCACGCTCAACGACCCCATTCCCCCGCATATGATTGAACGTTTCACCGTTGACCAACTCCCCAACAAAACACCCGTCTTTGAACCTGAATCAGAACTCCTTTGCGGTTATTGCTCAACGTTGGCGCAGCTTCTGAGCAAATACACCTTTAATGCTGATGAAGAAAAACAGCTCACCGGATTGCTGTTTGAGTTGGTGTGTTATTTTGCTGATGACCTTAGGGCGCCGCGCTGGATCCGCACCGCCGAAGGGGTGAAGTTTATCGATGAGGTGGCGGTATGATGCAACCAGACTGGCATTCTGCCGATATTATCGCGGCGCTGAAAAAGCGCGGGACAACGCTGTCTGCGGTATCGCGTAAATCGGGGCTGGCCTCATCAACATTGATGAACGCCCTTGTACGACGCTGGCCCAAAGGTGAACGGCTGATTGCTGAAGCATTAGACGTTGCGCCTGAAAAAATCTGGCCTTCCCGTTATCACAAGCCGGCAGAATAATCCCGACTCTCCCGCGTCATCATCAGCTTGTTCTGGTGGTGACGCGGGAGATGACAAGCGCAGCGCGTCAGCCAAAAATAATCTTTTTGCAACAAAATAGAGTTTTCCCTCCTGTCGCGACACCATCAGTTTAAAATCGCCCATGCTAAACGCTGTCTCTGACAGTCCCCTATGCTTCGCGATCTGCAAAGAAGCACCCGGCCCGCCGGGCGATCATCCACCGATAATCCTTTTGAAAATATCGGCTGCGCAGGCAGTAAAGGTTCCTTAACGCTGCACCAAATTGTGCGATCTTAACGTTTCTGGCTGTGGCCTGCATTGCCGAAGGCTTTGCTGCCGCGTGACAGAAAACCTGCACCAGAACCATGCGTCACTTTACCGCGCAAAGCGAGAAAGTGACGCATGGCTGCAACAACCACCCAATACAGCCAGCAGGCTGGCACAGCTCAGCATAACGAGAATCTGACGCCACATTTCTCATCTAAAAGGAGACAAAATTCACAAGAGGACAGCAGGGAAGATCGCAAGGAAGCGAGGAAAAGAACCGATATCGAGGCGGATCGGATGATCCGGGGGATAACCTGCCCACGCAGGCGGCTGCACAGAGTGCACAACCGACGCCCCGCAATACCTCAACTGCGACCGCCCCGGCGCACAGATATCGTTCAGGCCCGAGGACATCAGGCCATTTGCCGCCGCGCCGGGGAATTGTGGTTTTCGTGTTTTCATGACGCGGGAGAGAGTATGGGAAAATTGGTGCAACAGATGCAAGCGCTGGCCGTTCAGGCGGGTGGCAGTCACAAAACCGTGCATGATCGCGTGGCGATAGTGCAGCGATTCGATCGGCATTTACAGGCGCTAAATATCCAGAGCAAAGAAGTAAAAAATCTCAAAGCGAAGCATATTGAAAGCTACGTTCAGCACCGGCTGGCTCAAGGGATCGCACGGCGAACATTACATAATGAGATGGCGGCGCTGCGTGCGGTTCTGAATGCCGCAGGGCGTAACAAACTGGCCGATGATCCGCGATTATCGAACAAAGCATTAGGGTTGGCTGGCGCAAGTCGGGCAGGAACAAAACAGGCGATCACAGCAGATCATTATCACGCGGTGCTGCAAACGGCTCAGTCAAAAGATCCGGGGCTTGCCGCTGCTCTGGAACTGGCTCGGCTGATGGGATTACGTTCTCAGGAAGCTGTACAGTGTGTCCAATCTCTCAAAACGTGGCGGCAGGCGCTGGATAAGGGCGATCCTCGTTTGAGAGTAGTCTTCGGTACCAAAGGCGGGCGGCCACGGGATACCATTATTCTGAATGCTGATGCAGTCAAACGCGCTGTGGAAAATGCGTTAACAGTGGCAGAACAACGCAACGGCAAACTGATCGACGCCCCGGATCTCAAAACCGCCATGACTTATTGGCGCAATCAGGCTGAACGTTTAGGATTGACGGGTATCCATGCCCCGCACAGTTTGCGCTACGCATGGGCGCAGGATGCGATTCGCCATTATCTGGCGCAGGGATTCAGCCATAAAGAAGCATTGGCGCAGGTTTCCATGGATCTGGGCCACGGCGATGGGCGAGGGCGGTATGTGGCGCGGGTGTATGGGCAGATGCAGGAGTAACGCTTGTCGATCGGCGGGTTATCGCCAGTTTTGAGGCAGAAAACTATTCTGCAAGAATATGTCCAAGTATTAACCAATCGATAGTGAAAAATTAAAAGGTAAAGGCTAAGGGGATTAAGGGTAATTGCGCCAGACCGGAAAGGGCTAAAAGGCCAGAGCTGGTGCAAATAAAAAAGCAGATCCCTGTTCGTCAGGATCTGCTTTTTATCACACTATGGCTCAGGCCACTTTTTGCTGCCGGGCATAAATATACGGCGCAACAAACCTCTCGCGGCAGATATCAAGATAATCTGACCACCACTGCATCATTTCCCTGCGTTCTTCCAGATGTTCCGCTTTATGAATGTAGGCTGCCCGAACGCCGTTGCGCTCTTTGTGGCTCATCTGGCGCTCAATGGCATCCTTCGACCACAGCCCCGCTTCATTCAGGGCGCTACAGGCCATTGTTCTGAAGCCATGCCCGCAAATATCTGTTTTGGTGTTATAACCCAGCGTGCGCAGCGCTTTATTCACCGTGTTCTCGCTCATCGGCTTGTCCGGCGTGTGAGCACCCGGAAAAACAAACAGGGAATCAGCCGAAATTTCTTTAATCTGCTCCAGAATAGCAACGGCTTGCTGTGATAGCGGCACCAGATGTTCATCTTTCATTTTTGCGCCACGATGTGAGAATTTCACGCCCTTAACCGGCGTTCTTTTTTCAGGCAGCGTCCAGATATTTTCCTTTAGATCGAATTCGTCCCAGCGGGCAAAACGCAGTTCACTGGATCGCAGAAAAACATGAAGATTCAGCGCTAACGCCAGTCGGGTTAACGAACGACCTTTATAGTCGCCTATTCTGTCGAGCAGTTCGGGTAAACGGTTCAGTGATAAGGCTGGATGATGTTGGGTCACCAGCGGGGTCACGACGCCATCCAAATCAATCGCCGAATTGTATTTAATCATCCCCTGCTGAACGCCGTGGCGCATGATTTTATTCAGATACTGGCGCATCCGGCCTGCCACGTCATGCACACCTTGATCGTCGATATTTTTCAGTAGTTGCGCTAAATGAAGTGTCTCAATATCAGCAATATCCATCTGACCCACCAACGGAAACGCATAACGTTCAAGGCAAGTCAGGATCTTAGCCGCATGGCCTTCTGACCAGAGTTTCAGGCTGGCGGTATGCCACGATTTAGCGGGGTACTTAAAGGTTCGGGTTTCGTCGGGGACAATTTTTTCTGGTGGGCGCTGTTGAGTGGGATTCAAACCTGATGCCAGTAGCTTGCGTGCGGCATCGCGTTTTTCACGCGCTTGCGCCAGAGTTACCTGCGGATAAGTACCGAGCGCCAACCGGGACTCGTTGCCGTTAAAGCGATAGCGAAAATACCACAAACGTGAGCCACTGGACGTAACCAGAAGGTACAAACCTTGGGCATAGGTGATTTTATAAGATTTAGCGAGAGGTTTTGCTGCGCGGATTTTAGTGTCGGTTAAAGCCATTTGAGGGTCACTCCGGTTGTCGAACTGAACGACCCTCGATCTGACCCCAAATTTTCTCGGATACGTAGGGATAAACCAATACGCATAAGGAAAGATTTTTACGCTAACTCGTTGTTATCTTTACTTATAGAGATACGCAGAGATGCATAAAAATAGAAAGGTGGTGCCCGGACTCGGAATCGAACCAAGGACACGGGGATTTTCAATCCCCTGCTCTACCGACTGAGCTATCCGGGCAACGGGGCGCATTAAACCGTAAAGGCCGTTTGCCGTCAACGGTTTTGTATTAATAAGCCGTGCGTTTGCACGAATAATGTGCTCCAGGTAGCAGCGTCGCCTTGAACCGTCGTGCAGAAGGTGCCATGATTGCGCGAAATTTCACACATCCGAAACGGGGCGCTTATTGATGTTTATAGTCAATGTTCACCGACATCTCTCGATGGCGCTCGTTCACCATTCTGCTGTATCCCGAAGACCCTTGCTCACCATGCGGTGAGGGCAACGCACGCTCACTGCAGGACAACAGTAAAATCAGGTGATGCCTGGTTTTACTGATGTCTGGCGGTCGGAGTGGGTATCATCCATCAGACCATCAAGACACATTCACCGGGGAATGCTCCCTTTGCCGTGCCACAAGGCACTCACTCATCCTTGACCTCTGGGATTTGTGCATATGAAATCTTTGAAAATTGCCGCCAGCCACGATGTGGTTGCCACACTAGAAACACATCGTGAAGTGGTTACGCTTGATAGCACTGACTTTACCGATATTGCCGCCGTTGTCCTTTCTGTGGCGGATAGCCGCAGCGGTATTCTGGCGTTACTTAAACGCACGGGCTTTTCGATTCCTGTTTTTTTAGTGACTGATAGCGGGTCAAGTGAGCAAGAAGGCATCACAGGGCTGATAACCGGTAATGCGCAGGATTATCTGGAGCTTGAAACGGCGGCCTCTGGTTATGAAGAAGCTCTGCTACCACCGTTCTTCGATACGCTGACGAAGTACGTGGCGATGGAAAACAGCACCTTTGCTTGTCCGGGCCACCAACACGGTGAGTTTTTCAAAAAGCACCCTGCGGGGCGCCAGTTTTATGATTTCTTTGGCGAGAATTTGTTTCGCGCGGATATGTGCAATGCGGACGTTAAACTCGGTGATTTGCTGATTCATGAAGGATCGGCCAAACATGCGCAGAAGTTTGCAGCCAAAGTCTTTAACGCCGATAAAACCTATTTCGTTTTAAATGGCACTTCTGCGGCGAACAAAGTCGTTACCAACGCGCTGCTGACCCGTGGCGACCTGGTGCTTTTTGACCGCAACAATCATAAATCCAACCATCATGGCGCGTTGATTCAGGCTGGCGCGACGCCAGTTTATCTCGAGGCGGCTCGCAATCCGTTTGGTTTTATTGGCGGGATAGATGCGCACTGTTTTAATGAAACGTATTTACGTGAATTGATTGCGGAAGTGGCACCTGAACGTGCGCAGGAAAAGCGTCCTTTCCGCCTTGCAATTATCCAGCTGGGTACATACGACGGCACGATTTATAACGCACGTCAGGTGGTGGATAACATCGGCCATCTTTGCGATTACATCCTGTTTGATTCCGCATGGGTCGGTTACGAGCAATTTATCCCGATGATGGCGGACTGCTCGCCGCTGCTGTTGGATCTCAATGAGAACGATCCGGGTATTTTTGTCACGCAATCGGTGCATAAACAGCAGGCGGGTTTCTCACAGACCTCTCAGATCCACAAAAAAGATAACCACCTGCGCGGTCAGGCGCGTTTTTGCCCGCATAAGCGGCTGAACAATGCGTTTATGCTGCATGCGTCCACCAGCCCGTTTTATCCGCTTTTTGCTGCACTTGATGTGAATGCGAAAATTCATGAAGGGGAGAGCGGACGCCGTTTGTGGGCCGAGTGCGTTGTGCAGGGGATTGAAGCCCGCAAAGCCATCATCAATCGTTGCACGATGATCAAACCGTTTATTCCGCCTGTGGTTGCGGGTAAGCCATGGCAGGAGCATCCAACCGATGTCATCGCGCAGGAACGCCGATTCTTTAGCTTTGAGCCGGGCGAAAAATGGCATGGTTTTGAAGGTTATGAACCGGATGAATACTTTGTTGATCCATGCAAACTGCTGCTGACTACGCCGGGCATTGATCCACAAACCGGGCAATACACGAAATTTGGTGTGCCTGCGGCGATCCTCGCAAACTATCTGCGCGAGAACGGTATTGTGCCAGAGAAGTCGGATCTCAATTCGATCCTGTTCTTGCTCACTCCTGCGGAAAGTACTCAGAAAATGGCGCATCTGGTCGCGATGCTGGCGCAGTTTGAGCGGCATATTGAAGACGATGCGCCTTTGGCGGACGTACTGCCGACAATCTATCAGAAGTATTCACAGCGCTATCACGGCTACACGCTGCGTCAACTTTGCCAGGAAATGCACGATCTTTACGTCAGCTTTGCCGTGAAGGATCTGCAAAAAGCGATGTTCCGCAGTGCCAGCCTGCCTGCCGTTGCAATGAACCCACAGGATGCAAACAGTGAGTTTATTCGCGGCAACGTCGAGCTGGTGCGTTTGAGTGAGTCTGAAGGGCGTATTGCAGCTGAAGGCGCGTTGCCATACCCGCCAGGCGTGTTATGTGTGGTGCCGGGGGAAGTGTGGGGCAGCGCTGCGCTGCGTTATTTCCTGGCACTGGAAGAAGGTGTGAATATGCTGCCGGGATTCTCGCCGGAATTGCAGGGTGTTTATAGTGAAACGGATGCGGACGGGATTAAGCGACTGTACGGCTATATGATCCAAGCCTAATAAAATGTTCCCCATGCCTGGTGACACGGGGAACATTATCTATCAGGCCGCTGGCTGGGCTGCCGTTGGTGTTCTGACGTGTTTATATTTGAAGAGTGCGACAAAGGCGAAGGCCAGAACCAGTGAATAACCGGCGAAAATTAGCCATACGCTCTGCCAGTCGGTGACTCCCGCCGTCGTGTAGTTCTCCACCACTTTCCCGCTGACAATCCCACCCAGGATGCAACCAAACCCGTTGGTCATCATCAGGAACATGCCCTGAGCACTGGCACGAATCTCTGGTTTCACCTCTTGTTCCACGAACACAGAACCGGAGATGTTGAAGAAGTCGAAGGCACATCCGTAGACGATCATCGACAAGACCAGCAGCATGGTGCCCATTGGTGTTGGGTCGCCAAAGGCAAACAATCCGAAGCGCAGCATCCACGCAACGATACTGATAAGCATCACGTTTTTGATGCCGTAACGAATCAGGAAGAACGGAATCGTCAGGATAAATACGGTTTCAGAAATCTGCGAAATAGACATCAGCACTGACGCATGTTCGACAATAAAGCTGCTGGCGAACAATGGGTTCTGATCAAAGCTGTGAAGGAAGGTATTACCAAACATATTGGTAATTTGCAGTTCTGCGCCTAACAGCATGGAAAAAATGAAGAAAATTGCCATGCGCTTGTTTTTGAACAGTGCGAACGCATCCAGTCCTAACATTGAGCTCCAGCTCTGATTTTTTTGTGCATTGGCGACTGGAATATGTGGCAGTGTCAGGGTGAAAAGCGCTAACACGACTGACAGTGTTGCACCGATATAAAGCTGCATGTGGCTGAGTTCAAAGCCGGAGAAGCTTACGCCCCACATGGCGAAGATGAAGCCGATTGTTCCCCAAATACGAATTGGCGGGAAGTCGGTGACGATATTCATTCCTGCGGATTGCAGGCGATAGTAAGAAATCGTGTTAACCAGTCCAAGCGTTGGCATGTAGGCGAGCGAGTTAAGCAGGATCACAATAAACATCGCACTTGGTGAGGTAACCTGGGCTGCGAAATACAATGTGATGGCGCCTACCAGATGACAGGCCGCGTAGAGCCAGCGCGCACTGATCCATTTGTCCGCAATAATCCCAAGCAGCGTCGGCATAAATACCGCAGCAATACCCAATGAACTGTATACCGCGCCGATGGCTGCACCATCGAACTTGAGGGTGACGAACATATATGAGCCGAGCGTAGTCAGCCAGCTTCCCCACAAGCAGAACTGCAGAAACGAAAGTACTTTAAGCTGCAGCTTAAGGTTCATGTAAATTACCTCACAGGATTTAATATCGGATGTTGCATTTCTAACATATCCCTTTCGATATGTTGTAATCGTAACATTAGCAGTGCTGCGGGGTAATTTTTGGTACATTCAGCAAATAAATGAAAACATCTTCAGGTTACATTCGAAAATAGTGACCTGGGCTGCATTTTTGGGTGTTGAAACGTGGAAATCAGAAGGGGGTTGTATCTCCCGCCGTCAAAAAGAGTGGCAGGAGATACAACAAGCAGAGTGTTAACGGCGACGATAGCTCTTCTGTGCAGTATTCACTTTGTACAGATAATGACGTGATTCCGCTGAAGGATGGCGTGTTGTCAGTACCTGATACACATCACCTGGCGTCATGCTGTTGATAATACTGAAGGCGCGGTTCTTATCGTTGTTGAACACGCGCAGCACACTGCCCGCACCACCGTTATACGCGGTGATCACTGCATAGCGGCGTGAGGTTGGGTTATCAATTCCGCCCAAATAGCTCTCTTGTAGAATTGCCAGATAAGCCGTACCGGTATCGATATTGCTTTCAGGATCAAACAAGAAGCTGCGGCTCGGTTTGCCCCATTTACCTTGCGATTTAAAGACATCAACCCCTGCGCTGTGCTGTACAACCTGCATCAGACCCAGTGCATCAGCGTGGCTCACTGCATACGGGTTAAAGCTCGATTCGGTTTGCATGATAGCCAGAATCAGGGATTCATCGACGCCATATTTCTTCGATGCTTTGCGCACCATGCCAAGGTATTTATGCGCACGTTTATCAAGGTGGTTTGGTACCAGATTGATGGTCACGCTATAAACAATTTTCAGCCCGGTACTGCGGCTTTTCATGCGTGTTTGCAGCAGGTAATCAGCAAATTTTGACGCACGCCCTTCCCAGCGAATGGGTTGGCCGGTGTTATCCACAACCTGACCATACAGGAACGGTTCTTTGGAGATAACCACATCGTTGGCATCAGAATAAAGATCGATAGAGCCTGGATCGTCACCCATCAGTAAGGTGTTGATAATTGCCTGACGTAAGTGCGCGGCAGGTTCAGTGCCGGCAATGGTTTCGATGGTAATCGTACCTTCGTCAAAGTTGATATGGCTACGGGTCAGGTATTGGTCGGTATATTTCACGTAGTCTTTAGGACCCGCAATCAACACTTCCTTTATGCCCCAAATATTTTCGATGTTATGAGCAAATTGCCCCATCAAAATATCGAAACCATTGGTGTCCTTAACAAAAGCCTCGTTATAGGCATCGTCTTTTTTGCTCGAACATGAAATGAGCAAGGGGACAACCAGAGCTAGCGCGAGAAATTTTTTCATCGTTCCGTGTATGAGTTGTGCTTGATGTGTTGTGCAAAAGGGCCGAAGGCCCCTGTATTTTTATTTTTCTGGCGGCGTGTAGCCTTCGATATGGACTTCTTTGCCTTCGAACAGGAAGTTGACCATTTCAGCTTCCAGCTCTTTGCGGTGCTCAGGATTCATCATGCTCATTTTACGTTCGTTAATCAGCATGGTTTGTTTGGTTTGCCACAACGCCCACGCTTCTTTAGAGATCTCGTTATAAATACGTTTGCCCAGTTCGCCCGGATAAAGTTGGAAATCCTGGCCTTCTGCGTCACGTTGCAGGTAAGTACAAAAAATAGTTCTGCTCATCATTATTCCTCTTCAACGATGCGGGCGGGTTTTAGTACCACCGGATCGGCGTGTAATTGCTGTAATAAACGCTCTACCGGAGCGGCCAGTCCTACGGACGGAGGCTGCGCTAAGTTATACCAGAGAGCGGTTCCTTCATCCATGCACCCGCTAAACGAAAGCACCGGGAGCCACATTGGAACAATATCCAAATGGAAGTGGCTGAATGTATGGCGGAAGGCGGTTAATTGCGTGAGATTTTCCGCAGGGATTTGGCGTTGTGCTAGCCAGTCGCGTAACTCTGCTTCGGTTTCGAACTGTGGGAAGCAATACAAACCGCCCCAAAGACCCACAGCAGGGCGCTGGGATAGCAAAATACTTTGCTGATGCTGCATCATCAGGAAATAGCCAGTACGCTCCGGTATTGTCACCTTCGGTTTTTTTCCTGGATAGTTAGCCCAGCTATTATTGGCATACGCCAGACAAATATTATTCACCGGGCACAGTTCGCATTTCGGTTTCGAGCGGGTGCAAACCATCGCGCCCAGATCCATCATCGCCTGGTTAAATTGGCTAACACCTTGCGCTGGCGTGACTTGTTCGGCTATATCCCACAGCTTCTTCTCTACGTCTTTTTTGCCCGGCCAGCCAGAGACTGCGTAACAACGTGCGAGCACGCGTTTGACGTTACCATCCAAAATAGGGAAATGTTTGCCGAGTGAAAGTGAAAGAATGGCGCCTGCGGTAGAACGCCCAACGCCGGGAAGTGCGGCCACTTCTTCAAAGGTTTCCGGGAACACGCCGTGGTGCTGGTTTGCCACCATTTGCGCAGCTTTGTGCAGGTTTCTGGCACGCGCGTAATAGCCAAGGCCGGTCCACAAATGCAGAACTTCATCCAGTGGAGCGTTGGCAAGATCGGTTACCGTTGGGAAGCGCTCCATAAAGCGCTCAAAGTAAGGAATGACGGTGGCAACTTGCGTTTGTTGCAACATCACCTCAGACAGCCATACTTTATAAGGCGTTTTTTCGAGTTGCCATGGCAGGGTTTTGCGCCCGTATTTTTGATACCAGTCAAGAACCTGGTTGGCGAATTGCGGCGCTTGTATCATTGTTGCCCAGCATCCGATAAATGTGTGATTTAGGGGGCTGATTCCAGCACAGACGGCTCCGTGCTGTAAACCGGAACTTTCTGGTGCTTGCTTCTCATCATTAACTTTGGATAATGCCCGTTTCCCGAACACTAACTCAAAGCCTGAACACCATGAAAAATGACGTCATCTCACCGGAATTTAATGAAGAAGGCCGCGCAATGCGCCGGATTCGTAGTTTTGTGCGCCGCCAGGGCCGCCTGACTAAAGGTCAAGAGTTCGCACTGGAAAACTATTGGCCGGTGATGGGCGTTGAATATGAAACCGCACCTGTTGATTTTGCAGCACTATTTGGTCGCGAAGCGCCAGTAACGCTGGAAATTGGTTTTGGCATGGGGACGTCGCTTGTCGCAATGGCACAGGCAAATCCACAGCAGAATTTTTTGGGTATTGAAGTACACTCGCCAGGTGTCGGGGCTTGTCTCGCGACAGCCCATGAAGAGGGCGTTGAGAACCTGCGTGTGATGTGTCACGACGCAGTAGAAGTGTTGCAAAAAATGATTCCTGACAATTCTTTATCTATGGTTCAGCTCTTTTTCCCTGATCCATGGCACAAAGCACGTCATAATAAACGCCGTATCGTTCAAGTGCCGTTTGCCGAGTTGGTGAAAAGCAAATTGAAACTGGGTGGTGTGTTCCATATGGCAACCGACTGGGAACCTTATGCGGAACACATGCTCGAAGTGATGTCCTCTATCGACGGTTATCAAAACCAGTCGCAGAGTAACGACTACGTACCGCGCCCGGATTCACGTCCGGTGACCAAATTTGAACAACGTGGCCATCGTCTTGGTCACGGCGTATGGGACTTAATGTTCGAGAGGATAAAGTAATGGCAAAAAATCGTAGCCGTCGTTTGCGTAAGAAAATGCACATCGACGAATTCCAGGAGTTGGGGTTCTCTGTTGCATGGCGTTTCCCGGAAGGCACCTCCGAAGAACAAATTGATAAAATTGTTGATGCATTTATTGACGATGTTATCGATAAAAACGGTCTGGCTTTTGATGGCGGCGGCCACCTCTCCTGGGAAGGCTTAATCTGTCTGCAGGAAATCGGTAAATGCACCGAGGAGCATCAGGCTCTGGTGCGCAAATGGCTCGAAGAACACAAAGCTGAAGACATTCGCACCAGCGATCTGTTTGATGTTTGGTGGGATTGATTTTTAAAGCATAAACAGGCCGGTGAAAACCGGCCTTTTTTTATCAGGAGTAGCTATGATTCGTAAGGCACTGATGGGCGTTCTGTTGCTAACCGCGATGCAGGCGCAGGCCGACTATAAATGCAGCGTCACGCCTCGCGATGACGTAGTTATTAACCCGCAGTCCGTTCAGGTTGTGGGTGAGAATGGCAATCTGGTTATTGCCCCGGATGGCAGCCTGCAATTTAACGGTAAGCCACATACTTTAAACGCAACGCAGCGCCAGTTGGCGGTGAGTTATCAGCAAGCGTTGCGCACTGACCTGCCGTGGATCAACAACGGCGCGCTGACTCGCGTGGAAAAAGGCCGTATCGCGCTGGATAAAATCATCGCTCAGGAAGTCGGTGAGAGCAGCAATATGCGTGGCCGTCTGACTAAACTCGACGCGCAGCTTAAAGAGCAAATGAGCCGCATTATTGAAACGCGTCAGGATGGCTTAACGTTCCACTATAAAGCGATTGATCAGGTTCGTGCCGATGGACAACAACTGGTGAATCAGGCAATGGGTGGCATCTTGCAGGACAGCATCAATGAAATGGGTGCTAAAGCCGTTCTGAAAGGTGGTGGCAATCCGTTGCAAGGCGTGTTGGGTAGCCTCGGTGGGTTACAGACAGCTATCCAAAAAGAGTGGAAGAATCAGGAACAAGATTTCGAGCAGTTTGGCCGCGATGTATGCAGCAAAGTGGTGACGCTGGAAGGGCAGCGCAAAGGCTTGGTTGAAACGTTAAAATAATTACCCTTCATACTTCGAGCTGTGGGGGTGTTGGCTGCTCTGGCTCACCCCAGTCACTTACTTTAGTAAGCTCCTGGGGATTCGCCAGCTTGCCGCCTACCCACAACTCGAATTATTTGGGGTATTGGCCCGCCATAATAATTAGCGCATAAACACCGGTTGTTTCTGCTCGTAAGCAGAAATTGAACCTTCGTGTTGCAGCGTCAAGCCGATGCTATCCAGCCCTTCCAACATGCAGTGGCGGCGGAAGGTATCGATGTTAAACGTGTAGTTTTTCTCGCCCGCTTTCACCGTTTGCGCTTCCAGGTCGACAACGAACGTAATCCCCGGATTTGCCGCGACCAGTTTGAACAGTTCATCCACTTCTTCTTCGCTCAACGTCACCGGCAGCAGCTGGTTGTTGAATGAGTTGCCGTAGAAGATATCTGCAAAACTTGGTGCGATAACCACTTTAAAACCGTAATCGGTTAACGCCCACGGTGCGTGTTCGCGTGAAGATCCACAGCCAAAGTTTTCACGTGCCAGCAAAATAGAAGCACCTTTAAACTCCGGGAAGTTCAGCACAAATTCTGGATTTGGCTTTTGGCCTGCATCGTCCAGAAAACGCCAGTCATTAAACAAATGTGCGCCAAAACCGGTGCGCGTCACCTTCTGCAAAAACTGCTTAGGAATGATTGCGTCGGTATCAACGTTTGCGGCATCCAGCGGAACGACCAGGCCGGTATGTTGGATAAATTTCTCTGCCATGGTGTTTTCCCTTATTTCAACGTGCGGATGTCAGCAAAATGACCGGATACAGCAGCGGCAGCGGCCATTGCCGGGCTCACCAGATGCGTGCGTCCACCACGGCCCTGACGGCCTTCAAAGTTACGGTTGCTGGTGGAGGCGCAACGCTCGCCTGGTTCCAGACGATCGTTGTTCATCGCAAGGCACATAGAGCAGCCAGGCAAGCGCCATTCAAAACCCGCTTCAATGAAAATCTTATCCAGGCCTTCAGCTTCAGCCTGCGCTTTCACCGGACCAGAGCCTGGAACGACTAATGCCTGCACGCCTGGTGCGACTTTACGACCTTTGGCGATTTCAGCCGCAGCACGCAAATCTTCAATACGTGAGTTAGTACACGAGCCGATAAATACTTTATCGATAGCCACTTCGGTCAGCGGGATCCCCGGTTTCAAACCCATGTACGCCAGCGCTTTTTCAGCAGACGCACGTTCTACCGGGTCGGCGAAGGATTCAGGGTTCGGGATGTTTTCAGTAACCGAAATGACCTGGCCTGGGTTTGTGCCCCAGGTGACTTGCGGTGCGATATCTGCGGCATCCAGGGTCACAACGGTATCGAATTTTGCACCTTCATCTGTGCTGAAGGTTTTCCAGTACGCAACCGCATCGTCCCAATCGGCAGCTTTCGGAGCGTGCAGACGGCCCTTCACATAGTTGAAGGTTGTGTCGTCTGGCGCAACGATACCGGCTTTAGCACCCATTTCGATAGCCATGTTGCACAACGTCATTCTTCCTTCCATCGACAGCGCCTGAATCGCGCTACCGCAGAATTCCACGACATGCCCGGTGCCGCCAGCGCTGCCGGTTTTGCCGATGATCGCCAGCACAATATCTTTCGCCGTGATACCGGGTGCTGCGTGGCCTGTGACTTCAATTTTCATGGTTTTGGCGCGGCCCTGTTTCAGGGTTTGCGTCGCCAGAACATGTTCAACTTCAGAAGTCCCGATACCAAACGCCAGTGCACCAAATGCGCCATGGGTTGCAGTGTGGGAATCGCCACAAACGATTGTCATGCCCGGCAAAGTTATGCCTTGCTCAGGGCCCATCACGTGGACGATACCCTGGAATGGGTGGTTCAGGTCGTACAGCTCAACGCCGAATTCTTTGCAGTTTTTCATTAATTCCTGCATTTGAATGCGGGCCATCTCGCCGGAGGCGTTGATGTCTTTGGTCTGCGTAGAAACGTTGTGGTCCATGGTGGCAAATGTTTTGCCTGGCTGACGCACCGGGCGCTTATGCGCGCGCAGGCCATCGAACGCCTGCGGAGAGGTGACTTCATGCACCAGATGACGGTCGATATACAGCAGAGGAGTTTCATCCACTGCTTCGTAGACGACATGGGCATCGTACAATTTCTGATATAACGTCTTCGCCATGATTATTTCCCCTCTGCAACAAAACGAGCAATGGTATTGCCCATTTCATCGGTGCTGATTGCATTGCCATCACGCGCTAAATCGCCAGTACGGAAGCCTTCTTCCAGCGCAAGGTTGATAGCGTTTTCGATAGCCTGAGCGGCCTCTTCAGCATCCAGGCTGTAGCGCAGTAACAGTGCCAAAGACAGGATTTGCGCAATGGGGTTAGCAATATTTTTACCCGCGATATCTGGCGCAGAACCACCCGCAGGTTCGTACAGGCCAAAACCTTGTTCATTCAGGCTGGCGGATGGCAGCATGCCCATCGAGCCTGTGATCATCGCGCATTCATCTGACAGAATGTCGCCAAACAGGTTGGAGCACAGCAGTACGTCAAACTGGGATGGATCTTTGATCAGCTGCATCGTGGCGTTGTCGATGTACATGTGGGACAGCTCAACGTCCGGATATTCTTTCGCGATTTCACCAACGATTTCGCGCCACATCACAGAACTCTGCAATACGTTGGCTTTATCAATTGATGTCACTTTATGGCGACGTTTGCGCGCCGACTGGAAGGCAATGTGCGCAATACGTTCGATCTCGAAGCGGTAATAGACTTCAGTATCAAAAGCTTTCTCGTGTGCGCCGGAGCCTTCTCGACCTTTTGGCTGGCCGAAATAGATACCGCCAGTTAATTCACGAACGCACAGAATATCGAAGCCGTTAGCAGCGATGTCAGCGCGCAGTGGACAAAACTCTTCCAGGCCTTGGTACAAGCGCGCTGGGCGCAAGTTGCTGAATAATTTAAAGTGCTTACGCAGTGGCAGCAGCGCACCACGTTCAGGTTGTTGAGCGGGCGGCAGGTGTTCCCATTTTGGGCCACCGACGGAGCCGAACAGAATCGCATCGGCTTGTTCACAGCCTTCAACTGTAACCGGTGGCAGCGGGTTGCCGTGACGGTCAATAGCAATACCGCCGACGTCATATTGACTGGTGGTAATACGCATATCGAAGCGCGTACGAACTGCATCCAGCACTTTCAGCGCCTGAGCCATAACTTCTGGGCCAATGCCGTCACCCGGCAATACTGCTATATGATGAGTTTTTGACATGTCACACGGTTTCCTGATTATTTTCTTTATTATGAGCTTTGCGTTGCAATTCTTTTTCGACGATGCCTGCACGCCAGATGTTATTCAGCACGTTTACCATCGCTTTCGCAGAAGATTCAACGATATCGGTCGCCAGACCTACACCATGGAAGCGACGACCTTTATGAGTCACGACGATATCTACCTGACCCAGCGCGTCTTTACCCTGGCCTTTCGCAGACAGCTGATATTTAACCAGCTCAACATCGTAATTTGTGATGCGGTTAATCGCCTGGTAGACCGCATCGACCGGGCCGTTACCTGTTGCCGCTTCAGACTGTGTTTCTTCACCACACTGCAACTGGACGGAAGCGGTAGAAATCACGCTTGAGCCGGATTGCACGTTGAAATATTCCATGCGGAAATGTTCTGGCTCTTCTTGTTGTTTACCGATGAAGGCCAGCGCTTCCAAATCGTAATCGAAGATCTGACCTTTTTTGTCTGCCAGTTTCAGGAAGGCGTCGTACAAAGAATCCAGGTTGTAATCGTCTTCTTTATAACCCATCTCTTCCATACGGTGTTTCACGGCTGCACGACCTGAGCGTGAAGTTAAGTTCAACTGTACCTGATTCAGACCGATGGTTTCCGGGGTCATGATTTCGTAGTTTTCGCGGTTTTTCAGCACGCCATCCTGGTGAATACCGGAGGAGTGAGCGAAAGCATTAGTACCGACAACCGCTTTGTTGGCCGGAATTGGCATATTGCACAACTGGCTAACAATTTGGCTGGTACGGTAAATTTCATGGTGATTGATATTGGTATGCACGCCCAGCATTTGGCTGCGCACTTTAATCGCCATGATGACTTCTTCCAGCGCAGTGTTACCGGCGCGTTCGCCGATACCGTTCAGCGTGCCTTCAACCTGGCGTGCGCCAGCCTGAATTGCGGCGATGGAGTTTCCGGTCGCCATCCCTAAGTCGTCGTGACAGTGCACAGAGATGATCGCTTTATCAATGTTTGGCACACGGTTGTACAACGTCTGGATGATGCCACCGAATTGGACTGGGGTGGTGTAACCGACAGTATCTGGAATGTTGATCGTGGTAGCGCCCGCACCAATCGCAGCTTCTACAATGCGGCACAGGTTGTCGATGGGGGTACGCCCGGCATCTTCACAAGAGAACTCAACGTCGTCAGTGTATTGACGAGCGCGTTTTACGGAGTGGACTGCACGGGCTAAAACATCATCGAAGGTACTGCGCAATTTGGTTTCGATGTGCATGGTGGATGTTGCCAGGAAAACGTGGATACGAAACGCTTCGGCAATTTTCAACGCTTCGGCAGCAACATCAATATCTTTATCCACACAACGAGCGAGGCCACACACACGGCTATTTTTGATATTGCGGGCGATGGTTTGTACAGATTCGAAATCACCAGGGGAGGAGACCGGGAAACCCACTTCCATTACGTCAACACCCATACGTTCCAGTGCCATCGCAATTTGCAGTTTCTCTTTAACACTCAGACTTGCCTGTAACGCCTGCTCACCATCACGTAAGGTTGTATCGAAAATAATGACTTGTTGGCTCATGTTGTGGTCCTTTCTTGTCTTGGGGGCCGTTGCTACGAGCAAAAAAAAACCCGCGCAGTGGCGCGGGTTTTTTTGTCTGGAGGCTTGAATCAACGCTTGATTTCGCCCACCAGTCTACCGCGCAATGAAGTTGCGTTTAGTAGTAGACCTAGTAGGCGAATGGTGCGAATCATGTTTCAAGTCCCAAGTAAATTCGTTATGCATTTATTGGTACTTGATCTGTCCTGCTGTGTCAACACTCTATTCTTTTAGATAGAGGCAATGCTGAGTCAGTCAGGGTTATGTCGTAGCAAATCATGCTGGTATACGGAAGATTCATAATATATATATAAAGTATGAAAAAGGATTGTTTACCCTTGCATGTAGAAATGAAATCATCAGAAACAATTATAAATATGATGTTTATTATATGTAGTATTCATCATGGTTATGATTTGGCGGGATTATTCATTATCTGGATTGTTTTTTAGGAATTTGGCCTCTTTTTTTATTGGTAATTTTTTAGTAAGTCAGCTGTTTCTGAATAGGATATGTTATCCATACTTAATATATTATTCATTTGGCGAATCATTGTGTGTTAAGTCATTTTGTGATTTGATTAGCACGATCCAGAAGTCAACTGACGAAATAAAATCATATGAATTTTATAGATTTATCAGACTTGTCAGTAGCTGAAGTCGTGTTGATACATTAGAAAACGTAAGTTTATTGATTTATATTCAAATTGTTTAAATGACGTTTTTAATTGCAGCAATCAGCATGTTCTGCTTAGCAAATGATAATAGGGGAAGCTCGCAGAGTTAATCTGCGAAGAGGGAAATGCAATCTTAGTGGAGTCTGGCATGTCTGAAGATTATGTAGAACAACCGGCAGTGCATGATGGGTATAAACCTCAACTGCGTTCTGTTGACTTAAATTTATTAACTGTATTTGATGCGGTTATGCAAATGCAGAATATTACCCGTGCCGCTCAATCTCTGGGAATGTCTCAACCCGCAGTGAGTAATGCAGTAGCCAGACTGAAAGTGATGTTCAACGACGAGTTGTTTGTTCGCTACGGGCGGGGTATCCAGCCTACAGCGCGCGCGTTTCAGCTGTTTGGTGCAATTCGCCAGGCATTGCAACTGGTGCAGAATGAATTACCAGGAGCAGGCTTCGACCCAGGTAGCAGTGAAAGGGTATTTAACATCTGCGTCAGTAGCCCTTTAGATAATATGTTGACCTCAGTCATTTTCAATAATATGAAGCGCTTTGCTCCGGGCATTCAATTATTGTTTAAATCAGCTTTAAATAAAGACATTGAACATCAATTGCGTTATCAGGAGACTGAGTTTGTTATTAGCTACAGTGAATTCCGTCGTCCAGAGTTCACTTGTATCCCATTGTTTGAAGATGAAATGGTGCTGGTGGCTAGTCAGAAACATCCACGCTTAATTAAACCGATAACCGAAGAAGACGTCTATAACGAAAAACATGCGGTTGTTTCTCTTGAGCGTTTTGCATCATTTAGTGCGCCGTGGTATCAAACTCCGGAAAAGCAAGCCAGCATTGCTTATCAGGGAATGGCATTGACCAGTGTTTTAAATGTCGTCTCACAAACTCACCTGGTCGCTATCGCGCCACGTTGGTTAGCTGAAGAGTTTGCTGATTCACTTCATTTGCAAACCTTCGCATTGCCGCTAAAAGATAATATAGCGACCTGCTATTTATCATGGCACGAAGCTGCCGGGCGGGATAAAGGGCATCAATGGATGGAAAAACTTTTGACCACGGTATGTAGTAAATAGATACAGACTGTTAGCCTTGATTCATCCGGGTGGTGAAAACCATCCGGTTATTCTTAATTTTTTTCATTTTGTAGTTTTTTCAGCTGTTATTGATTTGTCTCTTAATCACCGAGTGAATCAATGAACCCTCCCGCGAATTAGATTTAACCTGCAAAACATCTTTTTATAACATTTCCAATCATACTATTTCCTTATGCTCAGAGTTTTACTTTGCCAGATTAGGCTTTTGTAGTGTTCGTCAGGAATCCGCGTATTGACGGTTGAAGATTGACAATTGATTGCCTGATTTTCAACGGTTATGTTAGGCGGACTATCAAAAATAAAAAGAGATATGCAGGGCGCAACAACCTGCCTCAACGACTTAGCCGAAATGGTTTCAGCGGTCGGTCAAACACGTAAGCCTGGAGGCAAACCATGGAGATGTTGTCAGGAGCCGAGATGGTCGTCCGATCGCTTATCGATCAGGGCGTTAAACATGTATTCGGTTACCCCGGAGGCGCGGTACTCGATATTTACGATGCGCTTCATACTATTGGCGGCATTGATCATGTGCTGGTGCGCCATGAACAAGCAGCAGTGCATATGGCCGACGGTCTGGCACGTGCGACGGGGGAAGTGGGTGTCGTACTGGTAACGTCAGGTCCGGGGGCCACAAACGCGATAACCGGTATTGCCACAGCTTATATGGATTCAATTCCAATGGTGGTGCTGTCAGGCCAGGTCGCGACGTCCCTCATTGGTTACGATGCTTTCCAGGAATGCGACATGGTGGGAATTTCTCGCCCGGTCGTGAAGCACAGCTTTTTAGTCAAGCAGGCGGAAGATATTCCGGCCATTATCAAAAAAGCTTTCTGGCTCGCTTCCAGCGGTCGGCCAGGGCCGGTTGTGGTGGATTTACCGAAAGACATCATGAGTCCGGCTAACAAACTGCCGTATAGCTACCCTGAATCCGTTAGCATGCGCTCTTATAATCCCACCACTCAGGGTCACAAAGGGCAGATTAAACGCGCACTGCAAACTTTGCTGGCCGCGAAAAAACCGGTGATGTACGTTGGCGGTGGTGCGATTACATCTGCCTGCCATGACGAATTACGCGAGTTGGCGGGGAAACTCAATATTCCTGTTGTCTCTTCCTTGATGGGATTGGGGGCATTCCCTGGAACGCATCGCCAGGCATTAGGCATGCTGGGGATGCACGGCACATACGAAGCCAATATGGTGATGCACAACTCTGACGTTATTTTCGGCGTCGGTGTGCGCTTTGATGACCGCACCACCAACAATCTGGCGAAGTACTGCCCGAACGCGACCGTGCTGCATATTGATATCGATCCGACTTCTATATCTAAAACCGTCGGTGCAGACATTCCAATTGTGGGCGATGCGCGGCAGGTTCTGCAGCAGATGTTGGAATTGCTCGTACAGGAAGATACGCCACAGTCTTGCGATGACATTCGTGACTGGTGGCAGCAGATTGAGCAATGGCGTGCTCGTCAGTGTCTCGAATTTGACAGAACCAGCGATAAAATTAAGCCACAGGCGGTTATTGAAACAATCTATCGACTGACGAAAGGCGAAGCTTACGTCACTTCGGATGTCGGTCAGCATCAGATGTTTGCCGCACTTTATTACACCTTTGATAAACCACGGCGTTGGATTAACTCCGGTGGCCTGGGCACCATGGGATTTGGTTTACCAGCGGCACTCGGTGTGAAATTGGCATTGCCGGAAGAAACCGTCGTCTGTGTCACCGGCGATGGCAGTATTCAGATGAATATCCAGGAACTTTCCACCGCACTGCAATATGGATTGCCGGTGCTGGTGTTAAATCTCAACAACCGCTATCTCGGAATGGTTAAGCAGTGGCAGGACATGATCTATTCCGGGCGTCACTCCCAATCTTATATGGAATCGTTGCCTGACTTTGTGCGCGTTGCAGAAGCTTATGGGCACGTAGGGATTGGTATCAGCAAACCTGAAGAGCTGGAAAGCAAACTGATTGAAGCACTGGAAGCGGTGCGTAATCAGCGCCTGGTCTTCGTTGATGTCACAGTTGATGGCACTGAACATGTGTACCCAATGCAGATCCGTGGCGGTGGTATGGATGAGATGTGGTTAAGTAAAACGGAGAGAACCTGATTATGCGCCGGATATTATCTGTATTACTCGAAAATGAGTCCGGGGCGCTGTCCCGTGTTATTGGCTTGTTCTCTCAGCGTGGTTACAACATCGAAAGCCTGACTGTGGCGCCGACTGAAGATCCAACGCTTTCACGTATGACTATCCAAACGGTAGGGGACGCGAAAGTCCTTGAGCAGATTGAGAAGCAACTGCATAAGTTGGTGGATGTGCTGCGGGTAAGCGAGTTGGGACAGGGAGCGCATGTTGAGCGTGAAATCATGCTCGTAAAAGTTCAGGCGAGTGGTTATGGGCGCGAAGAAGTGAAGCGCAACGCAGAAATCTTCCGCGGGCAAATCATTGACGTGACTCCAACGCTCTACACGGTTCAGTTGGCAGGAACCAGTGATAAGCTGGACGCATTCCTGAATACTATTCGTGAAGTGGCAAAAATAGTCGAAGTGGCGCGCTCTGGGATCGTAGGCGTTTCACGCGGTGACAAGATTATGCGTTAGCCATGAAAGGTGGCTAAATAATAAACCCGGTAAACTCGTGCCGGGTTTTTTTTTGCAAATCACACAACAACTGCCAGTAAAAGCGGTTGCCCGAGTTATTATTCTGCGCTTAGATGATAAAAATGAAACCATGACCAGTGTATGGATATGGCAATCCTATAAATTAAGGGGCTACTGTGAAATTGGATGAAATCGCGCGCCTGGCTGGAGTTTCGCGCACCACGGCGAGCTACGTCATCAACGGCAAGGCAAAGCAGTATCGTGTCAGCGATAAAACCGTTGAGAAAGTCATGGCGGTTGTTCGCGAGCATAACTACCACCCGAATGCGGTGGCCGCGGGGTTGCGGGCCGGGCGTACGCGTTCTATCGGATTAGTTATTCCAGACCTTGAGAACACGAGTTATACCCGTATTGCTAACTATCTAGAGCGGCAGGCCCGTCAGCGTGGATACCAGCTGCTAATTGCCTGTTCTGAAGATCAGCCAGATAATGAAATGCGCTGCATTGAACATCTCTTGCAACGCCAGGTGGATGCCATCATTGTTTCCACTTCACTGCCGCCTGAGCATCCTTTCTACCAGCGTTGGGCGAACGACTCCTTCCCGATCATTGCGCTCGACCGTGCCTTAGACCGTGAAAACTTCATCAGCGTCGTCGGTGCGGATCAGGAAGACGCGGAAATGCTGGCCAGTGAGCTTCGTACTTTCCCAGCCGAAACCGTGCTTTACCTTGGTGCGTTGCCGGAGCTTTCCGTCAGCTATTTGCGTGAGCAAGGTTTCCGCAGTGCATGGAAAGACGACCCACGTGAAGTGCATTTCCTTTATGCCAACAGCTACGAACGCGAAGCCGCAGCGCAGTTGTTTGATAAATGGCTGGAAACCCATCCAATGCCGCAGGCTCTGTACACCACTTCATTTGCATTATTACAAGGTGTTATGGATGTCACGTTGCGACGTGAAGGGCGATTACCGACTGAGCTGGCGATTGCCACCTTCGGGGACCATGAACTGCTCGATTTCCTGCAATGCCCAGTTCTGGCAGTCGCGCAGCGCCACCGTGACGTTGCGGAACGTGTGCTGGAACTCGTTCTTGCCAGCCTTGATGAGCCACGTAAGCCGAAAGCAGGCCTGACTCGTATTCGCCGTAATCTATACCGTCGCGGAAGTTTAAGTCGCCACTAACAAGAGATGGCAGTTACGGCTGCCATTCTTAATTAAGAATATTCTCGCTTTATTTTTATTGGTTATTCAGGTAATTATTTTTCTTTGGTAAAAGATGAATCTTTAATTCCTTAATCGATATAAGACTACTTCAGAATTATTTTGTTACATAGCATTGTGTAAAAATGCCGGATAATTAAACAATAGCTATCTGATAAGAATCAAACTTCCCTCCAGCCCGCGCTTCGCCTGCATCTGACGCTGTTAACCTGTCGAGAAATACCTTAAAATGCCGACCGCGTCGCAAACTGAACACTTCATATTTTACCTGTCAGGTTTTCAGTCGATTTAACGATATTTATGCTTATTGACCATTTTTCTTTCAAATATTCATAACGTTAATTTTGCATCGTGAATGTAGCGCCTTTTCACGCCAGTCATTTATCAATCGCTTATGAGATGAAAATTATTTCCATCAGCGTTGTAGCTTGCTTGACAAGGTTTTCCTCCGCTCCGTAAACTCCTTTAGGTGGGATTTTGTGGGTGAAAGTGGTGGAAAGGGGATTTTAAGGGTGAGGCTGGCATGTTCCGTGGGGCAACATTAGTCAATCTCGACAGCAAAGGGCGGCTCGCCGTACCTACCCGTTACCGGGATGCGCTTGTCGAAACCTCTGAAGGTCAGATGGTTTGTACCATCGACATCCATCACCCATGCCTGCTGCTTTATACCCTCCCCGAGTGGGAAATTATTGAACAAAAGCTAGCTCGTCTGTCGAGTATGAACCCTGTAGAACGTCGCGTGCAGCGACTGTTATTGGGCCATGCCAGTGAATGTCAGATGGATAGTGCCGGGCGTTTGTTATTGGCACCTGTTTTGCGCCAACACGCCGGGCTAACCAAAGAAGTGATGCTGGTTGGGCAGTTCAATAAGTTTGAACTGTGGGATGAAACAACCTGGCATCAACAGGTCAAGGAAGACATCGACGCTGAGCAGGCCACGACGACTACGTTGTCGGATAGGCTGCAGGACTTGTCACTATAAATAATGATGGAAAATTTTAAACATACTTCGGTGCTGCTTGATGAGGCCGTGAATGGTCTCAACATTCGTCAGGATGGCATCTACATTGATGGCACGTTTGGTCGTGGCGGACATTCTCGATTGATTCTTTCCCAACTGGGACCAGAAGGACGCCTGCTGGCTATCGACCGTGACCCGCAAGCCATTGCAGCAGCACAAGCAATTGATGACCCGCGCTTCTCCATCATTCATGGACCTTTCTCTGAATTAGCTCAATACGCAAGCGAACGCGATTTGCTGGGCAAAATTGACGGTATTCTTCTGGATCTGGGTGTCTCCTCGCCTCAGCTGGATGACGCCGAGCGTGGCTTCTCGTTTATGCGTGATGGTCCGTTGGATATGCGCATGGACCCGACTCGCGGTCAATCTGCGGCAGAATGGTTGCTTAGCGCTGATGAAGCGGATATCGCCTGGGTTATCAAAACCTTCGGTGAAGAAAAATTCGGCAAACGTATTGCGCGCGCCATTATCGAGCGTAACCGCGAACAGCCAATGACGCGTACCAAAGAACTGGCAACGGTTGTGGCTGCGGCAATGCCGGTAAAAGACAAGTTCAAACACCCGGCGACGCGTACGTTCCAGGCTATCCGAATCTGGATCAACAGTGAACTTGAAGAAATTGAACAGGCGCTCAAAGGTTCAATTCCAACACTGTCACCAGGTGGTCGTCTGTCGATCATCAGTTTCCACTCTTTGGAAGACCGGATTGTTAAGCGCTTTATGCGTGAAAACACCCGTGGGCCGCAAGTTCCGGCGGGGCTGCCAATGACTGAAGCACAACTGAATAAGCTCGGCGGCAGATATTTAAAATCCATTGGCAAAATGATGCCGGGTGATGAAGAAGTGGCGGAAAACCCGCGCGCGCGTAGTTCGGTACTGCGCATCGCTGAAAGGACAAACGCATGATCAACAAAGTGGCAGAAGCCCTCACTAAAGTTACTGGCCAATTGAGCAGTGGCGAACGCCATGCACTACCAGCGGTGATTGGTGGTGACTTGTTGCGTAATGGGAAAATGCCACTGATTTTGTTTACCGCCATTATCGTAACAGCCATTTTCGTTGTAACGACCGCGCACCATACCCGTCTGCTCACCGCACAGCGTGAGCAAATGGTGGTGGAACGTGATGCGTTAGATATCGAGTGGCGTAACCTGATTCTGGAAGAAAACGCACTGGGCGATCATAGCCGGGTGGAGCGGGTCGCGACGGAAAAGCTGCAATTGCAGCATGTTGACCCATCGCAGGAAAACATCGTAGTTCAGCAATAAGGAATCGCGTGACAGATGAGAGCAGCGGCAAAAACGCTTAAACCGAAACGCCAGGAAGAACAGGCCAACTTTGTAAGTTGGCGTTTTGCGTTGCTTTGCGGTTGCATTTTGCTGGCGCTGGTTTTCCTGTTGGGGCGCGTTGCCTGGCTGCAAATCATCGCGCCGGACATGTTGGTACGTCAGGGAGATATGCGTTCCCTACGTGTGCAGGAAGTTTCGACTTCTCGAGGCATGATTAGTGACCGCGCGGGCAGACCATTGGCAGTTAGTGTGCCGGTTAAAGCCATTTGGGCCGATCCGAAAGAGCTGCATGACGCGGGTGGTATTACGCTGGATAACCGCTGGAAAGCGCTGGCCGATGCACTGAAAATCCCTCTTGATCAGCTCGCTTCCCGTGTGAACAGCAACCCTAAAGGCCGCTTTATTTATCTGGCGCGTCAGGTGAATCCAGATATTGGCGACTACATCAAAAAACTCAAACTCCCGGGGATTCATCTGCGCGAGGAATCTCGTCGCTACTATCCTTCTGGCGAAGTCACCGCTCACCTTATTGGCTTCACAAACGTCGATAGTCAGGGGATTGAAGGTGTTGAAAAAAGCTTCGATAAATGGCTGACCGGCCAACCTGGCGAGCGAATCGTACGTAAAGACCGCTTTGGTCGCGTCATCGAAGATATCTCCTCAACCGACAGCCAGGCCGCTCACAACCTGGCTTTGAGCATTGATGAACGCCTGCAGGCACTGGTTTATCGTGAGCTAAACAACGCCGTGGCTTTCAACAAGGCCGAATCGGGCAGTGCGGTACTGGTAGATGTGAATACCGGTGAAGTATTGGCGATGGCAAACAGCCCGTCCTATAACCCAAATAATTTAAGTGGAACCCCGAAAGACATCATGCGAAACCGTACCATTACGGACGTTTTCGAACCGGGTTCAACAGTTAAGCCAATGGTGGTCATGACGGCGCTGCAACGTGGTGTCGTGCGTGAAAATACCGTCCTGAATACCGTGCCGTACCGCATCAATGGTCATGAGATCAAAGATGTGGCGCGCTACAGCGAATTGACCCTTACCGGGGTACTACAGAAGTCGAGTAACGTCGGGGTTTCCAAACTGGCGTTAGCGATGCCCTCCTCAGCGTTGGTAGATACTTACTCACGTTTTGGATTGGGAAAAGCGACCAATTTGGGGTTGGTCGGAGAACGCAGTGGCTTATATCCGCAAAAACAACGGTGGTCTGACATAGAGAGGGCCACCTTCTCTTTCGGCTACGGGCTAATGGTAACGCCGTTACAGTTAGCGCGTGTCTACGCAACGATAGGCAGCTACGGCGTGTATCGCCCGCTGTCGATTACGAAGGTTGATCCTCCGGTTCCAGGCGAGCGTATTTTCCCTGAACCGTTGGTTCGTACCGTCGTTCATATGATGGAAAGTGTGGCATTGCCTGGTGGTGGTGGCGTGAAAGCGGCTATCAAGGGCTACCGCATCGCAATTAAAACCGGTACTGCGAAAAAAGTCGGTCCGGATGGACGTTATGTTAACAAATACATTGCTTACACCGCAGGCGTAGCACCAGCCAGTAATCCGCGATTCGCATTGGTTGTGGTAATTAACGATCCTCAAGCAGGTAAATATTACGGTGGTGCCGTCTCTGCACCTGTGTTCGGTGCCATCATGGGCGGCGTTCTGCGCACCATGAATATCGAACCGGATGCTCTGGCGACAGGTGAAAAAAGTGAATTTGTAATTAATCAAAAAGAGGGATCAGGTGGCAGATCGTAATTTGCGCGACCTTCTCGCTCCGTGGGTACCAGCGCTACCAGCGCTACCTGCGAGAGCTCTGCGAGAAATGACACTCGATAGTCGCGTGGCGGCATCGGGCGACCTTTTTGTGGCTGTAGTCGGTCATCAGGCGGACGGGCGTCGATATATCCCGCAGGCAATAGCGCAAGGCGTAGCCGCTGTCGTAGCTGAAGCTGAAGGCGAGGCAACGGATGGCGAAGTCCGTGAAATGCACGGTGTGCCGGTTATTTATCTGAGCCAATTGCATCAACGTCTTTCTGCTCTGGCAGGGCGTTTTTACAACGAGCCTTCAAGTGCATTACGTTTGGTTGGTGTGACCGGGACTAACGGTAAAACCACGACCGCACAACTGCTTGCCCAGTGGAGCCAGTTGTTAGGCGAAACCAGTGCCGTGATGGGCACTGTGGGTAACGGCCTGCTCGGCAACGTGAAACCAACTGAAAACACCACCGGTTCTGCCGTTGATGTACAGCAAGTGCTTGCTAACCTTGCAGATCAAGGGGCGAGCTTCGCCGCCATGGAAGTTTCCTCACATGGCCTGGTTCAGCATCGTGTTTCCGCTCTGAAATTTGCCGCCAGTGTGTTCACCAACTTAAGTCGTGACCACCTCGATTACCACGGGGATATGGCAGGCTACGAAGCGGCCAAATGGCTGCTGTTCTCTGAACATGATTACGGCAATGCCATCATCAATGCTGATGATGAAGTCGGACGCAATTGGTTAACGCGTTTACCTGACGCCGTTGCGGTCACGATGGAAGATAATTTACAGCCAGGCTGTCGTGGCCGTTGGTTGAAAGCAACCAATGTGCAGTATCACGATGGTGGGGCGACTGTTCGCTTCAGCTCTTCCTGGGGCGACGGTGAAATCGAAAGCCGCCTGATGGGCGCATTCAATGTCAGCAACTTGCTGTTAGCGTTGGCAACTCTGCTAGTGCTGGATTATCCCCTTGAAGAACTGCTGAAAACGGCACCGAGTCTGCAACCCGTTTGTGGACGTATGGAAGTTTTCAGCGCACCGGGTAAACCGACGGTAGTGGTGGATTATGCCCACACGCCGGATGCTCTGGAAAAAGCACTGCAAGCGGCGCGTTTACATTGCAGCGGTAAGCTGTGGTGCGTCTTTGGTTGTGGTGGTGACAGGGATAAAGGCAAACGTCCAATCATGGGTGGTATTGCTGAACAGTATGCTGATGTTGTGGTTGTCACCGATGACAATCCGCGTACCGAAGAGCCGAATGCGATTGTGGCTGACATTTTGGTTGGCATGCTGGATGCAGGTCGTGCGCATGTGGTTGCAGGCCGTGCTGAAGCGGTCACCAACGCGATTATGCAGGCGAAAGAAAATGATGTCGTTCTGCTGGCAGGCAAAGGCCACGAGGACTATCAGATTGTTGGGGTGCGCCGTCTGGACTACTCCGACCGTGTCACTGCCGCCCGCTTGTTGGGGGTTGTGGCATGATCCGCGTTTCATTAAGCCAACTCGCCACTGTTTTGCAGGGTGAATTGCACGGGGTTGATGCCGACATCATTGATGTCACCACTGACACGCGCAAATTAACCCCTGGCTGCCTGTTTGTTGCCTTAAAAGGCGAGCGCTTCGATGCGCACGATTTTGCGCAAGATGCGGTCAGCGGTGGGGCAGGGGCGCTGCTGGTTTCCCGTAAGCTGGATGTTAATGTTCCACAGCTCGTGGTAGCGGATACACATCAAGCATTCGGTGAACTGGCTGCCTGGGTTCGTCAGCAGGTTCCGACACGTATTGTTGCGTTGACCGGTTCTTCTGGCAAAACCTCTGTAAAAGAGATGACCGCCGCGATTTTGCGCGAATGCGGTAGCACTTTATATACAGCCGGAAACCTGAATAACGATATTGGCGTGCCAATGACGTTATTACGCCTCACACCAGAATATGAGTATGCGGTCATTGAGCTGGGTGCAAACCATCAGGGTGAAATCGCCTGGACGGTGGGCTTGACGCGCCCGGAAGCGGCATTAGTCAATAATTTGGCGGCTGCACACCTTGAAGGTTTTGGTTCGCTTGCGGGTGTTGCGAAAGCGAAAGGTGAGATTTTCGCTGGTCTGCCTGCAAACGGCATCGCCATTCTCAATGCCGATAATAATGATTGGCTGAACTGGCAACAAACCATTGGCGAGCGCAAAACCTGGCGCTTCTCACCCAATGCAACCGGCAGCGATTTCACCGCGACCAATGTGCATATCACTGCCCATGGCACTGAGTTCACAATCAAAACGCCAGCTGGCGACGTTGATGTGAATTTGCCACTTCCTGGGCGCCATAACATTGCTAACGCACTGGCTGCAACGTCACTTGCAATGGCGGTAGGTGCCTCGCTGGAAGCGGTTAAAGCAGGTCTTGCCGACTTAAAAGCTGTTCCTGGACGTTTGTTCCCGATTCAACTTTCTGAAAACCAACTTCTGCTTGATGACAGTTACAACGCCAATGTGGGGTCGATGACCGCCGCAGCACAGGTGCTGTCAGAAATGCCGGGCTTCCGTGTGATGGTTGTTGGGGATATGGCTGAGCTTGGTGATGAATCTGTAGAGTGCCATCGTCAGGTAGGCGAAGCCGCGAAAGCGTCCGGCATTGATTGCGTACTGAGCGTGGGCACACTGAGCGAAACAATCAGTCTGGCCTCTGAAGTGGGTGAACATTTTACCGATAAACCCTCTTTAATCGCACACCTGAAGGCGTTACTCGCCGAGCATTCAATGATGACTATTTTAGTGAAGGGTTCACGTAGTGCCGCCATGGAACAGGTAGTACGCGCATTACAGGAGAATGGAACATGTTAGTTTGGCTGGCCGAACACTTGGTCAAATATTATTCCGGCTTTAACGTCTTTTCCTATTTGACGTTTCGCGCCATCGTCAGCCTGCTGACTGCTCTGTTCATCTCGTTATGGATGGGGCCGCGTATGATTGCTCGTTTGCAGCAACTTTCTTTCGGCCAGGTCGTGCGTAATGACGGTCCTGAATCCCATTTCAGTAAGCGCGGAACACCAACGATGGGCGGGATTATGATCCTGACTTCTATCGTTATTTCTGTATTGATGTGGGCATACCCCTCCAACCCTTATGTCTGGTGCGTATTGTTCGTACTGGTCGGCTATGGTGCGATTGGCTTTGTCGATGATTACCGTAAAGTGGTGCGCAAAGACACTAAAGGCTTGATTGCCCGCTGGAAATATTTCTGGATGTCCGTCATCGCGTTGGCTGTGGCCTTCACGATGTACAGCGCAGGGAAAGGAACGCCAGCCACCGAGCTGGTTGTGCCGTTCTTTAAAGACGTGATGCCTCAGCTTGGCCTGTTTTATGTGCTGTTGGCGTATTTCGTTATTGTTGGCACTGGCAATGCGGTAAACCTGACCGATGGCCTCGATGGCCTGGCTATCATGCCTACTGTGCTGGTGGCATCCGGTTTTGCGCTAGTCGCTTGGGCAACGGGTAACATCAAGTTTGCTGAATATCTGCATATTCCTTATCTGCGCCACTCCGGCGAACTGGTTATCGTCTGTACGGCGATCGTGGGGGCTGGGCTTGGTTTCTTGTGGTTTAACACCTATCCAGCGCAAGTGTTTATGGGCGATGTTGGCTCTCTGGCACTGGGCGGTGCGCTCGGGACTATCGCCGTATTGCTGCGCCAGGAGTTCCTGTTAGTGATTATGGGCGGGGTGTTTGTGGTTGAGACACTTTCGGTCATCTTGCAGGTTGGCTCCTTCAAATTGCGCGGGCAGCGCATTTTCCGTATGGCCCCGATTCATCACCATTATGAATTGAAAGGTTGGCCGGAGCCGCGAGTCATTGTGCGCTTCTGGATTATTTCGCTCATGCTGGTCCTGATTGGCCTGGCTACCCTGAAGGTGCGTTAACCATGGCTGATTACCAGGGTAAAAAAGTCGTTATTATCGGATTGGGCCTCACCGGCCTTTCCTGCGTGGATTTCTTCCTTGCGCGTGGTGTGACGCCACGCGTGATGGACACCCGCATGACACCGCCTGGACTTGAAAAACTACCAGAAGCAGTGGAACGACATACTGGCTCACTCAATGAAGATTGGTTGTTAACGGCTGACTTGATTATTGCCAGCCCTGGTATTGCTATTGCCCATCCAGCGCTGAGTCGTGCTGCAGATGCGGGCGTTGAGATAATCGGTGATATCGAACTCTTCTGCCGTGAAGCGACAGCACCGATTGTGGCGATCACCGGTTCGAACGGTAAGAGCACTGTCACCACCTTGGTTGGTGAAATGGCCAAAATGGCGGGCGTAAATGTAGGTGTAGGCGGAAATATCGGCTTGCCTGCCTTGATGCTGCTTGATCAAAACCGCGAGCTATATGTACTGGAGCTTTCCAGCTTCCAACTGGAAACCACTCATAGCCTGAAAGCAGCGGCGGCAACCATTCTCAACGTGACTGAAGATCATATGGACCGCTATCCGTTTGGTCTGCAGCAGTACCGTGCGGCCAAACTGCGCGTTTATGAAAACGCCGCGGTGTGTGTAGTGAACGCGGATGACGCATTGACGATGCCAGTACGTGGTGCAGACGATCGTTGCATTAGCTTCGGCGTCGACGTCGGTGACTATCATCTCAACCATCAGCAGGGCGATACCTGGCTGCGGGTTAAAGGTGAGAAAATCCTGAACACCAAAGAGATGAAAGTGGTGGGACGCCATAACTACACCAACGCACTTGCTGCATTGGCGTTAGCGGATGCGGTGAAACTACCACGCTCCAGCAGCCTGAAAGCCCTGACGACCTTCACCGGTCTTGCTCACCGCTTCCAGCTTGCATGGGAGCGTAACGGCGTACGCTGGATTAACGATTCCAAAGCGACCAACGTTGGTAGCACTGAAGCGGCGCTGAATGGTTTGCAGGTCGAAGGGACACTGCACCTGCTGTTGGGCGGTGACGGTAAATCTGCTGATTTCTCCTCACTTGCTCAATACCTGCAAGGGCCAGCGATTCGGCTTTATTGTTTTGGTCGTGATGGTGCGGAACTTGCTGCATTGCGTCCTGATGTTGCAGAACAAACTGAAACGATGGCGCAGGCGATGAAATTAATTGCCGCTCGTGTACAACCTGGCGACATGGTTCTGCTTTCTCCGGCGTGCGCCAGCCTCGATCAGTTCAAAAACTTTGAGCAACGCGGTGACCAGTTCACCTTACTTGCGAAGGAGCTTGGCTGATGCGCTTCTCTCTGCCTCGCCTGCGTATGCCAAGACTGCCGGGATTTGCCGTCCTGAGTTGGCTTGCGTCAGCAATTAAAGGCTGGGTGATGGGCTCCCGCGAGGCCGACTCAAATAACATCGTAATGTATGACCGCACCATGCTATGGCTGACTTTCGGGCTAGCTGCGGTCGGTTTTATTATGGTCACATCCGCGTCTATGCCTGTCGGGCAACGTCTGGCGAATGACCCATTCTTGTTTGCTAAACGTGACGGTCTGTACATCATTCTGGCGTTTGTGCTGGCGTTGTTCACCCTGCGTTTGCCGATGGATTTCTGGCAGCGTCACAGTACCGCGCTGCTGTTGTTATCTATTGCTATGTTGTTGATTGTGTTGGTTGTGGGTAGCTCGGTTAACGGTGCGTCACGTTGGATTGCTTTTGGCCCACTGCGTATTCAGCCCGCTGAGTTCACTAAGTTGTCGCTGTTCTGCTATCTCGCCAACTACCTGGTTCGTAAGGTTGATGAGGTGCGCAATAACCTGCGTGGCTTCCTCAAACCGATGGGGGTTATCCTGGTTCTGGCCGTGTTGCTGCTGGCACAGCCCGATCTTGGTACGGTGGTTGTACTGTTTGTTACTACGCTGGCGATGTTGTTCCTGGCGGGGGCCAAACTCTGGCAGTTCCTCGCCATCATTGGTATGGGCATTTCCGCAGTTGTGCTGTTGATCCTTGCTGAACCGTATCGTATTCGCCGCGTAACATCCTTCTGGAATCCGTGGGATGACCCGTTTGGTAGCGGCTACCAGCTAACACAATCTCTGATGGCATTTGGTCGCGGTGAATTGTGGGGGCAGGGGTTGGGCAATTCGGTACAAAAACTCGAATATTTACCGGAAGCTCACACCGACTTCATCTTCTCAATTATCGGAGAAGAGCTGGGATATATCGGTGTGGTGCTGGCATTATTGATGGTATTCTTCGTGGCTTTTCGTGCGATGTCCATCGGTAAGCGGGCGCTCGAAATGGACCAGCGTTTTGCTGGTTTCTTAGGCTGCTCCATCGGGGTCTGGTTTAGCTTCCAGGCGCTGGTAAACGTGGGTGCTGCGGCGGGGATGTTACCAACCAAAGGTCTGACATTACCCCTGATCAGTTACGGTGGTTCAAGTCTGTTAATTATGTCTACAGCAATCATGATGTTGCTGCGTATTGATTATGAAACACGCCTGGCTAAAGCGCAGGCGTTTACGAAAGGTGTGCGATGAGTAATCAAACCCGGCGGTTAATGGTTATGGCTGGTGGGACCGGTGGGCATGTGTTCCCAGGTCTTGCCGTTGCGCATCACTTAATGGCTCAGGGCTGGCAAGTACGCTGGCTTGGAACCGCTGATCGTATGGAAGCAGATTTAGTTCCTAAGCATGGAATTGAGATCGATTTTATTCGTATTTCAGGTTTGCGTGGGAAAGGCCTGAAAGCCATGTTGCTGGCACCTGTGCGGATTTTCAACGCCTGGCGCCAGGCTCGTGCAATCATGAAGGCTTATCGCCCTGACGTTGTTCTGGGAATGGGCGGTTATGTCTCTGGTCCTGGCGGGCTGGCGGCCTGGTCACTTGGTATTCCGGTCGTGCTGCATGAGCAAAACGGGATTGCTGGGCTGACCAACAAATGGTTGTCAAAAATTGCCAAAAAAGTGATGCAGGCATTTCCAGGTGCATTCCCGAATGCTGATGTAGTGGGCAACCCGGTTCGTACCGATGTGTTGGCTCTGCCTTTGCCGCAAGAACGTTTAGCGGGGCGTGAAGGCCCGGTTCGGGTGTTGGTTGTCGGTGGTTCTCAGGGCGCTCGCGTGCTGAACCAGACCATACCGCAAGTTGCTGGTCGCCTGGGCGACGCTGTCACCATTTGGCACCAGTGTGGCAAAGGTGGCCAGGAAGCGGTGCAGCAGGCTTACGAACAAGCCGCACAGCCACAGCATAAAGTCACTGAATTTATTGATGATATGGCCGCTGCTTACGCGTGGGCCGATGTCGTGGTATGTCGTTCCGGAGCGTTAACCGTAAGCGAAATCGCGGCGGCAGGATTACCTGCACTGTTTGTTCCCTTCCAGCATAAAGATCGGCAGCAGTACTGGAATGCACTGCCACTGGAAAAAGCTGGAGCGGCAAAAATACTGGAGCAACCGCAGTTTACCGTGGATGCCGTTACCCAAACGCTCGCCGGGTGGGACAGAGCAACGTTATTGGCAATGGCCGAACGTGCGCGTGCTGTTTCCATTCCCGATGCCACAGAGCGGGTAGCAAAAGAAGTGAGCGCCGCAGCACTGGCGTAATCATTGTGGGTGGCTGTTTTGCCCATGAATATTTGAAGTAATGGCGTTTGACGCTGCAGGTTAGAGAATGAATACACAACAACTGGCGAAACTGCGTTCTATCGTGCCCGAGATGCGTCGCGTCCGGCACATTCACTTTGTTGGCATCGGCGGCGCCGGTATGGGCGGTATTGCCGAAGTTTTAGCTAACGAAGGTTACCAGATCAGCGGGTCTGATTTGGCTCCGAACCCGGTTACTCAGCAGTTGTCGGCGCTGGGCGCCACGATTTATTTCAACCATCGCCCGGAAAACGTGCTTGATGCGAGTGTTGTGGTGGTTTCTACCGCAATCTCTATGGATAACCCGGAAATTGTCGCGGCTCATGAAGCGCGTATCCCTGTTATCCGTCGTGCTGAAATGCTGGCAGAGTTGATGCGTTTTCGTCATGGCATCGCGATTGCCGGGACACACGGTAAAACCACAACCACAGCGATGGTTTCTAGTATTTATGCAGAAGCGGGTCTTGATCCTACTTTTGTTAACGGTGGCCTGGTTAAAGCCGCAGGAACGCATGCCCGTTTGGGCAACAGTCGTTACCTGATTGCTGAAGCTGATGAGAGTGACGCGTCATTCCTCCATTTGCAGCCAATGGTTTCCGTGGTGACGAATATCGAAGCCGATCATATGGATACCTACCAGGGCGACTTCGAAAATTTAAAACAGACGTTTATTAACTTCCTGCACAACTTGCCGTTTTACGGTTTGGCGGTCATGTGTGTGGACGATCCGGTTATCCGCGAGCTACTGCCGCGTGTGGGACGCAAAACCACCACTTACGGTTTTAGCGAAGATGCTGACGTTCGTGTAGAAAATTATCACCAGAAAGGGCCGCAGGGTCATTTCACTATCGCGCGTCAGGGCAAGCCAGCATTGCAAGTCACGCTGAATGCGCCAGGTCGCCACAATGCATTAAATGCCGCTGCTGCGGTGTCAGTGGCGACAGAAGAAGGCATTGATGATGCTGACATCTTGCGTGCGCTGGAAAGCTTCCAGGGTACAGGGCGTCGCTTCGATTTCCTCGGCGAGTATCCGCTTGCCGAAGTGAATGGCAAAGAAGGCACCGCCATGCTGGTTGACGACTATGGTCACCATCCAACTGAAGTGGATGCCACCATTAAAGCGGCACGTGCGGGCTGGCCGGATAAAAATCTGGTTATGATTTTCCAGCCACACCGTTTCACGCGTACTCGTGATTTGTACGATGATTTTGCTAACGTATTGTCACAAGTTGATTCTTTGCTGATGCTGGATGTTTATTCTGCTGGCGAAGCGGCGATTCCTGGTGCTGATAGCCGTTCACTGTGTCGCACGATTCGTGGACGTGGAAAAGTTGACCCAATTCTGGTTCCTGATGCAAGTCAGATTGCAGATGTTTTAGCACCCGTTTTGTCGGGAAATGACTTGATCCTGGTGCAAGGTGCAGGAAATGTTGGGAAAGTTGCCAGAAACCTGGCTGAATTTAAATTGCAGTCCCACACTAAGGAAGGAGACCAACATGGCTGATAAAATTGCTGTCCTGCTGGGCGGAACTTCCGCTGAACGTGAGGTGTCTTTGCAATCAGGTGCGGCGGTTCTTGCAGGCCTGAGAGAAGCAGGAATTGACGCGCATGAAGTCGACCCGAAAAATACGCCAGTTACTGAGCTAAAAGCGCAGGGTTTTGACAAAGTATTTATTGCCTTACATGGCCGTGGCGGCGAAGACGGAACCCTTCAAGGGCTGCTGGATTTCCTAAAACTGCCTTACACCGGTAGTGGCGTGATGGCTTCAGCTATCACCATGGATAAGCTGCGCACTAAATTGTTGTGGCAAGGTGCAAATTTACCGGTAGCTCCATCGGTCGCATTAACGCGACGTGATGTGGAAGCGGGCATCTGCGCAGGTACGGTAGAACGTATTGCAGGCCTGGGGATGCCAGTCATCGTTAAGCCTAGTCGCGAAGGCTCAAGCGTCGGTATGTCGAAGGTCGATAATGTTGCGGCACTGCCAGCAGCACTTGAACTGGCCTTCAAGCATGACGATGAAGTGTTGATCGAAAAATGGTTAAGCGGCCCTGAATACACGGTCGCTATCCTGGGCGAAGAAATTTTACCGTCTATTCGTATCCAACCCGCCGGAATTTTCTATGATTATGAGGCGAAGTATCTCTCTGATGAGACTCAGTATTTTTGCCCGAGCGGTTTAATTGAGCAGCGCGAGCAAGAATTGCAGGCTTTAGTGCTGCAAGCCTGGCAAGTTTTGGGTTGCAGCGGTTGGGGACGTGTAGATGTCATGTTAGATAGCGACGGACAGTTTTACCTGCTGGAGGTTAATACCTCTCCAGGCATGACCAGCCATAGCCTGGTACCGATGGCAGCACGTCAGGCTGGGATGACATTCTCTCAACTGGTCGTGCGTATTCTGGAGTTGGCAGACTGATATGTCGCAAGCAGCTCTGAATACGCGTAATCGCCAGGAAGAAGAAGAAACCAGTTCTCGTCGCAGTAACGGTGGGCGACTGGCCGGGATAATTTTCCTGAGCGCAGTACTGTTTACGGTATTTATTGGCGGCTGGATTGTCGTGGGCTGGATGGAGGATGCGCAGCGTCTTCCACTGTCTAAGTTGGTGGTTACTGGTGAACGGCATTACACCCGTAACGATGATATTCGTCAGTCAATTCTGGCACTGGGTCCGCCTGGCACCTTCATGACCCAGGATGTGAATATTATCCAACAGCAAATTGAACGTTTGCCATGGATTAAGCAGGCGAGTGTGAGAAAGCAGTGGCCTGATGAATTGAAGATTCATCTGGTTGAATATGTGCCCATCGCGCGCTGGAATGATCAGCATATGATTGATGCGCAAGGAAATGCGTTCAGTGTTCCAGCCGAACGTGCTGTAAAGCAGACTTTACCTATGTTATCTGGGCCGGAAGGCAGTGAAGCTGAAGTATTGCAAGGCTTTCGCGCAATGGGCGATGTGCTGGCAAAGGATAAATTTACATTGAAAGAAGCGGCAATGACCGCTCGTCGTTCCTGGCAATTGACATTGAATAATGGCATTAAGCTTAACTTGGGCCGGGGCGATACGATGAAACGCTTGAGTCGCTTTGTGGAGCTTTACCCAGTTCTGCAGCAGCAAGAGCAAGCCGACAATAAAAGGATTAGCTATGTCGACTTGCGTTATGACTCAGGCGCGGCAGTGGGATGGCAACCTGCTCCCGTAGAAGAACCTAATCCTAATCAGCAACAGAATCAGGCACAGGCAGAATAACAATGATCAAGGCGACGGACAGAAAACTGGTAGTAGGACTGGAGATCGGTACCGCAAAGGTTGCCGCTTTAGTAGGGGAAGTTCTGCCTGACGGTATGGTCAATATTATTGGCGTGGGCAGTTGCCCATCGCGTGGTATGGACAAAGGTGGCGTAAACGATCTCGAGTCAGTCGTGAAATGCGTTCAGCGCGCGATTGACCAGGCCGAATTAATGGCTGATTGCCAGATTTCTTCGGTCTACCTTGCGCTGTCAGGTAAGCACATTAGCTGTCAAAACGAGATTGGCATGGTGCCAATTTCTGAAGAAGAAGTGACGCAGGAAGACGTTGAAAACGTCGTTCACACCGCGAAATCGGTGCGTGTACGTGACGAGCATCGTGTTTTACACGTTATCCCGCAAGAATATGCAATTGACTACCAGGAAGGCATCAAAAATCCTGTAGGTTTATCGGGTGTCCGCATGCAGGCTAAGGTGCACTTGATTACTTGCCATAACGACATGGCGAAAAACATCGTTAAAGCCGTTGAACGTTGCGGCCTTAAAGTTGACCAACTGATCTTTGCAGGGCTTGCGGCAAGCTACGCAGTATTGACCGAAGATGAACGTGAGTTAGGTGTCTGCGTAGTCGATGTCGGTGGTGGTACTATGGACATCGCGGTCTACACTGGAGGCGCGTTGCGCCACACCAAAGTTATCCCATATGCAGGGAACGTGGTGACCAGCGACATCGCTTATGCCTTCGGTACACCGCCAAGTGATGCCGAAGCCATTAAAGTACGCCATGGCTGCGCACTGGGTTCGATTGTTGGCAAAGATGAAAACGTTGAAGTGCCAAGCGTCGGTGGACGTCCACCACGTAGCCTGCAACGCCAGACGCTCGCTGAAGTTATCGAGCCTCGTTATACCGAATTGTTGAACCTGGTAAACGAAGAGATTTTGCAATTACAAGAGCAACTTCGCCAACAGGGTGTGAAGCACCACCTGGCGGCGGGGATTGTGCTAACGGGTGGCGCGGCGCAAATTGAAGGCCTGGCAGCCTGTGCGCAACGTGTATTCCATACGCAAGTGCGTATCGGACAACCGTTAAATATTACTGGCCTGACTGATTATGCCCAGGAGTCTTATTACTCCACAGCAGTCGGCTTGCTGCACTACGGGAAGGAAACACATCTCAGTGGTGAAGCAGAAGTGGAAAAAAGGACCTCTGTCGGCTCATGGATTAAGCGAATCAACAGCTGGCTGAGAAAAGAGTTTTAAATTTTATAAGAGACCAGACAAAATTAGTGGTCTCAGGCGACAGGCACAAAACGGAGAGAAACTATGTTTGAACCTATGGAACTGACCAACGACGCGGTGATTAAAGTCATCGGCGTCGGTGGTGGCGGCGGCAATGCCGTTGAGCACATGGTGCGCGAACGCATCGAAGGTGTTGAATTCTTTGCAGTGAATACTGACGCTCAAGCGTTACGTAAAACTGCGGTAGGCCAGACTATCCAGATTGGTAATGGTATTACCAAAGGTCTGGGTGCTGGGGCTAACCCTGAAGTGGGCCGTACTGCTGCGGAAGAAGACCGTGATGCATTACGTGCTGCACTGGAAGGCGCAGACATGGTATTTATCGCCGCAGGTATGGGTGGCGGTACAGGTACAGGTGCAGCACCTGTAGTTGCAGAAGTCGCTAAAGATCTGGGCATCCTGACCGTAGCTGTTGTGACGAAGCCTTTCAACTTTGAAGGCAAGAAGCGCATGGCATTCGCGGAGCAGGGTATTGCCGAACTGTCTAAGCATGTTGACTCATTGATCACCATCCCGAATGACAAACTGCTGAAAGTTCTGGGCCGCGGTATCTCTTTGCTTGACGCTTTTGGCGCAGCTAACGACGTACTGAAAGGCGCAGTGCAGGGTATCGCTGAACTGATTACCCGTCCGGGTCTGATGAACGTCGACTTTGCTGACGTGCGCACCGTAATGTCCGAAATGGGATATGCCATGATGGGTTCCGGTGTGGCAAGTGGCGAAGACCGTGCAGAAGAAGCGGCAGAAATGGCGATTTCCAGCCCACTGTTGGAAGACATCGACCTGTCTGGTGCGCGTGGCGTTCTTGTCAACATCACCGCTGGTTTCGACCTGCGTCTGGATGAGTTCGAGACTGTGGGTAACACCATTCGTGCGTTTGCATCTGATAACGCCACGGTAGTTATCGGTACATCTCTGGATCCAGAGATGAATGACGAACTGCGTGTGACCGTTGTTGCAACCGGTATTGGTATGGACAAACGTCCAGAAATCACTCTGGTGACCAACAAGCAAACTCAGCAACCTGTAATGGATCGCTACCAGCAGCACGGAATGGCTCCGCTTCAACAAGAGCAAAAGCCCGTTGCTAAAGTAGTGAATGACAATACGCCACAAACAACGAAAGAGCCTGATTATCTGGATATTCCAGCGTTTTTGCGCAAGCAAGCTGATTAAGAATAAACCGGAAGTTGGGGATCTCCGCTCTTTGTGCTAAACTGGTCCACCGATTGTGATATACACTTCGGTTGGATAGGTAATTTGGCGAGATTATACGATGATCAAACAAAGGACACTTAAACGTATCGTTCAGGCGACTGGTGTCGGTTTACATACCGGCAAGAAAGTCACACTGACGTTGCGCCCTGCGCCGGCAAATACCGGGGTCATCTATCGTCGCACCGACTTGAATCCTCCGGTAGATTTTCCGGCAGATGCCAAATCTGTGCGTGATACCATGCTCTGTACTTGCCTGGTGAACGAGCACGATGTGCGGATTTCTACCGTTGAGCATTTAAATGCCGCCCTTGCGGGATTAGGTATTGATAACATCATTATTGAAGTCAATGCCCCAGAAATCCCAATCATGGACGGTAGTGCAGCGCCATTCGTCTACCTGCTGCTTGATGCCGGGATTGACGAATTAAACTGTGCGAAGAAATTTGTGCGCGTCAAAGAAACAGTTCGCGTTGAAGATGGCGATAAATGGGCTGAATTCAAACCGTATAATGGTTTCTCGTTGGATTTCACCATCGACTTTAACCATCCGGCGATTGATGCCAGCACCCAACGCTACAGCATGAACTTCTCTGCGGAAGCATTTATGCGCCAGATTAGTCGTGCTCGTACCTTCGGTTTTATGCGTGATATCGAATATCTGCAGTCCCGTGGTTTGTGCCTGGGCGGTAGCTTCGATTGTGCCATCGTTGTTGACGATTATCGCGTACTGAACGAAGACGGCCTGCGTTTTGAAGATGAATTCGTTCGTCACAAAATGCTCGACGCGATTGGCGACTTGTTCATGTGCGGCCACAACATTATTGGTGCGTTTACTGCCTATAAGTCTGGCCATGCGCTGAATAACAAATTGCTTCAAGCGGTTCTGGCGAAGCAAGAAGCCTGGGAATGGGCAACTTTCCAGGACGATGCCGAACTTCCGTTAGCGTTCAAAGCACCGAAAATGGTTCTGGCTTAACTCCAGAATTATTTATTGCGACTGGTTTCATTGGTACTCTCTCCGGCCAATGATGCCAGTCGTTCTATTGCTGCCTTTAATTTCTCTGGGCTACGTTCAGCCACCATCCGTAATGCCTGAGCACTTTGCTGACTCAATTCTCTGTTTACCCCTTCAGTTTTACCTTTCACCGTTTGAATGCTGTTTTCTTGTACTGATTCTTGCCCAATAGCAGCCAGTGATGGATTAATCCTGATGTCGATTGATGTCAATGATGGTAATATTTGTGCGCGTAATGCACTCAGTAGCGTGGCTTGTTCATAGCGTAATCGCATCAGCCAGCTAGCATTCGCGGTTTCAAGTACGAGAATGCCTTGTCGGAAATTAGCTACCCGGCACCAGGGATGCAGTTGAGCGGGTAATATCCCTTTTACTGCCCTGTTGAGCTTAAGTAGCGCAGTTGCGCGTTGTTGCACGTTTTGCAACACGCTTTCGGCACCAGCATCATCGAACAAATGATCTAAAGATTGTGGGCGACTATCACGCATACATAATGCTCCGGCGGATAAAGTGATTGGTATTCTAAATCGTTGGCGACAGTTTGGCAGACGTTATTTCTGGCCGCATCTCCTGTTGGGGATGGTCGCGGCGAGTTTTGGCATGCCTGCTCTCAGCCAAAATACCGAGCCAACAGCACCCGCAGAAACGTCTACCAGCAGTCATGACTACCTGAATAAGGTCAGCTTCAACAGTCTGGCATTATTGCAGGAAAGTACCCGGCGACCATCATTTAGTGTCGATTACTGGCATCAACATGCCATTCGCACAGTAATTCGCCATCTTTCATTTGCTATGGCACCCCAGACGTTGCCAGCAGCACAAGAAAGCTTGCCACTTCAGGCACACAAACTTGCTTTGCTGGATACGCTCACGGCGCTCCTCACTCAGGAAAGCAAACCCCCTGTAATTGTGCGCCATACTGCACTTTGGCAATCCCCTGCGGTTGAGACTTTCAGTCCTGCCATTTGGATTAGCCAGGTTTACGGTATCCGCGCCGGTCCGCAACGCCTCAGCTAAAACCATTCCCTTAAATTATAACGTTATTTTTAGCTCTGCCCTGACGGCAGGCGTTTGAGAATTTATTATGCTAATCAAATTATTAACTAAAGTTTTCGGTAGCCGTAACGACCGCACCCTGCGTCGTATGCGTAAAGTTGTTACTCTGATCAACAGCATGGAACCGGAAATTGAAAAACTTTCCGATGACGAATTAAAAGCAAAAACCAATGAGTTTCGTGCACGCCTTGAGAAAGGTGAAGTGCTTGAAAATCTGATCCCTGAAGCTTTCGCCGTTGTTCGTGAAGCGAGTAAGCGTGTATTCGGTATGCGTCACTTCGACGTGCAGTTGCTCGGCGGTATGGTTCTAAACGACCGTTGTATCGCAGAGATGCGTACAGGTGAAGGTAAAACGCTGACTGCAACGCTGCCAGCGTATCTGAACGCATTGAGCGGCCGCGGTGTTCACGTGGTTACCGTGAACGACTACCTGGCCCAGCGTGATGCTGAAAACAACCGCCCTTTGTTCGAATACCTAGGTTTGAGTGTAGGTATCAACTTGCCTAACATGCCAGCCGTTGCAAAACGCGAAGCTTATGCAGCTGACATTACTTACGGCACCAACAACGAATATGGTTTCGACTACCTGCGCGACAACATGGCATTCAGCCCTGAAGAACGTGTTCAGCGTAAACTGCACTATGCGTTGGTGGATGAGGTTGACTCAATTCTTATCGATGAAGCGCGTACTCCGCTTATCATTTCTGGTCCTGCTGAAGACAGCTCCGAGATGTATAAAAAAGTAAACAAAATCATCCCAAGCCTGATTCGTCAGGAAAAAGAAGATTCTGATACTTTCCAGGGTGAAGGTCACTTCTCAGTAGACGAAAAATCTCGTCAGGTAAACATTACCGAACGCGGTCTGGTACTGGTTGAAGAACTGCTGGTACGTGAAGGCATCATGGAGGAAGGTGAATCACTTTACTCTCCGACCAATATCATGCTGATGCACCACGTAACTGCTGCATTGCGTGCGCATGTGCTGTTCACCCGTGACGTTGACTACATCGTGAAAGATGGCGAAGTCATCATCGTTGATGAACATACCGGCCGTACTATGCAAGGTCGCCGTTGGTCTGATGGCTTGCACCAGGCTGTTGAAGCCAAAGAAGGTGTCGACATTCAGAATGAAAACCAAACGCTGGCGTCCATTACCTTCCAGAACTACTTCCGCCTGTATGAAAAACTGGCTGGTATGACGGGTACAGCAGACACTGAAGCGTTTGAATTCAGCTCAATCTATAAACTCGATACCATCGTTGTGCCAACCAACCGCCCAATGATCCGTAAAGATATGCCTGATTTGGTCTATATGACCGAAGCGGACAAGATTACTGCGATTATTGAAGATATTAAAGAGCGTACAGCGAACGGTCAGCCAGTGCTGGTGGGGACAATTTCTATCGAGAAATCCGAGGTGGTTTCTGCTGAATTGACCAAAGCTGGTATCAAGCACAATGTTCTTAACGCTAAGTTCCACGCGAATGAAGCAGGGATTGTTGCCCAGGCGGGTTATCCAGCCGCAGTGACCATTGCGACTAACATGGCAGGTCGTGGTACCGATATCGTATTGGGTGGTAGCTGGCAGGCAGAAGTCGCTGAGCTGGAAAATCCAACCCCAGAACAAATCGCGCAGATTAAAGCAGACTGGCAGGTTCGCCATGACGCGGTTCTGGCATCGGGTGGTTTGCACATCATCGGTACAGAGCGTCACGAATCTCGTCGTATCGATAACCAGTTACGTGGTCGTTCTGGTCGTCAGGGTGATGCGGGCTCATCTCGTTTCTACCTCTCTATGGAAGATTCCCTGATGCGTATTTTTGCATCAGATCGCGTTTCAGGCATGATGCGTAAACTGGGGATGAAACCAGGCGAAGCCATTGAGCACCCATGGGTGACTAAGGCGATTGCTAACGCACAACGTAAAGTTGAAAGCCGCAACTTTGATATTCGTAAACAGCTGCTTGAATACGATGATGTAGCTAACGATCAGCGTCGCGCTATCTACAGCCAGCGTAACGAATTGCTGGATGTAAGTGACGTCAGTGAAACTATCAACAGCATCCGTGAAGATGTCTTTAAAGTGACTATCGATACACACATTCCTCCGCAGTCACTGGAAGAAATGTGGGATGTTGAAGGCCTGCAAGAGCGCCTGAAAAACGACTTCGACCTCGATCTGCCAATCAAAGAGTGGCTGGATAAAGAACCTGAGCTGCATGAAGAAACTCTGCGTGAGCGTATTCTGCAGAACGCTGCCGAAGTGTATAAGCGTAAGGAAGAGGTCGTTGGTGTTGAAATGATGCGTCATTTCGAAAAAGGCGTGATGCTACAGACTCTGGATTCATTGTGGAAAGAGCACCTGGCGGCAATGGACTATTTGCGTCAGGGCATTCACTTGCGTGGCTATGCACAAAAAGATCCTAAGCAAGAATACAAGCGTGAATCTTTTGCCATGTTTGCTTCTATGCTCGAAGCTCTGAAATATGAAGTTATCAGTACGTTGAGCAAAGTTCAGGTGCGTATGCCTGAAGAAGTCGAAGCGATGGAACAGCACCGTCGTGAAGAAGCTGAGCGTCTGGCACAGATGCAACAGTTGAGTCACCAGGATGACGAGACGCTGGCTGCAGAGTCACTGGCAGCAGAAACGGGTGAGCGCAAAGTAGGTCGTAATGATCCTTGCCCATGCGGTTCTGGTAAAAAATACAAACAGTGTCATGGCCGTTTAAGCTAAGAACGGTATTGTCGACGAAGGCGCAGCTTGCTGCGCCTTTTTTCTATGGAGTACCTGCACAAAAATGAAACAACTAGAAATTGCCGTCGGTATCATTCGCAACTCTCAGCGGGAGATTTTTATCACGCAACGAGCTGCTGACGCTCATATGGCAAATAAACTGGAATTCCCGGGAGGAAAAATCGAAACCGGTGAAACGCCAGAACAAGCATTAGTTCGTGAACTACAGGAAGAAACAGGCATTACAGCGAACCAGTTTGGACTGTATGAAAAACTTTCTTATCAGTTCCCGGATCGGTTTATCACTTTGTGGTTTTTCATGGTGGAAAGCTGGGAAGGCGAGCCATGGGGCAAAGAAGGGCAACCGGGTCAATGGATTGCGCAAAATTCGCTGGTGGCAGCAGATTTCCCACCAGCAAATGAACCGATTATCAGCAAATTACTGCAGAGTTAACGCAGGTCTTCTTCACTCCAGTCATCACTCTCTGACAAATCGCCGCTGCTAGGAATACGTTTTTCCTCGGCGGCCCATTCACCTAAGTCAATGAGTTGGCAGCGTTTGCTGCAAAACGGGCGGTATGGGCTGGTTTCATTCCAGATAACAACTTTGCCACAACCCGGGCAGTTTACTTTTGTTGGTTCAGACATATGCGCTCCTTAACAGCATGCCAGCTCAAAATCGAGGCGCTCAGGGATAATTCCATTTTCGCTATCAAGCGGTAAAAAACGGATCGCAAAACGGCTTTTATGCCCGGAAACCTGAGGGTAAAGCTGTGAAGAGAGAGAAAGCTGCAAACGCAGCAAATCAGCATCATCACCATTGTCCTGATAAAAACCGTTCAGACTGGTTTGCTTACGGAATGGCGCAGAATTACGAATAATATCCAGTAGCAGATCCAATGCCTGTTTCAACGGCTGCAAACTTGTCAGCCAGGCATTAATTTGTGCATTGCGCTGATCTTGTGGCGAATAAAGCCAGATATGCAAAGTTGGTAAATCAAAGCTACAGCAACCACCTGGAATACTTAGACGCTGACGAACAAGGGCAATCAGACGATCTTCACGCAAAGACTGCCCGAGGCGCGGTGCTGCCATTAAAACACTGCCGCGTTCTTTTAGTTGGCTACGCAGCGAATCGATAAGCTGCATATCTACACCAGGAACTTCGGCCCAGCTCAATAGTTTACGCTGCTGGCGCTCCAGTTCTTTGAGAATATCTGTGCGGATCTCGCCGCGCTCAAAGACGTCTAGCAGGTCACCGACATTACGGAAAAAATGAAGGGCTTTGGAAGTCTCATCTACCGGTAATGAACTTTCGAGCTGTTGGATTAAAAACTCGATACGCAACCAGGTGCGCATTTTTTCATTCAGTGGGTGCTCAAAAAGAATCTGGGTGCTCATTATTAATTTTCCTGCTGTGCGGCCTGGGCCGCCAGTTCCAGATACTGGCGGTGCAGACGGTCAACATGTGCGGCCACCTGCTCGGCGGCACCATCATTATTAATTACATCATCGGCAACGCTCAAGCGTGCCTCGCGTGTCACCTGTGCCGCAAGGATTTGTTGCACATGTTCACAACTGACTTTATCGCGCGCAATAGTACGTGCGATTTGTACCTCTGGTGAGACATCCACAACCAGCACGCGATCGGCCATCTGCTGAAGGTTATTCTCAATTAGCAACGGAACAACCCACAAAACGTAGGGAGAAACGGCTTGATTGATTTCAATTCGGGTTCGTTGATGGATAAGTGGATGTAACAGTGCATTGAGCCACTGTTTTTCCTCTGGGGAGGAGAAGATCTTTTCACGAAGAACCCGGCGGTTAAGAGAGCCGTCCTGAAGAAGAATTTCTTTACCAAAATGGTCAGAGATAATGGTGAGAGCAGGCTGCCCTGGCTCAACAACCTGACGAGCAATCACGTCAGCGTCTACAACGGTAATACCTAATCGGGAAAAGTTATCGGCGACAGTACTTTTACCACTGCCAATCCCGCCCGTTAATGCCACCGTATAAACCATAAAAACCAGACCCTAAATCTACGTTTTATCAAGGATATAAAAAGTTAATTTATACCTGGTATGTTGCAGGAAGGCGCGGAGGCATTGGAAAAATGAACCCCATATAGCGATTTCCTGTTTCTCAGGTAAATTTTAACGATTGTAGCGCAAAAAAGAGTGTTTTCGCAGTCTTGCAGCGGCATTAATAGTGCGTATGATAACGTCACTGGAATTGGTGCCTAAATAGCCAATTGCGTTCACGCGTCCTTCGCCATTCGACCCAGGAATCTGCAACATGCGTATTGAAGAAGATTTGAAGTTAGGTTTTAAAGACGTTCTTATTCGCCCAAAACGTTCCACTCTTAAAAGCCGCTCTGATGTAGAGCTTGAGCGCCAATTCACTTTCAAACATTCCGGTATTGCATGGTCAGGTATTCCGATCATTGCGGCTAACATGGACACCGTTGGTACATTCGGTATGGCTCAGGCGTTAGCCTCGTTTGATATCCTGACTGCGGTCCATAAACACTACTCTGTGGAAGAGTGGAGCAACTTCGTTAAGTCTGTGTCAGACGACATCCTGAAGTTCGTTATGGTTTCAACCGGTACATCAGACGCTGATTTCCAGAAAACCAAGCAGATTCTTTCTCTTCATCCTGCACTGCAATTTATCTGCATCGACGTGGCTAACGGCTACTCTGAACACTTCACTCAGTTCTTATCTAAAGCGCGTGAAGCATGGCCGGATAAAGTTATCTGTGCAGGCAACGTTGTCACTGGTGAAATGTGCGAAGAGCTAATCCTTTCTGGTGCTGACATTGTTAAAGTCGGCATCGGCCCTGGTTCCGTATGCACTACTCGCGTGAAAACAGGCGTAGGTTACCCACAACTGTCTGCTGTGATTGAATGTGCTGATGCTGCTCATGGCCTTGGCGGTCAGATTGTTAGCGACGGTGGCTGTACTGTTCCGGGTGATGTTGCTAAAGCATTCGGCGGCGGTGCAGATTTCGTGATGCTCGGCGGTATGCTGGCTGGCCACGAAGAAAGCGGCGGTACAGTTGTTGAAGAAAACGGCGAGAAATTCATGCTGTTCTATGGCATGAGCTCTGAATCTGCAATGACTCGCCACGTTGGTGGTGTTGCACAATACCGTGCAGCGGAAGGCAAAACAGTAAAACTGCCTTTACGTGGCCCTGTAGAAAACACTGCCCGTGATATCCTGGGCGGATTGCGTTCTGCATGTACTTACGTTGGTGCTTCTCGTTTGAAAGAGTTGACCAAGCGCACGACGTTTATTCGTGTTGCTGAGCAGGAAAACCGCGTTTTCAATAGCCTCTAAGCTATACACGCATACGGTGCGGCACTCGCTGCACCGTCATCCAGCACTCATTGCGTCTCCTAGCTGGAAAATAGGTAGGTACATCGCAATCACCAACGTCCCAATTATGACTCCCACGATTAACATCATTATCGGTTCCAGCGCAGCGGCCAGGTTATCAGCCCGTTCTTCCGTATTGTTGTGATGCCAGCTCGCCAGTTTTTCCAGCATCAAATCTAAAGCACCTGACTCTTCACCCACTCGTACTAACTGGCAACACAACGGCGTGAATCGCTCACTCTCGGTGAGTGCAAGCCAAAACGGGACACCTTGCATCACTTTGGTACTAATGTGTGAAATAACCTTCTTCCACAACAGTGATGAGAGGGTTGTCTCCACTGCACTAAGCCCTTGCAGCAAAGGGATCCCTGCCTGTTGGGATAGCGAAAGAGTGGTATAGATTTGGCTGAGAACTTGTCCGCGCCATAGCGGGGCAACCAGAGGCATGCGGAGTAATAGATTTTGTTCATACTCTTGCCAGTGAGGTTTTCGTTGTCGAAGAAAATATCCGCAAGCAAAGAGGGTGGCACACACCAGTAACCACCCCAACCCTTGTGTTGTTACCCAGTTTGAAATCGCCATTACTGCCAGTGTTATAGCAGGCAGAGGAGCGTTAAAAGACCGATAGATATTGGCAAACTCCGGCAATACAAATCCCATCATCCCGATAGTGACAAGCAGAGCGACAGCCATAATAAACATTGGGTAACGTAAGGCTTTCATGACCTTTTTATGCAGTTGATACAGTTTTTCTTGTTGATCAGCCAGCCTTTTGCAACATTCGTCTAGCTTCCCCGTTAACTCACCAATATGAATCAGGGCAATAAACAATGCGGGGAACATCTTCGGCCATTGGCTTAATGCGGCTGAAAATGGCGTACCACTCGAAACACGTTTTTCTATGTCTTTTAGTAATGCAGACCATTCTTCAAAGGGATGCTGCTGTGCGATAAGCAACAGCCCATCAGATAAAGAAATTCCAGCCTGGAGTAAAGTGGCAAGCTGGCGAAATACCTGAATTTTTTGCTGAATATGCCAGCAACCACGGCGGGTTCGCGACGTTTTGCGTAGATGCAAAAGCTGAAGATCCGCATTGAACAATTGATCGGTAACGGATGCGGTATCTTCTGCAATTAACGTTCCCTTTTGGAGTTGCCCGAATTGATCGACCGCTTTCCAGTGCCAGAGCAAAAATTTAGCCATGAGGCACACCCAGCACACGATACAGTTCTTCAAGCGTAGTTAGACCCTGTTCAACAGCCTGACATCCCCTTTCGAATAGCGTCATCATGCCGTGTTGACGAGCGAGCGTTTCGAGCTCGTGAGCAGCCATCCCCTTGATAATGGCTGTTTGTAGGGCGGGTTCGATAAGCAGGATCTCAAACAATGCGCTTCGCCCATAAAAGCCACCGTAGCAACGTTCGCACCCCACTGCCTGCCAGTGGGGTAATGCTCGTTTCCAGAGTGTTGTCGGAAGGAGGATGTCATCGGGATGTTGCTGCTTGCAGTGAGGGCAGAGTTTGCGAACCAGACGCTGTGCGACCACCATGTTCAACGCAGAAGCTAACATCCAGGGCTCTACTCCCATTTGTTGCAGGCGAACGACGCTCTCTGCCGTCGAGTTGGTATGCAGAGTTGAAAGAACAAGATGCCCGGTCTGTGCCGCCTTAATGGCAATCTCTGCGGTATCGCCGTCCCGAATCTCACCCACCATGATGATATCGGGATCCTGGCGCAGTAAGGCGCGTAATACACTGTGGAAGTTCAGCCCGGCTTTGCTGTTTATTTGCGTTTGATTGAGTCCACGCATCGGGATCTCTATAGGATCTTCTACGCTACAGAGGTTGCTGGAAACCTGGTTTAGGATTTTTAGTGCACTGTAAAGCGTGATGGTTTTGCCGCTCCCGGTGGGGCCGGTGACCAGGATCATGCCTTGCGGGTTGGCTAAACAATGCTGAAAGCGGATGCAATCATCTGGTGACATGCCTAAATCCGAAAGCTCAAAAGTTTGTTCGGTCTGGGTCATTAAACGTAAAACAACTTTCTCACCGTGATACACCGGTAACGTAGCAATGCGAAATGAACATTTATGCTGTTCGACTTCAATCTCCATTTGCCCGTCCTGCGGCAGACGGCGCTCCGCAATATCCAGATTCCCCAGTACTTTTAGTCGTGCAGTTAACGGAGCGGCTACATGAGCCGGAAGGAGAGGTTGCAGTTGCAGTACTCCATCGACCCGAAAACGAATCTGGTAGCCTTGCTCTATCGGCTCAAAGTGAATGTCCGATGCGCGCAACTGAATCGCTTTGTGAAGCGTTTCCTGTAGCAGTTGAACCACGGGAGCGGTGTTTTCATGCTGTACATCTGTGTTTACCAAAACACCAGAATGCCGTGCTTTTTCTAACTGTTCAGCCGACCAGTATTCAACGTTTACCTCCGTATCGCAGATAAAACGCAATGCTTCAAAAAACTGAGCGGATGGATTCGGTGCAATAGCGATGTGCAGTATGGGATCTTCAGAAAGTAATACCGCCTGATACTGGTTGCACAGAGCCAAGATTTGCCGATTCTCCATGGCTTAGTGACTCGCAGAGTTATTATCAAAACGGAAAACTTCTTCGCAGCTTTGCTTCAGCGAAGCGCCATCGGTGGTGGCACAGGTCCGACTCCAGCCTTCAACGCCCTCCGCGTCACTCCATCGTGGAGATAACGAAACGGTAAGACCGTTCAGGCTTTCTTGCCCGGTCAGCATGACAATGCCGTTTGCAACGCTCATATCGCTGATATAACGGGTCGTTTTAGGCGAAGGAATACTGTTACTACCCGCATTGCACTGGCTAATCCCACCCCGCTCAATCGCACAAAGTTCAATGGCGGTACGGTAGGGAACAAAGGTTTGTAACATGTCGGTAAGTGCCGCTTTTCGTAGGTAGTTCTGATAGGCGGGAATTCCAATGGCACTCAGTATCGCGATAATGCCGATAACCACCATTAGCTCGATAAGTGTAAATCCACGTTGTTTGTTCATATGCCGCTCCTGATTGGGATGGCGGCACTTTGCGCTGTAAAAAACCGACAGGCGAGAGTGAGTTATAGCTTCAGGAAGGGGCTTTCCAGCATTTCTGTGAAGTTTGCACGGAGCAACAATGAAAATGCGAGCATTGACGCAAGGGAATGAAAAAGGCAGAGGAGTTTCACCCCATCTGCCTGGCAGAAATTAGCGGAAGCGCATTGAGAGATCGAGTGCGCGGACATGTTTAGTCAGCGCGCCCACAGAGATAAAGTCGACACCGGTTTCAGCAAATTCACGGATGGTTTCTTTCGTCACGTTTCCAGAAACTTCCAGACGTGCTTTGCCATTTGTGAGAACGACAGCCTTGCGCATATCTTCAACATTGAAATTATCGAGCATGATAATGTCAGCGCCGGCATGTAGCGCTTGCTCCAGCTCTTTAAGTGACTCAACTTCAACTTCCACAGGCACATCAGGGTGATACCAGAATGCTTTTTCTACCGCCTGGCGAATAGAACCGGAAGATATGATGTGGTTTTCTTTAATCAAAAAAGCATCAGACAAGCCCAGGCGATGGTTACTGCCACCACCGCATAGCACCGCGTATTTCAGTGCCGTGCGCAGGCCTGGTAGAGTTTTACGCGTATCAAGCAGTTGGGTATTTGTTCCTGCCAGCAGATCAACATAAGTGCGAACTTCGCTGGCAACGCCTGACAAGGTTTGTACAAAGTTCAGCGCGGTACGTTCACCAGTGAGCAGCACGCGTGAAAGCCCCGTCAGTTCGAATAAAGGCTGGTCTACCACTACGGTTTGGCCATCTTCAACATGCCAGGTGACTTTGACATCCCCGCCAAGCTGAATAAATACCTCTTCGACCCAACGTTTGCCGCAGAACACACCGTCTTCACGGGTGATAACAACGGCATGCGAACGATGATCAGCATCCAGTAATTGCGCGGTGATATCGTTATTTGGATCGATCTCACCACCAAGATCTTCGCGCAAAGCCTGCGAAACAGCCTGTGGAATATCAAGGTTGATACGGTCGAGAAGCTCGTCACGTCGGCGGTCTGAGTTATAACGGCGAGGCGGCATGATAAAACTCCGAAATGGCTTAGTTAATGTCGAAACATGCTACATTGATGCGACGCCAAGTACCACTCAAAGGAGACCGCGGATGCAGCTAAAAAACGGCTGGCTGGTGGGTGTTAAGCAAGTTCCTTCCCCACATTTTGATTGCCGACCGGAGGATGAGACACCTTCGCTACTGGTGGTGCATAACATCAGTTTGCCACCGGGAGAGTTTGGTGGCCCATGGATTGACGCGCTGTTTACCGGAACGCTCGAGGCGCACGCCCATCCCTATTTTGAGGGAATTGCTCATTTGCGTGTTTCCGCACATTGTTTGATTCGCCGTGACGGTGAAATCGTTCAGTATGTTCCTTTCGATAAACGCGCCTGGCATGCAGGAATCTCTTTATATCAGGGGCGTGAGCGTTGTAACGATTTTTCAATTGGTATTGAGTTGGAGGGGACAGATACGCTCCCCTATACTGATGCGCAATATCAACAGCTTACTGTGATTACTGACACACTAATTCAGGCTTATCCGGCTATTGCAGACCATATGACTGGGCATTGCGATATAGCCCCGGGGCGCAAAACAGACCCAGGTCCTGTTTTTGACTGGCCGCGTTTTCGCCACTCGGTTGAGGTAACGTCAAATAAGGAGATGAAATGACGCTGTTTACGTTGCTGCTGGTGATGATTTGGGAACGGTTGTTCAAACTGGGCGAGCACTGGCAGCTTGATCACCGCCTTGAAGTTCTCTTTCGGCGGGTAAAAAGTTTTTCTCTGCTTCGTACGATCTTGATGACTGCTCTGTGCATGCTGGTGGTTTTCCTGGGGATTCGTGCGTTACAAGGTTTGTTCTTTAATGTGCCGTTGTTGGTGTTCTGGATTGCCCTCGGTGTTTTGTGCATGGGCGCAGGCCAGGTTCGTTTGCATTACCACGCTTATTTAAAGGCCGCGAGCCACGACGACAGCCATGCTCGTGATGCAATGGCGAGTGAGCTAACGTTGATCCATGGGGTTCCGCCAGATTGCGATGAACGTGAATATCTGAAAGAGCTGCAAAACGCGCTTTTGTGGATTAACTTTCGTTTTTACCTCGCACCGCTTTTTTGGTTTATCGTCGGTGGAGTTTGGGGGCCAGTAACGCTGGCAGGTTATGCGTTCTTGCGCGCGTGGCAAACCTGGCTTGCTCGCCATCACTCGCCACAACAGCGTTTGCATTCTGGTATCGATGCGATTTTGCATGTTCTGGATTGGGTGCCGGTGCGTCTGGTTGGCGTGGTATATGCGCTGGTGGGCCACGGTGAGCGAGCTCTTCCTGCATGGTTTGCTTCACTGGCTGACCGCCATACTTCGCAATATCAGGTGTTGACTCAGTTGGCGCAGTTTTCGCTAGCACGCGAGCCGCATCTGGATAAAGTGAAAACACCAAAAGCTGCCGTAACGATGGCAAAGAAAACGTCTTTGGTGATTTTGGTGGTGGTGGCGTTACTGACGATTTACGGCACTCTGGTTTAAGCAAAATAACCAGAGCACCGTATTAGGTTAGTGGGTGTCAGCAGGCGGTATGCCAAACAGTGGCATACCGTTTTCGTCCCATTCGAGTGTTTTCAGACGTGTATGACGATTTGGGTCATACAGTGGATCGCCTTCAATTTCCGTGTAGTTCCGTGCGTGATAGACCAGCACATCTTTCCCGTCTTTTGTTTTAGTAAAACTGTTATGCCCTGGCCCGAACTGTTTGTTTGGGTAACTGGTGGTAAACACGGGCTGCGAAGATTTATGCCAGTTTGCTGCGTGGGTTGGGTCAGCATTGAGATCGATCCACAGCAATCCGATACAGTAGTTTTCGTCGGTGGCGCTTGCGGAGTAGCTGACAAACAGTTTGTCGCCGTGAACCAATACCGCGGGCCCTTCATTGACCAGAAAACCCCGGCATTCCCAGTCCAGCTCAGGCTTACTTAACAACACGGGTTTGCCTTTGATTGCCCATGGCGTTTCCAGTTCGGCGAGATACAGATTTGAGTTACCCGCAATATTGGGGTCTTTCTGCGCCCATAAATACCACTGTTTCCCTTGATGGCGGAAAGTAGTGGCATCCAGGCAGAAGCTGTCGAACTGCGTTTTTACCTGGCCTTTTTCTACCCATTTACCCGTTAAGGGATTTGCATCGGCACACTCCAGGGCAAACATCCGGTGCTGGAACATATTTAGCTCGTCCAGCTCCTGTGTGTGGGTTGCGGCAAAGTAGATGTACCATTTTCCGTCAATATGGTGCAGCTCTGGTGCCCAGATCAGTTCGCTCATCGGGCCGCAGCTCGGTTTGCGCCACACAACGGCGGGTTGGGCATTTGGCAGTTCGCTTATTGTTGCCGCACGGCGGATTTCCAGCCTGTCGTACTCGGGTACTGATGCAATAAAGTAGTACTCATCTTCATGCAGCAAAATAAACGGATCGGCACGCTGTTCGATAAATGGATTAGGCCATTGCTCCTGATTCATAAGGCTTTCCTTATAGTTTCGCTTCGACGGGTTTGCTGTCGTGATATTCGTTCAATTCGCGATAGTTAAGACGGCGCTTTTCAAGGTCTGCCTGAATGCGCTGCATCATTTCACGGTCAACTTTCAGCAGGCGTACGACCCCTGCGGTAATCAGGTATCCAACGCCGGGAATGATGGTGAACAGCATCACAATGCCGTTGATTGAATCCGCACTTTGTTGTTTCGCACCGGCATCGTAGCCGTACCAGGAAAGCAAGAAACCTACCATTGCGCCCGCAATCGCCAGACCCAATTTCAGGAAGAACAAGTTACCGGAGAAGCTAATGCCGGTGATGCGTTTACCGGTTTTCCACTCGCCGTAATCATCAACGTCAGCCATCAACGACCAGTGCAGCGGCGAAGGAATCTGGTGCAGAATGTTCAGCAGGAAATACATCACCACAATGAGCGTGGTCGCGTGCGGGTCGAGGAAGTAGAAGCCGCATGAGAAAATTGCCAATACGATGTTGGTCCAGAAAAACACTTTCAGTTTGCAAATACGGTCAGTTAACACTTTAGCCAGCATGCTGCCGCCCATCATGCCAACCACGCCAAGGCTGATGAAGAGGGTGGCGAAACTGGTGCTTTGGCCCATCACCCAGGTGACGTAATACATGGTTGCTGCCATGCGGATAAACCCTGGGCAAACGTTACACAGCGTCAGAAGTAAAATCCGCACCCACTGGTCATTTTTCCACACGTCTTTCAGGTCAGATTTTAAATCGTCATTGCTGGGTACCGCAGGGCGTACGCGCTCTCTGACGGTCGTGAAGCAGAACAGGAACATACACATGCCGAGCACGGCCAGAATGCCCATCGCCATTTGGTAGCCTTTCGCTTTATCACCGCCGCCAAACCAGTCAACCATTGGCAGCAAGGAGAGTGAAAGGATAAGTGTCGCGATACCGACCATGACGAAGCGATAGGACTGGCAGGCAACACGTTCTTTCGGGTCGTTTGTAATCACGCTTCCCAGGGAGCAATAGGGAATGTTGATCGCGGTATAGGTTAATGAGAGCAGGAAGTAAGTGACGAAGGCATAGATAACTTTGCTGCTGTATCCCCAGTCGGGCGTGGTAAACATCAGGTAACTGAAGAAGGCAAAAGGCGCTGCCATCCATAAAATCCATGGACGAAAACGCCCCCAACGGCTTTGGGTTCTGTCGGCAATAGCGCCCATAATAGGGTCGGTAACGGCATCAATGACCCTGATTGAAAGCAGCATAACTCCAACAAGTGCCGGAGACAGGCCAAAGATGTCAGTGTAAAAATAGTTAACAAACAACATAATGGCGCCAAAGATAATATTGCACCCGGCGTCGCCCATTCCATAGCCGATCTTTTCTTTAATTGATAGTTTGCTGTTTTCCATTGGAAATGCTCCTGGCCTGAATATGGACAAGAGTATTGGGCTATTGGAATAAATTTGCGTGTCAGGAAACCGTTGCAGAGATGGACAATACTGTCGTTGTAAAGGAAGTGTGAAGCAGATAACAAAGCGCCCGTCATACTTCGAGCTACATCTTTGTTGGCTACGTTCATTCACCCGACTCACTTAGTTTACTAAGCTCATCGGGATTCATTCTCTTGCCGCCGTGATGTAACTCGAATTATTTAGGGCGCTGTAACGTCACCTTTAAGCTTTAACGCTTTTCAGGTTTTGTTGTTTAATGAAGTAACCAATACCCAGAATCACGATCCACACCGGAATCAGCCACACAGAGATGGCCATGCCCGGGGTGATTGCCATAATGACGAGAACAGCCGCCATAAACAGCAGGCAAACATAGTTACCCAACGGATAGAACAGGGCAGGGAACTTACTCTTAACCCCTTGTTGTTGCTTAGCCTTGCGGAACTTAATGTGTGCCAGGCTAATCATCGCCCAGTTGATCACCAGTGCCGATACCACCAACGCCATCAGCAGGCCAAAGGCTTCTGCCGGGGCAAAGTAGTTAATCAGTACACACAACGCGGTGAACAGTGCAGAAACCAGAATGGTATTTACCGGCACGCCGCGTTTATCCACTTTCTGGAACGCTTTTGGCGCGTTGCCTTGCTGTGCCAGACCAAACAGCATACGGCTGTTACAGTAAACACAGCTGTTATAAACAGACAGTGCAGCGGTCAGAACCACAACGTTAAGTGCGTTTGCTACGAAAGTGTCACCCAGTTCGTGGAAAATCAGTACGAACGGGCTGGTATCAGCGGTCACGCGAGTCCATGGCATCAGAGACAGCAGAACAGCCAGTGAGCCCACATAGAAAATCAGAATACGATAGATAACCTGGTTGGTCGCTTTAGGAATGCTGACTTCTGGGTTATCCGCTTCTGCAGCAGTAATACCGACCAGCTCAAGCCCGCCGAAAGAGAACATGATAATCGCCATCATCATGACTAACCCGGTAAAGCCGTGTGGCAAGAATCCACCTTGCTCCCAAAGGTTACGAACAGTCGCTTGTGGGCCTGCATGGCCGCCAAACAGCAACCAGGCGCCAAACACGATCATGGCAACGACGGCGATGACTTTAATGATAGCGAACCAAAACTCCATTTCACCGAACACTTTTACGTTAGTCAGGTTGATGGCATTGATCACGACAAAAAAGACGGCGGCAGAGGCCCAGGTTGGGATCTCGGGATACCAGAACTGGATGTACTTACCTACCGCGGTGAGCTCTGCCATCGCTACGAGTACATACAGCACCCAGTAGTTCCAGCCAGACGCAAACCCTGCAAATCCACCCCAGTATTTGTAAGCAAAGTGACTAAAAGAACCCGCTACAGGCTCTTCAACAACCATTTCACCCAACTGGCGCATGATCAGAAAGGCAATAAAACCTGCAATCGCGTAGCCAAGAATAATCCCCGGCCCGGCGGATTGGATGACAGACGCACTGCCCAAAAACAGCCCTGTTCCGATAGCTCCACCCAGCGCGATGAGCTGGATATGGCGGTTTTTAAGGCCGCGTTTCAGCGTGTCGCCTTGCTGTTGACCTTCCATAATTTAACCTCGTGTGTGGTTATTTTCAGGGCGCTGACCGCGCCTCTGTAAGTTTGTAATTCCGCATTGTGTAGTAATTATTTTACGGTTTTTAATTCCAGTATTTTGCGTAGTGGACTACCGCAGCGCAAAGAATAGTGGTAGACGCAAATGTTTGCACCTGCTTTCTATTACTGGCGTGACCAGTTGAATAAAAAGAAAGCAGTTTGATTCCGCGCATCTCTTCTACTTCTGCAGTTATTTCTTCAGCCTAAGCGCAACCAGTGAATTAATATTCATATTTTAAACTGATGAATCGGTTCAATTTGCAAGAAAATCCATTTTTTACTGTTTCGTAAAAGTTAAATGCATCTGGGTGTGAGTAAATGTGACATTTGTGCAAAGTTACAACCTTGAAACATCATTTCTGTAATCTTGTTAAAATGTGCCGGGTTTAATGATTTCAATCAAAACCAATATGGACAGAAGGTGAATACTTTGTTACTTTAGCGTCAAGAATGTGAAATTGGTCATACCAATTGACTTTGCCCAGAATGATGTAATGTTTGAAGGGCATAAGCGCTAATGGCAGAGACAGGGAATAAATGGCCTACAGCAAAATCCGCCAACCAAAACTATCCGATGTGATTGAGCAGCAGTTGGAGTTTCTCATCCTCGAGGGAACCTTGCGTCCCGGCGAAAAACTCCCACCAGAGCGTGAATTGGCAAAACAGTTCGACGTTTCTCGTCCTTCACTACGCGAGGCCATTCAGCGTCTCGAAGCGAAAGGGCTCCTGCTTCGTCGTCAGGGCGGCGGTACTTTTGTCCAAAACAGCCTTTGGCAAAGTTTAAGCGACCCGCTGGTCGAACTGTTGTCTGACCATCCTGAATCCCAGTTTGATCTGCTTGAAACCCGCCATGCACTTGAAGGTATCGCTGCGTATTACGCTGCCTTGCGTGGTACGGACGAAGATCTCAAACGCATTGGCGACTGTCATTTAGCCATTCAAAAAGCACAAGAGTCCGGCGATCTGGATGCTGAATCCGATGCGGTCATGCAGTATCAAATCGCTGTAACCGAAGCCGCCCACAACGTGGTGCTACTACACTTGTTGCGCTGCATGTCACCGATGCTCGAACAAAACGTTCGTCAGAATTTTGAATTGCTCTATGCGCGCCGGGAAATGCTGGCGCAAGTGAGCAGCCATCGCGCCAGCATTTTTGCGGCGATTATGGCTCGCCAGCCGGAGCAGGCGCGCGAAGCGTCGCACCGCCACCTGGCATTTATTGAAGAAATATTGCTGGATCGCAGCCGCGAACAGAGTCGTCGAGAACGTTCTCTGCGGCGCTTACAGCAACGTAAGGAATGAGAACCTGAAATATCTGGTTCTTTTAAGCGCCACTATTTAGAGCGCGGCAACTAAACGCAGAACCTGTCTTATTGTGTTTTTTCAAGGAAAGCACAATTAGACAGGTTCCAGATAATCAACGTATTAGACACAGATAAGGAATACCACCCATGTCAGAACGTTTCCCAAATGACGTGGATCCGATCGAAACTCGCGACTGGCAACAGGCGATCGAATCGGTCATCCGTGAAGAAGGTGTTGAGCGCGCACAGTACCTGATTGATCAGTTACTGAGCGAAGCCCGTAAAGGTGGAGTAAAAGTTGCAGAAGGTTCTGCTGCCCGCCAGTACGTAAACTCCATCGCCGTTGAAGATGAACCGGAATACCCGGGGAATCTGGAGCTGGAACGCCGTATTCGTTCTGCTATCCGTTGGAATGCCATCATGACTGTCCTGCGTGCGTCTAAAAAAGACCTCGATCTGGGCGGCCATATGTCCTCTTTCCAGTCTTCTGCAACCGTGTATGACGTGTGTTTCAACCACTTCTTCCGCGCTCGCAATGCAAAAGATGGCGGCGATCTGGTGTACTTCCAGGGCCACATCTCCCCAGGCGTTTACGCACGTGCTTTCCTTGAAGGCCGCCTGACTGAAGAGCAGATGAACAATTTCCGTCAGGAAGTTCACGGTAATGGTCTGTCCTCTTACCCGCACCCGAAATTGATGCCAGAATTCTGGCAGTTCCCGACCGTATCTATGGGTCTGGGTCCAATCGGTGCAATCTATCAGGCTAAATTCCAGAAATACCTGGAACACCGTGGTCTGAAAGACACTTCCGCACAGCGCGTTTACGCGTTCCTGGGCGATGGTGAGATGGATGAGCCAGAATCCAAAGGTGCGATCACTATCGCAACCCGTGAAAAACTGGATAACCTGTGCTTCATCATCAACTGTAACCTCCAGCGTCTGGATGGCCCAGTAACCGGTAACGGCAAAATCATTAACGAACTGGAAGGTATCTTCGCGGGTGCTGGCTGGAACGTTATCAAAGTGATCTGGGGCTCTCGTTGGGATGCTCTGCTGCGTAAAGATACCAGCGGTAAACTGTTGCAGTTGATGGGCGAAACCGTTGACGGTGACTACCAGACCTTCAAATCCAAAAATGGCGCTTACGTTCGTGAGCACTTCTTCGGTCGTTATCCAGAAACTGCTGCACTGGTTAAAGATATGTCCGACGATGAGATTTGGGCTCTGAACCGTGGCGGCCACGATCCGAAGAAAATCTACGCTGCACTGAAAAATGCACAAGAAACCAAAGGCAAAGCAACTGTCATCCTGGCTCATACCGTTAAAGGTTATGGCATGGGTGAAACTGCCGAAGGTAAAAACATCGCTCACCAGGTTAAGAAAATGAACATGGACGGCGTACGTTATGTGCGTGACCGTTTCAATGTGCCGGTGACCGATGCTGAAATCGAAAAACTGCCATACATTAAGTTCGAAGAAGGCAGCGAAGAGTACAAATACCTGCATGGCCAGCGTGAAAAACTGAACGGCTACCTGCCGACTCGCCTGCCAAAATTCACCGAGAAACTGGATCTGCCTACCCTGGCCGACTTCAGCTCTCTGTTAGAAGAGCAGAACAAAGAAATCTCTACCACTATCGCTTTCGTTCGTGCCCTGAACGTGATGCTGAAGAACCCGTCTATCAAAGACCGTCTGGTTCCAATCATTGCCGATGAAGCGCGTACTTTCGGTATGGAAGGTCTGTTCCGTCAGATCGGTATTTACAGCCCGAACGGCCAGCAGTACACCCCGCAGGACCGTGAGCAGGTTGCATACTATAAAGAAGACGAGAAAGGTCAGATTCTGCAAGAAGGTATCAACGAGCTGGGCGCAGGTTCTTCCTGGCTGGCTGCTGCGACCTCTTACAGCACCAACGATCTGCCAATGATCCCGTTCTACATCTACTACTCCATGTTCGGTTTCCAACGTATTGGCGATCTGTGCTGGGCAGCGGGTGACCAACAGGCGCGTGGCTTCCTGGTCGGTGGGACTTCTGGTCGTACAACGCTTAACGGTGAAGGTCTGCAGCACGAAGATGGCCACAGCCATATTCAGTCTCTGACTATCCCTAACTGTATCTCTTACGATCCATCTTACGCTTACGAAGTTGCAGTCATCATGCATGACGGCCTGGTGCGTATGTACGGTGAAGCGCAAGAGAACATTTACTACTACATCACTACACTGAACGAAAACTACCACATGCCAGCCATGCCAGAAGGCGCGGAAGAAGGCATCCGTAAAGGTATCTACAAGCTGGAAACAGTTGAAGGTACTAAAGGTAAAGTTCAGCTGATGGGCTCTGGTTCTATCCTGCGTCACGTACGTGAAGCAGCACAGATCCTGGCTAAAGATTACGGCGTGGGCTCTGATGTGTTCAGCGTAACCTCCTTCACCGAACTGGCTCGTGATGGTCAGGACTGTGAGCGTTGGAACATGCTGCACCCAACTGCAGAACCACGTGTACCGTACGTTGCTCAGGTGATGAGCGATGCACCAGCGGTAGCGTCTACTGACTATATGAAACTGTTCGCTGAGCAGATCCGTAACTTCATCCCGGCAAGCGATTACCGCGTACTGGGTACTGATGGCTTCGGTCGTTCAGACAGCCGTGAAAACCTGCGTCACCACTTCGAAGTGGACGCATCTTACGTGGTTGTTGCAGCACTTGGCGAACTGGCTAAACGTGGCGAAATCGATAAGAAAGTGGTGGCTGACGCTATCACCAAATTCAACATCGATGCAGATAAAGTCAACCCGCGTCTGGCATAAGAGGTAAAGAATAAAATGGCTATCGAAATCAACGTACCGGACATTGGTGCAGACGAAGTTGAAGTCACCGAAATCATGGTGAAAGTGGGCGATAAGGTTGAAGTTGACCAGTCCATCATCTCCGTGGAAGGTGATAAGGCTTCAATGGAAGTTCCTTCTCCGCAAGCAGGTGTGGTCAAAGAGATCAAAGTTGCGGTAGGTGACAAAGTTGAAACCGGCAAACTGGTTATGATTTTCGAATCCGCCGAAGGTGCCGCGCAAGCGGCTCCTGTTCAGGCAGAAGAGAAGAAAGAAGCAGCGCCAGCGGCCGCTCCTGTGGCTGCCGCGGCCAAAGAAGTGAACGTACCAGACATCGGTGGTGACGAAGTTGAAGTGACCGAGATCATGGTTAAAGTGGGCGACACCGTTGCCGCTGAACAATCCCTGATCACTGTAGAAGGCGATAAAGCTTCTATGGAAGTCCCGGCTCCGTTCGCGGGTGTGGTTAAAGAAATCAAAATCAATACTGGTGACAAAGTGTCTACCGGTTCCCTGATTATGGTCTTCGAAGTGGCGGGTGCTGTACCGGCTGCCGCTCCGGCACAAGCCTCGGCTCCAGTTGCACCAGCGGCATCAGCTGCTAAAGAAGTTAATGTTCCAGACATCGGCGGTGACGAAGTTGAAGTGACTGAAGTGATGGTTAAAGTGGGCGATAAAGTGGCCGCTGAACAATCACTGATCACCGTAGAAGGCGACAAAGCTTCTATGGAAGTCCCGGCTCCGTTCGCGGGTGTGGTTAAAGAAATCAAAATCAAAGCGGGCGACAAAGTGTCTACCGGTTCTCTGATTATGGTCTTTGAAGTGGAAGGCGCTGCACCAGCTCCTGCCGCTAAGCAAGAAGCAGCAGCTCCGGCTCCTGCGGCTGCAGCACAAAAACCAGCGGCAGCGCAAGCGCAGGCTTCCGGTAAAACTGAATTCGCTGAAAACGATGCTTACGTTCACGCAACTCCATTGATTCGCCGCCTGGCGCGTGAATTCGGTGTGAACCTGGCGAAAGTGAAAGGGACTGGCCATAAAGGTCGTATCCTGCGCGAAGACGTTCAGGCTTACGTGAAAGACGCGGTTAAGCGTGCTGAATCTGCACCTGCTGCTGCAACCGGCGGCGGTCTGCCTGGTATGCTGCCATGGCCGAAAGTGGACTTCAGCAAGTTTGGTGAAATCGAAGAAGTTGAATTGGGCCGCATTCAGAAAATCTCTGGTGCTAACCTGAGCCGTAACTGGGTGATGATCCCGCACGTTACGCACTTCGACAAAACCGATATCACTGAGCTGGAAGCGTTCCGTAAACAGCAGAACGTAGAAGCTGAGAAGAAGAAACTGGGCGTTAAAATCACGCCAGTGGTCTTCATCATGAAGGCTGTTGCTGCCGCGCTTGAGCAAATGCCACGCTTCAACAGTTCTCTGTCCGAAGATGGTCAGAAGCTGACGCTGAAAAAATACATCAACATCGGTGTTGCGGTTGATACGCCAAACGGTCTGGTTGTTCCTGTCTTCAAAGACGTGAACAAGAAAGGCATCGTTGAGCTGTCTCACGAACTGATGGCTATCTCCAAGAAAGCTCGCGATGGCAAGCTGACTGCTGGCGAAATGCAGGGCGGTTGCTTCACTATCTCAAGCCTGGGTGGTATCGGGACGACTCACTTCGCGCCAATCGTTAACGCGCCAGAAGTGGCAATCCTGGGTGTCTCCAAGTCTTCTATGGAGCCAGTCTGGAATGGTAAAGAGTTCACGCCGCGTCTGATGATGCCAATGTCTCTTTCCTTCGACCACCGCGTGATTGACGGTGCTGATGGTGCGCGCTTTATCACCATCATCAACAACATGCTGGCCGACATTCGCCGCCTGGTGATGTAAGTCAAAAAGCCGGCCAATCGGTCGGCTTTTTTCTGGTAATCTCATGATGCTGTTTGAGATTATCAGGTGCCAAATACAAATCGTTTGCCGTTTGTTGTTTCAAATTTGTTAACAATTTTGTAAACTGCGGGCGGATAGAACGTCCCGGTGGCAATGGGCGTTAAAGACCAGGGACCGCCGGAAATAAATTAAGAGGTCATGATGAGTACTGAAATCAAAACTCAGGTCGTCGTACTTGGGGCAGGCCCGGCAGGTTACTCTGCTGCATTCCGTTGCGCTGATTTAGGTCTGGAGACCGTCATTGTAGAGCGTTACAGCACCCTTGGTGGTGTTTGTCTGAACGTTGGCTGTATCCCTTCTAAAGCCCTGCTGCATGTTGCTAAAGTTATCGAAGAAGCGAAAGCTTTGGCTGAGCATGGCATTGTTTTCGGCGAGCCGAAAACTGACATCGACAAAATCCGTACCTGGAAAGAAAAGGTTATCAACCAGTTGACTGGTGGCCTGGCGGGTATGGCGAAAGGTCGTAAAGTTAAAGTGGTGAACGGCCTGGGTAAATTTACCGGTGCTAACACCTTAGTTGTTGAAGGCGAAAATGGTCCAACGACCATCACCTTTGATAACGCCATTATCGCGGCGGGTTCCCGTCCGATCGAACTTCCATTCATTCCGCATGAAGATCCACGCGTATGGGATTCTACCGACGCACTGGAACTGAAAACCGTGCCGAAACGCCTGCTGGTCATGGGTGGCGGTATCATCGGTCTGGAAATGGGTACCGTGTACCATGCGCTGGGTTCAGATATTGACGTGGTTGAAATGTTTGACCAGGTTATCCCGGCTGCCGACAAAGACGTGGTGAAAGTATTCACCAAACGTATCAGCAAGCAATTCAACCTGATGCTGGAAACCAAAGTGACTGCGGTTGAAGCCAAAGAAGATGGCATCTACGTCACTATGGAAGGCAAAAAAGCCCCAGCTGAACCACAGCGTTACGATGCGGTTCTGGTTGCAATCGGCCGTGTACCTAACGGTAAACTGCTGGATGCAGGCGCTGCTGGCGTTGAAGTTGATGACCGTGGCTTCATCCGTACCGATAAGCAAATGCGCACTAACGTGCCGCACATCTATGCAATCGGCGACATCGTGGGCCAGCCAATGCTTGCGCACAAAGGTGTTCACGAAGGTCACGTTGCCGCTGAAGTTATCGCTGGCATGAAGCACTACTTCGACCCGAAAGTGATTCCTTCAATCGCTTATACCGAACCAGAAGTTGCATGGGTGGGTCTGACCGAGAAAGAAGCGAAAGAAAAAGGCATCAGCTACGAAACCGCCACCTTCCCGTGGGCTGCTTCTGGCCGTGCTATCGCTTCAGATTGCGCAGACGGTATGACCAAACTGATTTTCGACAAAGAAACTCACCGTGTTATCGGTGGTGCGATTGTCGGTACTAACGGCGGTGAGCTGTTGGGCGAAATCGGTCTGGCTATCGAAATGGGTTGTGACGCAGAAGATATCGCGCTCACTATCCACGCGCACCCGACTCTGCACGAGTCAGTAGGTCTGGCTGCCGAGATCTTCGAAGGTAGCATCACCGACCTGCCAAACCCGAAAGCGAAAAAGAAGTAATCGCTTGATGGTAATAAAAAAAGCGGCTTAGGCCGCTTTTTTTATTGGATTATTGCTGCTCTTCTTCCCAGCTTTTATCTGGGTTGAAATGTTTTATCTCATTCACTTTTTCAGCCGTTTGTTCGCCTAAATCCTTCTGATAAACCGCCCCCTGGTTATCTACCATAAAGGTAGTGACGCCCGTTTCTCCATACTCGACAGGCCAGGCAATTAACGCAAAGCCGTCTACCATTTTCCCGTCTGAAATATAGTTTTTCTCACCACCCGGTGCGTCTTGGCCTTGAGCTGTAAGAATACGGAAGTGATAACCGTGATATCCCATGCCTGGTTGCGCAGGGCTGAAGCCTGGACCGAGCGGGCTGGGTGCTTCGCCCGGAGTGACTGGCCAGTACAAACCGTCTTTCTTACCTTCGCTACTGACAAATTTTTGTGCGTATTGCTGATCGAGCTGATAGTAATCTTGCTGAGCCGCCACATAGGCATCTATCGCCTGAATGGCAGAAAGTTCGTTAAGACCAATGGTGCGCGTGAGAATTTCATCCGCAGCCTTCTGCATATCGAAGTGCCAGCCCGCATCCGTTTTCACTATCGGGATAGGTAATTGCCAGTTTTCTTGCCCAACATTCAGATGCGCCGTTTCCCCTTTCTGCTCGATTTTATGACTCACTTTCCAGTCACGAATAAAACGCGCTACCGCTTCAGGATCGGCTTTGTCATCAGGAAGATAATGTCGCCAGTTATCGCCAAGTACCTTGGTCAGTGCGGCTTCATCCTGGTTAATAACGGCTTTCGCAAATGTGGTGGCTGCCAGTTCAGGTGTGGTGAACAATTGCTGTGCCTGCACAAAGGCAGGCAGCATAAGCATGACTAATGCACTTAACTTCATACGATTTTTCATGATGCCTCCTTTTAACGACGATTAAATTCACGACCCTGAGAGCCACGTTCTCTGCCACCACCGCGCTGTTCACGGTTTACCGATGAGCGATTAAGACTTTGTTGCCCACGCTGGTTTTGTGCCTGCCAGGAAGGGGAACGGCTGTCGTTACCGCTTAACGCTGATCTGGACTGTTGTGGAGCGCGTTGCTGACGCTGCGCCACATTGGTGCTGGCCCGATTCTGTTGTTCACGCGTCTGTGTTCTGGCCGCTTCCTGACGACGTTGGGTCTGCTGATTCGTTGAACGGTTGGCCTGCGTCTTCGCGGCGTTGCGGCGAGCATCCGTGTTAGGTGTGTCGTAACCCCGATAATTATTGCGCTGAGCAATTTTGTTCACTTGTTGGGAAGATGCCTTACGCTGAGCATCGCGGGAAGAGAGCTGTGGTGCTGAGCCTCCCGTTTTCCGCTGAGTTTGCTGCATCTGGGTCTTGGCCGCTTGTCGCTGAGCATCACGGTTGACTGATGCGGCGTTTGGCGTTGCGCTAAGCCCTGCGGCAGCATTCGTCCGGTTATAACGTTCAGAAACAGCATTGGACTGATAGCCAACCCCATCCCTGTAGGCAGGGTTATGCTGGAAGCGCATATTGTTACTATTGGCCAGATGTTGCCCGGAAACGCGGTTGTAACGGTCAACGTCAATATTGATGTTGTTGTCTCCATTGCGGTTATATCCGCCGCCATTGTAATTATCATGGTGGTGGTAATCGTCATCATCCCAGTCGATGCTGCCAAATAAAGCCGCCGTGGTGACTATGCCGAGGCCAAATCCCAGCCCATCAACAAAGTTGTCACCGAATTGATCTTCTGGAGGGGGAAGATAAACGGGTGGATAAGCCGTGTTTGGCCAGGTGCCGTACACAGTCGATGGATTGTAAGTCGGGACATAAACGACCTGCGGGTCAGTCGGTTCGATTTTTATGACCGTCGGAGCCGGGGCTGCGCTGGTGCCCGATGACTCTTTAACCGTTGTGTTCTGGTTTACTGTTACCGGGGCGGTGGTCACCGTTTGCTGCGGTGTCGTTTTCAGGGCACCGGTTTGTTCCGCCAGCAAACGCAATTTCTGCACGGAATCCATTACATCTTTAGGTTGTGCAAGGAAGGCATCACCCAGATTCTGCACCCACTGCGGGTTTTCCCCCATCAGCGCCGTTAATTGCGGGAAAGCGACCAGGGATTTCACACTCGGATCCCAGGGCTGATTAGAGACAGCCTGAACGGCGGCATCACCCTCGAGTTTAGGGTTGTCATGAGACCATTGCACTGCCTGAACCACGTTCGTCGGGTAGGTCGCCGCCATGAGCACTTGCGATAAAAGTGGGTCAGGGAATAGCGCAACAGGCGCAACCCATTGGTCGATTTGGGCAGACGTAAAGGTGGGAGCATTTGTGAGTGGTGCAGTCGTCCCTGCTACGGGTGTCGCGGGTGCGGCGGCAGGGGCAGGCGCTGCAGGTTGTGCGACAGGTTCAGGTACAGACGATGCTGCCTCTGTTGACTGGCTTTTCACTATTAGCATGCCTGACGCCGCTAAAATGACAGCACTCCCAACGAGGGCAAGAATATGAGGCTTGAATGGCAACTTCATTTAACGTCTCCTGGTATTCAGAAGTAGGGAGCTGTGCCGGGAAGCGGCAAATCGTGGCGAGTATAGAGAGCTGATAGTTTAATTTTTGTCTTAAACAGGGATTCTTGCCGTGAAAATAAGACAAAACCGTGAAATATTATTTCCGCCTATACAAATCCTGTACAAAACCTGGCATCCCAATGCGGTTTTTTTGTGCCAGAAGCTCATATCGAAAAGTAATATTTTGTCCTTAACGATTCAGCAAGTATTTAATGTTGCTTTTTTGTAAACGGATTAACACCCCCTGAAAATCCTGCTATGCTGCCCGTCGCGGAACCGGGCATTGACCCTACAAACTGCTGTCTCACAGGAGCGTGAAGAGAATAGCCGGAACCGAAATGACAATGAGAGCGAGGAGAACCGTCGTGCTAGAAGAATACCGTAAGCACGTAGCCGAACGTGCTGCAGATGGGATTGTTCCAAAACCTTTAGAAGCATCCCAAATGGCCGCACTGGTCGAGCTGCTGAAAACCCCGCCAGCGGGTGAAGAAGAATTCCTTTTAGATCTTATTACCAATCGTGTTCCGCCAGGCGTTGATGAAGCCGCCTACGTTAAAGCCGGTTTCCTGGCTGCCATCTCCAAAGGTGAAGCCACTTCCCCGTTAATCTCCCCTGAGAAAGCTGTAGAACTGCTTGGCACCATGCAAGGTGGCTACAACATTCACCCGTTGATTGACGCGCTGGATAACGAAAAATTGGCAGCGATTGCAGCCAAAGCGTTGTCCCACACGTTGCTGATGTTTGATAACTTCTACGATGTAGAAGAGAAAGCAAAAGCCGGTAATCCCCACGCACAACAAGTGCTGAAAGCCTGGGCCGATGCCGAGTGGTTCCTGTCTCGCCCTAAACTGGCTGAGAAAATCACCGTTACCGTATTTAAAGTGACGGGTGAAACGAACACCGATGACCTGTCTCCTGCACCTGATGCCTGGTCACGCCCGGATATCCCTCTGCACGCGCTGGCGATGCTGAAAAACGCCCGTGAAGGTATTGTGCCGGATCAACCTGGCAGCGTTGGCCCGATCAAACAGATCGAAGCATTAAATAAGAAAGGTTTCCCACTGGCGTATGTGGGCGACGTTGTTGGTACCGGTTCTTCGCGTAAATCTGCGACCAACTCTGTGCTGTGGTTTATGGGCGACGATATCCCGAACGTGCCGAACAAGCGCGGCGGTGGTGTGGTGCTCGGCGGCAAAATCGCGCCAATCTTCTTTAACACCATGGAAGATGCCGGTGCACTGCCAATCGAAGTTGACGTAAACAATCTGAACATGGGCGATGTTATCGACATCTACCCGTACAAAGGTGAAGTACGTAACCACGAAACTAACGAAGTCATCGCGAATTTCGAGCTGAAAACCGATGTGCTGCTGGACGAAGTGCGTGCTGGTGGTCGTATTCCGTTGATCATCGGTCGCGGTCTGACAACCAAAGCGCGCGAAGCGCTGAACTTGCCACGTAGCGAAGTGTTTGTGCAGGCGAAAGATGTTGCGCAAAGTACTCGTGGTTTCTCGCTGGCACAGAAAATGGTTGGTCGTGCGTGTGGCGTTGAAGGTATCCGCCCGAATCAGTATTGCGAACCAAAAATGACCTCAGTCGGTTCTCAAGACACCACCGGTCCAATGACCCGTGATGAACTGAAAGACCTGGCGTGCCTGGGCTTCTCTGCTGATTTGGTGATGCAGTCCTTCTGCCATACTGCCGCTTATCCTAAGCCGGTGGATGTGAATACTCACCACACGCTGCCTGACTTCATCATGAACCGTGGCGGTGTGTCGCTGCGTCCGGGTGATGGTGTTATCCACTCCTGGCTAAACCGTATGCTGCTGCCTGATACCGTGGGTACCGGCGGTGACTCCCATACTCGTTTCCCAATTGGTATTTCCTTCCCTGCGGGTTCTGGTTTGGTGGCGTTTGCTGCGGCAACCGGCGTGATGCCACTGGATATGCCTGAGTCAGTACTGGTGCGCTTCAAAGGCAAAATGCAGCCTGGGATCACCCTGCGTGATTTGGTTCATGCGATCCCGCTGTATGCCATTAAGCAAGGCCTGCTGACCGTTGAGAAGAAAGGTAAGAAAAACATCTTCTCTGGTCGCATCCTGGAAATCGAAGGTCTGCCAACGCTTAAAGTTGAGCAGGCATTTGAACTGACCGATGCTTCCGCTGAGCGTTCAGCTGCTGGCTGTACCATCAAGCTTGATCGCGAACCGATCGAAGAGTATCTGAGCTCTAACATCGTGCTGCTGAAGTGGATGATCGCAGAAGGTTACGGCGATCGTCGTACGCTTGAGCGCCGTATCCAGGGCATGGAAAAATGGCTGGCCGATCCTCAGTTGATGGAAGCGGATGCCGATGCAGAATACGCAGAGATCATTGAAATCGATCTGAACGATATCAAAGAGCCTATTCTGTGTGCGCCAAACGATCCGGACGATGCACGTCTGCTGTCTGATGTTCAGGGCGAGAAAATTGATGAAGTGTTTATCGGTTCTTGCATGACCAACATCGGCCACTTCCGTGCGGCAGGTAAACTGCTCGATAGCCACAAAGGCCAGTTGCCGACTCGCCTGTGGGTTGCTCCGCCAACGCGTATGGATGCCGCTCAGTTGACTGAGGAAGGCTACTACAGCGTGTTTGGTAAGAGCGGGGCGCGTATCGAAATTCCGGGCTGTTCACTGTGTATGGGTAACCAGGCGCGCGTGGCAGATGGCTCGACCGTGGTTTCAACGTCGACGCGTAACTTCCCTAACCGTTTGGGTACTGGTGCTAACGTCTTCCTGGCTTCCGCAGAACTGGCCGCAGTGGCTTCACTGCTGGGCAAACTGCCAACGCCTGACGAATACCAGACCTTTATGGCGCAAGTTGATAAGACGGCTGTAGATACCTACCGTTATCTGAACTTTGACAAACTTTCTCAGTACACCGAGAAAGCAGACGGTGTGATTTTCCAGACCGCGGTGTAAATCGTTTACCCCTCACCCTAACCCTCTCCCTCAGGGAGAGGGGACTGTCCGGTTTTCTCCCTCTCCCGTGGGAGAGGGGACTCTCCGCTTTTCTCCCTCTCCCCGTGGGAGAGGGGCGGGGTGAGGGCATCAGACCACTCAATTTTATTTCCCTATCCTGTACTTACATCCTGTTTTTCGCCGGTTTTGCTGCGATAATTACCTTATACGCTAAGGGGTACTGTATTTCCCCAGGCCGGGTAGAGGAAAACACCATGGAATATGAATTTTTGCGCGATGTCACCGGGTTGGTGAAAGTGCGTATGTCGATGGGTCACGAAGTGGTGGGTCATTGGTTTAATGAAGAAGTAAAAGATAATCTCGCCCTGCTCGATGAAGTTGAAGAGGCAGCAAACTCAGTAAAAGGTAGTGAACGCCAGTGGCAACGTACTGGGCACGAATACACGTTGTGGCTCGATGAAGAAGAGGTGATTATCCGTGCCAATCAGCTGGAAATAACCGGTGATGAAATGGAAGACGGGATGAATTACTACGACGAAGAGAGCTTGTCATTCTGCGGCGTTGAGGACTTTATGCAAGTGGTTAACGCCTACCGGGAATTTATTGCGCAAAATCGCTAAGCCCGTTTGATGCAGTGTCCCAAAAGTTTATTGAGTGACTTTTGGGACGACATATTTTTTGGTTATTTCACGTAGGCGAGCAAGCTGAGCGAGTCCCGGGCTAGCGATTTACATTTGTTCGCTGTTGGGATGGCAATGCCACTAAGATCGCGATAGCTGTCTTCACCCAATGCTTTCATGTTGAAGGTATCGTAATTGCTCAAATCCCACTGGTTTTGTTGTGCAAAAAACACCAGTGCGCGACGAATTTGTCCGTTAGGCAGATTTTGGTAGCCGCAATCATTTTTCAGGAACACAAAAACCGCAGTAAGATCGGCCATATCTTCTGCTTCAGACTCGCTAAGTGCCTGACTGCTGGTAGAAAAAGCCAGCAACAATCCCAGCATTAATGCCCTAACACCCATCTTCATCACATCTACCACTTTTTATCAGATACGAAACGTTAGCACAGTTGAGCAAGACGCGACGAGAATTATTCACAGCTCTATTCTCTGGGTAAAACTTGACCTTCCCCTTGGGTAAAGGTTTATGCTCAACAGCACGCCTGCTAAAGAAAGGAATTGAATATGCATCGCCGTGATTTTCTAAAATATTCTGCTGCTATTGGTGCGTTTAGCGCTCTGCCGCTCTGGAGTAAAGCGGCACTGGCGGCCGACAGACCCGCATTGCCGATCCCCGGAATTCTCTCCCCTGATGCAAAGAATAGCATCCGTTTAACCGTACAAGGCGGCAAAAGCACATTCAATGGAAAAACGGCCACCACCTGGGGTTATAACGGCAATTTGCTTGGGCCTGCGTTACAACTTAGTCAGGGTGAAGAAGTCACCGTTGAGATAAATAACACCCTCGCGGAAGAGACGACGCTTCACTGGCATGGTTTAGAAATCCCCGGCGATGTCGACGGCGGTCCACAAGGTGTCATTGCCGCAGGTGGCAAACGCACCGTGAAATTTACACCGCAGCAACGCGCGGCAACATGCTGGTTCCACCCGCATCAGCATGGAAAAACGGGTCATCAGGTCGCGATGGGCCTTGCGGGGCTGGTATTGATTGAGGATAGCGAAAGCCGTGCGCTGCGCTTACCGAAGCAGTGGGGCATCGATGATGTGCCGCTGATTATCCAGGACAAGCGTTTCAGTGCCGATGGGCAAATTGATTATCAACTGGATCTGATGAGTGCGGCTGTTGGTTGGTTTGGCGACACGCTGCTGTGTAACGGAGCGGTGTACCCACAACATGCTAACCCGCGTGGCTGGCTGCGTTTACGTTTGCTCAATGGCTGTAACGCTCGTTCATTAAATATTGCCGCCAGCGATAACCGACCGTTGTACGTGATTGCCAGTGATGGTGGCCTGCTCGCGGAACCGGTCAAAGTCACCGAACTCTCCATGTTAATGGGGGAGCGCTTCGAAGTGCTGGTAGATACTCGTGACGGCAAAGCGTTTGATATCGTCACGCTGCCGGTTAAACAAATGGGTATGACGGTCGCGCCTTTTGACCAGCCAGTGCCTGTCGTGCGCATCCAACCGCTGATTATCGCCGCTTCTGCCGAACTGCCCGATAAACTGGCTATCGTCCCGGCGATACCCAATCATGAAGGGGTTACCGAACGCTGGTTGCAACTGATGATGGATCCGATGCTGGATATGATGGGAATGCAGGCGCTGATGGATAAATACGGCCCTCAGGCGATGGGCGGCATGGGGATGTCCGGGCATGGCAATATGGGCGGCATGGGGAATATGGACCATGGAAAGATGAATCACGGCGGCATGAATCACGGCAAACAGGGCGCTGGTTTCGATTTCCATAATGCCAATAAGATTAACGGCAAAGCGTTTGATATGAATACGCCAGCTTTCGCTGCCGAAAAGGGCAAATACGAGAAATGGACGATTTCCGGCGAAGGCGACATGATGTTGCATCCCTTCCATATTCATGGAACGCAATTCCGTATCCTCAGTGAAAATGGTCAACCGGTAGCGGCCCATCGTCAGGGCTGGAAAGATACCGTGCGTGTGGAAGGCGCGCGTAGCGAAGTGTTAGTGCGTTTTGATCATGTCGCTTCAAAGGAGCATGCGTATATGGCGCACTGCCATCTGCTCGAACATGAAGATACCGGCATGATGCTCGGATTTACGGTGGCGTAAAATGGCCCTCACCCCGGCCCTCTCCCACGAGGAGAGGGAGAAAACCGGCTCTGACAAGAGAGGGAGAAAACCGTGCTCTGACAGGGTAGGGAGAAAACCGAACAGTTCCCTCTCCCGTTGGGAGAGGGTTAGGGGGAGGGGAAAACTACTTAGCGTCGTCCGGCAAAGCATAAGCAACAATATAGTCGCCCATCTTGGTTCCGAAGGAGCCGTGGCCACCCGCAGAAATCACGACGTACTGTTTGCCATTCACTTCATAGGTCATCGGCGTTGCTTGTCCACCAGCTGGCAGACGCGCTTCCCACAGTTTGTCACCGTTGCTCATGTTATAAGCGCGCAAATAGTTATCTGCGGTTGCACCAATAAACAGCACGTTCCCTGCGGTCGAAATTGGGCCGCCCAGCATTGGCATCCCCATTTTAAACGGCAGTGGAAGAGGTGAACTGTCACGCACCGTACCGATACGTTTTTTCCACACCACTTCATTGGTTTTCAAATCGACCGCAGAGATGTAGCCCCACGCCGGTTGCTTACACGGTAAGCCGAACGGAGAGAGGAACGGGTTCAGCGTCACGCCATATGGCACGCCGTACTGTGGCTGAATGCCAGATTCAGAACCGCTACCTTTAGCATCTTTCGGTGGTTCCATTGGGTTGCCAGGGCCGCGTGGCATCAGCTTAGAAACAAACGGCAGGGCCATTGGGTTGGCGATCGCCACCTGACGGTTCGGGTCAACTGAAATTCCACCCCACTCGAACATCCCCAGGTTGCCCGGGAACACCAGCGTGCCTTGCTCAGACGGCGGTGTGAAAATGCCTTCATAACGCAAGTTGTGGAAGATAATACGGCAGACCATCTGGTCATACAGCGTCGCCCCCCACATATCCGCGCCGCTGAGATCTTTCTTCGGACGGAAGCTGAGGTCAGAGAACGGTTGGGTTGGCGTAACGTAGTCACCTTTCGCTGCACCCTGCGGAACGGGTTTTTCCGGAGCCGGAACGACCAGTTTGCCGTCACGACGGTCCAGCACAAAGATGTTGCCGGTTTTCGCAGGTGCGTAGATAACCGGGATCAGGTTGCCGTTCTTGTCGCTAATATCGGCAAGTGTTGGCTGCGATGGCATGTCCATATCCCACAGGTCGTGGTGAACCGTTTGATAAGACCATGCCAGTTTCCCGGTCGTTGCGTTCAAAGCGACAATGCTGCTGGCATAGCGCTCTTGTTCTGGAGTGCGATTACCGCCCCAAATATCTGGCGTGGTGACCCCCATCGGCAGGTAGACCAAATCAAGCTTTGCATCATAGGCGGCTGGCGCCCAGGAGTTCGGCGAGTTAAGGGTGAAATGATGTTCGTCGCCTGGAATGGTATTCGGATCTTTTGCACCCGGGTCGAATGCCCACAGCAGTTTGCCGCTGTTCACATCAAAGCCACGGATAACACCAGACGGCTCGCGAGTAGAGAAGTTATCTGTCACTGCACCCGCAATCACAATCACTTTATCGGTGATAATTGGCGGTGAAGTGGGTTCATACATGCCTGGTGTTGTCACCGGCATATTGGTTTGCAGATTCAGAATACCTTTGTTAGCAAAGCTTTCGCACAGCTGACCGTTATCGGCATTGATGGCAAACAGACGCCCGTCATTCACCGGAAGGATGATTCGACGTGGGCAGTCTGAAACGACATCCGGACTTGCGTTATCCGCAGTCGCTTCGTGGTAAGAAACCCCACGGCAAGTCACGTGCTGGAACGAAGGGTTGGTATCCAGTCGCGGATCGAATTTCCACTTCTGTTTACCGGTTGCCGCATCCAGCGCAAACAGTTGCTGGTGAGCGGTACACAGGTAAAGCGTGTCGCGGATTTTAATCGGAGTAACTTCGTTGGTGATTTCACCCGGATCGGTTGGGCGCTTCACGTCACCCGTCTGGAAGGTCCACGCCTCTTTAAGCTGAGCGACGTTTTTATCGTTAATCTGCTTTAAAGGAGAGTAGCGCTGTCCTTCCTGATTGCGACCATATGCAGGCCAATCGGCATCAGGAATGGTGGAGCTTGCTGTCGTTGCCAGTTCATCGCTTTTCAGCGTGCCGTTGATTTCTTGCGGATCGTTAAATACCGCCCAGGCCAGTCCAATCACGGTAATCACCAGTACTGCCCCAAGTGCGGGAGCGGCACCTGTAGCCGGTTGAATCAGATGACGATAAACAAACGGTAGCAGTAACCAAACGCCGAAGAAGAAAAGTACGTCTAAACGCGGTGTTAATGCCCAGAAATCGAAACCGACTTCCCAGACTGACCACACTGCGGTGCAAAGCAGTAATGCGGCATAGAGCCACAGCGCCAATGCTTTACGTTGCCAAAGTAAACCTGCGGTGACTAGCATCACCACCCCTGCAATTGGGTAGTACCAGGAACCCCCAATTGCCACTAACCATATCCCACCAATAAGTAAATACAGCCCGGTCAGTACTGCAAACAGGGCTGTTAAGGTTGCGATGACTCGCGAACCAGAGTTATTTGTTTTCACAATTATCACGCTCTTAAAAATTTGATAGCAATTCATTATAGTTATTAACAAGTGTGATATTCATCACATAAATGGCTTTTTTACTGATAGCGGATGAGAATGTGTTTTGCTGTTATACTGCTGGCCTGAATATTTTGTATTGGTTTAAAATTAACCGATATCGAATGATTTATTTTTAAATCATATGGTTATAACTATGAAACATACTGTTGAAGTGATGATCCCCGAAGCGGAGATCAAAGCCCGTATCGCTGAGTTGGGTCGTGAGATCACTGAACATTATCGTGATAGCGGTAGTGATATGGTGCTGGTTGGTCTGTTGCGTGGCTCATTTATGTTCATGGCGGACCTGTGCCGTGAAGTCCACGTGCCACACGAAGTCGATTTTATGACGGCATCGAGTTATGGCAGCGGCATGTCCACCACCCGCGATGTGAAAATCCTGAAAGATCTCGATGAAGATATTCGCGGTAAAGACGTGCTGATCGTCGAAGATATTATCGATTCCGGTAATACGCTGAGCAAAGTGCGCGAAATTCTGAGCCTGCGTGAGCCAAAGTCACTGGCAATTTGTACGCTGCTGGATAAACCGGAGCGTCGTGAAGTGGACGTGAACGTTGAGTGGGTGGGTTTCGCCATTCCTGACGAATTCGTGGTGGGTTATGGTATTGACTACGCTCAGCGTTATCGCCATCTGCCATACGTCGGTAAAGTGGTTCTGCTGGACGAGTAACGTGTCGAAAAGCGCGAAGTTTTGACGTTAAAAAAGGGCCTTTAAGGCCCTTTTTGCTATCTGTGTTACTGAGAAGGTGTTCTATTCTTGTGGCTGATATGAGAATTCTGAAGATTTGAAATCCCGCTACGGTAGCCCTGCTCCAGCGATTCGCGGCTGGTGGCAGTCACTTCCAAATCGCGCAGGCGACCATCGTGAATACCGTAAGCCCAACCGTGTACGGTGACTTTTTGTCCACGTTTCCACGCGGACTGCATAATGGTGGAATGGCCGAGGTTATAAACCTGCTCCATTACGTTCAGTTCGCAAAGCGTATCCAGACGCTGCTCCGGTGGGAGTTCTCCCAGTAGGGAGCTATGCTTGAACCAGATATCGCGGATGTGCAACAGCCAGTTGTTAATCAGCCCTAAATCTGGGTTCTCAACCGCCGCTTGTACACCACCGCATCCGTAGTGACCGCAGATGATAATGTGTTCAACTTCAAGAACATCTACTGCGTACTGAACAACAGAAAGGCAATTCAAATCCGTATGAATGACCAGGTTTGCCACATTACGGTGAACAAACAACTCGCCAGGCTCAAGGCCCGTCAGACGCTCGGCAGGTACGCGGCTATCGGAACAGCCAATCCACAAGAAGCGAGGTTTTTGGGCTTGAGACAAACGTTCAAAAAAACCCGGATCTTCGTCCTCCATCAGTTTTGACCAGACCTGGTTATTGCTGATGAGGGTATCAATGTCTTTCATGGAAGTTAACAACCTGTAACAGGAGAAGTGCGTTGAGGTAATATAGGGCAACTGAATAAATTTTAAAACAGCTATCCCCTTCATACTTCAAGCTGCATGTGCGTTGGCTGCGCTCAATCACCCGAATCACTTACCTGAGTAAGCTCATCGGGATTCTTGTTCTTGCCGCCTTCATGCAACTCGAATTATTTGGGGCGCAACTTTTTTGTACCGGACAAGGCAACCGTAAATAATGACAATTGCATTAGAACTGGAACAGTTAACGAAAACCTATGCAGGCGGTGTACAGGCACTGCGCGGCATAGATCTTCGTGTTGAAGCAGGGGACTTTTACGCCCTGCTGGGGCCAAACGGCGCAGGAAAATCCACCACCATCGGTATTATCAGCTCGCTGGTCAATAAAACCTCAGGTCGGGTTCGCGTATTTGGTTACGATCTGCAAAAAGACATTGTTAACGCCAAACGCCAGCTTGGGCTGGTGCCGCAGGAATTTAACTTTAACCCATTTGAGACGGTGCAACAGATTGTTGTTCATCAGGCGGGTTATTACGGCGTTGAACGTAGCGAAGCCATCGCACGTAGCGAAAAGTACCTGAAACAGCTCGATCTGTGGGAAAAACGCAACGAACGTGCGCGCATGTTGTCCGGTGGCATGAAGCGCCGTTTGATGATTGCCCGTGCCTTAATGCATGAGCCTAAATTGTTAATTCTTGATGAACCAACAGCGGGCGTCGATATCGAACTGCGCCGTTCAATGTGGGGCTTCCTGAAGGATCTGAATGACAAAGGCACCACCATTATTTTGACCACCCACTATCTTGAAGAAGCAGAGATGCTGTGCCGCAACATTGGTATTATTCAAAATGGCGAGTTAGTCGAAAATACGTCAATGAAATCATTACTCTCCAAACTGAAGTCAGAAATTTTTATCCTCGATTTAGCGCCGAAAAGCCCGCTGCCACAGCTTGATGGCTACCAGTATCGCCTGGTGGATACGTCGACTCTGGAAGTTGAAGTGCTGCGCGAGCAGGGGATAAATAGTGTTTTCAGCCAGTTAAGTTCGCAAGGTGTTCAGGTATTAAGTATGCGTAACAAAGCAAACCGTCTCGAAGAGCTGTTCGTCACGCTGGTCAACGGGTCAAAAGGAGACCAGGCATGATGCATCTCTATTGGGTAGCGTTAAAAAGTATCTGGACCAAAGAAATCCATCGTTTCACGCGTATCTGGATTCAAACGCTAGTACCGCCGGTCATCACTATGACCCTGTATTTTATTATTTTCGGTAACTTGATCGGCTCGCAAATCGGCTCAATGCATGGCTTTACTTACATGCAGTTCATCGTGCCGGGTTTGATCATGATGGCGGTGATCACTAACTCTTATGCCAACGTAGCGTCTTCATTCTTTAGCGCAAAATTCCAGCGCAACATTGAGGAGTTGCTGGTGGCACCGGTGCCGACCCATATCATTATTGCGGGTTACGTTGGTGGCGGTGTGGCACGTGGCTTGTGCGTTGGGGTTATGGTGACGGCCGTTTCGTTGTTCTTCGTGCCATTCCAGGTTCATTCATGGCTCTTTGTCGCGTTAACGCTGTTACTGACGGCAATTCTGTTTTCGCTGGCGGGTTTGCTGAACGCGGTGTTTGCCAAAACCTTTGACGATATCAGCCTGATCCCCACTTTTGTGCTGACTCCACTGACCTATTTGGGCGGCGTGTTCTACTCTCTGACGCTGCTGCCGCCGTTCTGGCAGGCGCTGTCCCACTTGAACCCCGTGGTGTATATGATCAGTGGTTTCCGTTACGGCTTCCTGGGCATCAATGACGTACCGCTGCTGTTCACCATCACGGTACTGGTCGGCTTTATCACCGCATTCTATATTCTGTGCTGGTATTTGATTCAACGTGGGCGTGGCCTGCGTAGCTAATTTTCATAGCCTCCCTGAGAAGCGGTCTCTTATACAGATTGACTCAAGTAGTCTTTCAGGGTGAGGTCTGTAAGTTGCGCAGATTTTCCGTTCACCCGTGGGTTTGGCTATCCCTGTAACCGTTGTAAACGGTGAACGTGCCAGGAGGATTACGCCATCCTCCTGGCGACCTCGGCGCCCGGTTTTAAATTGCCGCTGAAGCGGTAAACCCCAGCTTATCCCCAACATCAGGGTCGTTCGCGATTCGTTCCTGACGATCGCTCTCTCACGTGGTTCCCGACCACGTGACCCCGATTTATGGGGAACACTGGGGCAATTTATACCGGGAACAAGGTCAAAACCGGTGTTGTTTTTGACCTTAGGTTTTGACGTTGACCACCCTAAGTCGTTCACCGGTTCGGTGGCTGCATGTAACGGAAAACTTCGGGTGAACGGAACCTTCACCCCTTTTGGCATAAACAACTCATACTAATCTCAAAGTTGTGACTAAGAGACAACCGAAAGGGGATATAAATTAAGAATTTTCTTACCTGCTATTGATTCGTATCACAGCGCAAAAATCTCACCTTGGCACACTGTCGACCTGCAAAAAGGAGAATGCCATGTTAGGTTGGGTGATTGCGGGTCATGACTACTACGCTCAGGATATGCTGGATGCAATTGAGCGTCGTTTTGGGCCTCAGGCTCAATGTTGTTCGGTGAATTACTGGAAGGGACTGAGCACCAATATGCTGAGTCGTATGATGTGTGATGCGCTGTACAATTGTGATTCGGGTGACGGGGTGGTCTTTTTGACCGACCAGGCCGGGGCCGCCCCTTATCGTACTGCGGCATTAATCAGCCACCAACATACCCATTGTGAAGTGATCTCCGGCGTTACGTTACCCGTGTTGTTCGCGATGCGTGCGTATCGAACCACGTTGACCAGTGAAGCGTTCCGCGACCATATTGTTGAGCATGGCGGGGGCGACATCACCAGCCTTTGGCATCAGCAACAAAAAAATCCCCCCTTCGTGTTACTACACCATTATTGATTTGAACGGTTGGTATTGGGCGGGCTTTTGTTAGAATGACCGCTTCTTCTCGTCATTGAGACACTCAGTGCAATCAAACCCGTTATGCTAACTCGTCTTATCTTTGCAGCCCTGATGCTGATTTGTGGTAGTAGCGCTAATGCTAGCCTGCTCAGCAGCCACCATACTCCCGCGCAATATATGCAAACCACTGAAGATGCCGATATTTGGGCGCAAGTGGGGGACAAAGTCATCTCTGTCGGCACTATTCAGGAAGGGCAAATACTGGCAGTCGTCCCGACGGCGGCAGATTATTACGAGTTCAGTTTTGGCTTTGGTACGGGCTTTATTGATAAAACGCATCTGGAGCCAGTGCAGGGAAAACAACGCGTTGAAGATCGTCTGGGTGATTTGCATAAGCCATTGAGCAACCAAAACCTGGTGACCTTCCGTGACGTGACCGTGTATAACGCACCAGACAGCGGTAGCGCCCCGTTTGGTACGCTGGCGAATAACTTACGTTATCCCATAATTGCCAGTCTGAAAGACCGACTTAACCAATCCTGGTATCAGATTCGAATTGGCAACCGCCTTGGGTATATCAGCAGCCTTGATGCCCAGCCGGATAACGGCATTCCGGTGCTTACCTATCACCATATTCTGCGTGACGAAGAGAACACCCGTTTTCGTCATACATCAACCACCACGTCGGTTGTGGCATTCAGCAACCAAATGACCTGGCTGCGGGATATGGGTTACACCACGCTGACTCTGTATCAGCTCGAAGGTTACGTGCGCAATCGAATGAACATGCCTGCGCGCGCGGTGGTGATTACTTTTGATGATGGGTTAAAGTCGGTTTATCGCTACGCATACCCGATCCTCAAAGAGTACGGTTTTAAGGCAACGTCATTTATTATTTCGTCACGTATAAAGGCACACCCGCAAACCTGGAACCCGAAAACGCTGCAATTTATGAGCATATCGGAATTACAGGCCAGCCAGGATGTGTTTGATATCCAGTCGCACACGCACTTTTTGCATCGCGTTGATGCAAACCGCCAGCCGACGCTTTTACGCCGTACCTACCGCAATATCCTGCTCGATTTTGAACATTCCAGACGCGCGCTGGCACAGTTTAATCCGCATGTTTTATACCTTTCGTACCCCTTTGGTGGCTATAACGATAAAGCTGTGAAAGCAGCCAACGACGCGGGGTTCCATATGGCGGTGACGACTGTACGTGGGAAAGTGAAGCCAGGAGATAACCCGTTTTTACTGAAACGGCTTTATGTATTACGTACTGACTCGTTAGAAACGATGTCGCGACTGATCTCCAACCAACCGAAATCGTGAGACAAAAAAAGGCCTGCTTAACAAAGCAGGCCTTTTTAATTCAACGGTGGGGGTCAGGCAACCTGAACCGGTACAGCCTTCGCCAGGCGTTTCATTTCGTTGTCGCCATCGAAATAAGCCACTTTCGGCTGCCAGCTACGCGCTTGCTCATCCGGCATCGTCACGTAAGTTGCGATAATCAGAATATCGCCCACATCGGCACAATGTGCCGCAGCGCCGTTAACCGAAATAATTTTAGAACCGCGTTCACCAGCGATCGCGTAAGTAGAGAAACGCTTACCGTTGGTGACGTTATAAATATCAATGGCTTCATATTCCAGAATGCCAGCCGCTTCAAGGAAATCCTGATCGATGGCGCAGGAACCTTCATAGTGCAAATCCGCCTGCGTCACTTTGACACGGTGAAGTTTGCCTTGCAGCATGGTGCGTATCATAGCTTAAACCTTCGTCACTATAGGGTTACATAAGCGGCAAGCTCAGCGCTTGCCGCCGGAATTGAGTTGGGCAGTATTGCCCGATTTTGCCAGGCTGTCTACTGCGCGAGCTCGACCTGAACATTATCAATTAAACGCGCCTGTCCGAGCCATGCCGCCATCAGCACCACCGCGCGCTTGCTCTCTGCATCCAGCTCCAGCAACGTATCCGCATCGCGGATTTGCAGGTCGTCTGAACGGAAGCCTTTTTCATTTAGCTCAGTTGCCGCGATTGCTAACATCTCTTCAGTATCGCGCTCACCGGCAAGCAGTTTGTCCGCCAGAGACTGCATCACTTTATGCAGGCCCGGTGCGATTTTGCGTTGTTCAGCGTTCAGATAGCCATTGCGCGAGCTTAATGCCAGGCCATCTTTTGCGCGCACCGTTGGTACACCGATGATTTCGATGTCGTAGCCCATATCCGCAACCATCTTGCGAATTAACGCGAGCTGCTGGAAATCTTTCTCACCGAAACACGCGATGTCAGGCTGCACCATGTTAAACAGCTTGCTGACGATAGTAGAAACGCCACGGAAATGCCCCGGACGGCTTGCACCTTCGAGCATGGTCGAAAGCCCAGGAACTTCGACGAAAGTCTGCGAATCCAGGCCTTTCGGGAAAATGTCACCAGGAGCAGGTGCAAACACCAAATCCGCTTTGCGGCGATTTAACTTTTCGCAATCTTCCTGCAAGGTGCGTGGATAGCGTGTTAAGTCATCCGGGCGGTCAAACTGCATCGGATTAACAAAAATGGTGGTTACTACCACATCGGCGCGGCTTTTTGCCTCATCGACCAGCTTCATATGCCCGTCGTGCAGGTTCCCCATTGTTGGGACCACCGCAATGCGCTTACCTTCCTGGCGCCAACGGCGGATTTGCTGACGCAGCAGCGGTATCGTTTCGATAATCAACACAACCCTTCTCCTGTCAGTGGAAACTGTGTTCTTCACCTGGATAGGTGCCGGACTCAACTTCGTTGATGTACTGGCGCACCGCAGCACGCATGTCGCCGGTTCCTGTGAGGAAGTTCTTCGCAAACTTTGGAATATGACCGCCTGTAATGCCGAACGCATCGTGCATCACCAAAATCTGTCCGTCAGTGACATTGCCAGCCCCAATACCAATAACCGGGATAACCAGCGCGTCAGTAATGCGTTTTGCCAGTGCAACCGGCACACATTCCAGCACTAACAACTGCGCACCTGCGGCTTCGAGGGCCAGGGCATCATCAAGCAGCGTTTGCGCCGTGGTTTCATCGCGTCCCTGGATTTTATAACCCCCGAAAATATTCACGGACTGCGGCGTTAAGCCCAAATGCCCACAGACGGGAACCGCACGTTCGGTGAGCATTTTGACGGTATCAACCAGCCAGCGACCCCCTTCGACTTTGACCATGTTCGCACCGGCGCGCATTACCTCTGCGGCGTTGGCAAAAGCTTGCTCCGGGGTGGCGTATGCCATAAACGGAAGGTCAGCCAGCAACAGGCAATTCGGCGCGCCACGGCGTACCGCGCGAGTGTGGTAGGCAATATCTGCTACGGTTACCGGCAGCGTGGAGTCGTGGCCTTGAACGGTCATCCCTAATGAATCGCCAACCAGCATGACGCCAATGCCTTCCTCGGCAAACAGTTTTGCGAAGCTGAAATCATAAGCAGTGATGGTGGCGAACTTGCGTTGAGCCTGTTTCCATTGGCGCAACTGAGACATGGTGATTGGTTTCATGGCAGTCCCTGAAAATTAAGGGTGGGGAGTGAAATCTAAATACTCTTCAACTTTCAAGCTGCAGTTGTGTTGGCGGCATCTTGAAGTAGCCTGGGTATAAGAAGTAAAACACGTCCGTGGTTACCAAAAAGTAATCCCGTCCTGGGAGAGATTTTCTAAAACTTTAGCGACCGGCTGGCCGTCAGGGAAGGCGCAATCAGGCGCGATCTCCAGCAATGGAACTAACATGAACGCACGGTTTTTCATATCGTAGTGCGGCACGGTAAGTGTTGGCGTGACAATCGTCAGATTACCGAACAGCATAATGTCGAGATCCAGCGTCCGTGGCCCCCAGCGCTCGGCTTTTCGTACTCGTCCGTGCTCCAGCTCAATACGTTGAGTATGAGCCAGTAATGCCTCGGGAGACAGTTCCGTTTCCAGGGCGACAGCGGCATTCAGGTAATCAGGTTGGTCTTGCGGGCCGAGCGGTGGGGTGCGGTAGTACGAAGATGTTGCAACCACCCAGCTTTGCGGGATGGTTGCTATGGCGTCCAGTGCATGAGTCACTTGCTCAAGCGGCGACGCAAGGTTGCTGCCAAGGGCGATATACGCCAGTGTCATGCACTTCCTCCGCTACGCGGTGCACGTTTGCGCGGGCGACGATGACGGCGGCGTACCGCAGGTTCATCACCTAAAACATCGAGCATATCTTTTTGTGCTGGTGGAGTCGCCACCTGGAACTCACCCCACCATTTGGTCAGGCGCAGTAATTCCTGGTTATTTTCCACTTCAGCACGCAGTGCCAGCAAATCATACGCTGCGCGGAATTTAGGATGCTCCATTAACTTCCATGCGCGTTTGCCCTGACGACGTGACAGACGAAGCTGCAGGCCCCAGATGTCACGAACCAGAGTGGTGATACGTTTTGGAATAGCCAGCGCACGGCAGGCTTCGTCCAGCACTTCGTTCATCGCTAACGCGAAGGCGTCCATATAGGCAAGCCCGCTTTCCTGGGTCAGCTTTTGAGCCATCTCCAGTTGCGGATACCAGAAAATAGCAGAGAACAAGAAGGCTGGATTAACGCGCATATCGTTCTGAATGCGGTTATCGGTATTCTTCAGCACCTGAGCGATCATGCGCTCCATTGGGCTGTCACCCTGCTCGGTAAAGTAGCGGGTGATGGTCGGGAATAACGGCTGGAAGAGCTGATATTCACGCAGCAATTCATACGTCTCGTAACCGTGGCCGGCTTGCAGAAGTTTCAGTGACTCTTCAAACAAACGAGCTGGAGGGACGTCATTGATCAAGGTGGCTAAACGCGGAATGGGCTCGCCTGTTTCCGGGCTGATCGTCATATTCAGCTTCGCGGCAAAGCGCACAGCACGCAGCATGCGAACCGGATCTTCACGATAGCGTGTTTCAGGATCGCCAATCAGACGGATGACACCATTGCGTAAATCACGCAGGCCACCGACATAATCGCGAACTGAGAAATCAGCCACGCTGTAATACAGGCTGTTGATAGTGAAATCGCGGCGCTGAGCATCTTCTTCGATAGAACCAAAGATGTTATCGCGAAGCAGCATGCCGTTCTGACCGGTCTGCGATGTCTGTTTATCAGACTTTTGCTCTTCGTGGTGACCACGGAAAGTCGCGACTTCGATGATTTCCGGCCCAAACATGACATGCGCCAGGCGGAAGCGACGGCCAACCAGACGGCAGTTGCGGAACAGTTTACGCACTTGATCCGGCGTGGCGCTGGTGGTGACATCAAAGTCTTTCGGCTGTTTACCGAGCAACAGGTCACGGACACCGCCGCCCACGAGGTAAGCCTCGTAGCCTGCTTTGTTCAGACGATAGAGCACCTTGAGGGCATTTTCACTGATATCTTTGCGGGACAGAGCGTGCTGGTCACGCGGAATTACCGTGATTTGCGGGAGATCTTCACTCTCCTCGACCACGACGTCATCGCGGTTAAGCACCTTGCGGCAAAAATTAGCGACTCGGGTAAAAATAGTACACCTCGGCAGTGTCAATCATAGGGACAAAAAAAACAGCGGCTAATCATAGCTCAGTGCGTGGCATTTGAGAATGACGTATTCACGAAGAGCCTGCTCCTACAGCCTGCAGCGACCAATTTTGCACCGCCAGACTGAGTAACTCACTCAGCGTTAAATCTTGCCAGCCAGCAATTTCTGGTTGGTTCAAAAATGCCAGCGCTGCATGAATAACCGGACGTGGATCGCCCTGTGGTAGGGCTGGCGCATGATTTTGCTTCGATAACTTGGCGCCATTCTCGTTGAGCACCAGCGGCAAATGGACGTAATCAGGTACCGCCCAGCCAAACTGTTGATACAGCGAAATTTGTCGTACCGTCGGCTCAATTAAATCTGCGCCGCGTACAATTTCACTCACACCCTGAAAATTATCGTCCACGACCACAGCAAGATTATAGGCAAATAACCCATCACGGCGATGAATGATGAAATCTTCACGGGCCAGTTTTTCATCGGCAATTAATTTTCCGTGCAGTTTATCGGCAAAACTTAATACCGGATGATGTTGCACAAACCGTAATGCGGCATTCTCTGGCCCATGATTTAGCGTGCGGCAATGACCGTCGTAGTAACCGCCGATTTGCTGAATGCGGCTGCGGGTGCAGGTGCAGTAATAACTCAAACCTTGCTGCTGCAAGAAGGAAAGGGCTTCGCGATAGGCTTCGTGTCGTTGGGATTGCCACAAAACTTCACCATCCCAGTGCAAACCATAATGCTCTAACTGCTGCAAAATCGTGGTAGCGGCGCCAGGGATTTCACGAGGTGGGTCGATATCTTCAATGCGAACCAGCCATTGGCCCTGCTGCGCGCGAGCTTGCAGATAACTACCAAGCGCGGCAATCAGTGAACCAAAATGGAGTTCACCAGAAGGCGAGGGAGCAAAACGTCCAATGTAGTGAGGAGCTGTCATGAGCCTACAAATGAATAAGGCGGGAGAGTCTCCCGCCTTTGAAAGTGGTGAAATTGCGGGCCGTTAGCCAGCCATTTGTTTTTCGCGAATTTCTGCCAACGTTTTACAGTCAATGCACAAATCAGCTGTCGGGCGAGCTTCGAGACGGCGGATGCCGATTTCAACACCACAGGATTCGCAGAAACCGAAATCTTCGTCTTCTACTTTCTTGAGGGTCTTCTCGATTTTCTTGATCAGTTTACGTTCCCTGTCACGGTTACGCAGTTCGAGGCTGAACTCTTCTTCCTGGGCTGCACGGTCAACCGGGTCCGGGAAGTTTGCTGCTTCGTCCTGCATATGCGTTACCGTGCGATCAACTTCATCCATAAGTTGGCTACGCCAGGCTTCAAGAATACGCTTGAAGTGCGACAGCTGGGCTTCGTTCATATATTCTTCGCCCGTTTTCTCCTGATATGGCTCCACCCCAGCGATGGCGAGGATACTCAGGGACGATGTTTTACGCTTTTGCCCTTCTTGCATGTTGTTTCTCCTTAACACGCACTATCGGTCCCCTGGTCGGGGGAAAATCAGGCCGCTATAAATAGCAGATGCTTTTCAGGATGGCAATTATATAAATTCCTCTCTTGACAAGCCTGTGAAGAAAAGCGTATTTACGCGAGCCGCCAGCACACAAAACAGACAAACGTTAACTGCTCTTTATTAAGTAAAAATTATAAATGGACAGGCAACGGCGAAATTAGAGTTAACCCACTTGCAGAAAGTTCAGCCTTATAAGCAAGAAGTTCGACTCCACACTGTTGCGCCTCTGATAACAATTGCGCATATTTTGCATCGATGTGGCGTGCCGGGGAGACTTGGGTAATAGCCGAATGCAACACTGTAAACAGCAGCACCGCGCGTTCGCCCTGCAAAACCACGTTCATCAATTCCCGCAAATGCTTTTGCCCTCGGAGGCTTACGGCATCTGGGAAATAGCCACAACCTTGTTGTGATAACGTGACTGATTTCACTTCAATATAGCAGTTAACCTTACAATCTGCTTGCAACATAAAATCAATACGGCTGCGCTCCGCGCCGTACTTTACTTCGCTTTTAATTATGTTGTAACCCGATAATTCTGAAATGGTTTCTGCCGCTAATGCTTCTTTAACCACACCATTGGCGCGCAATGTATTTACACAGATAAATTCGCCACGTTGCGTCTGGGTTATTTCCCATGTGTGAGGATATTTACGCGTCGGATTGTCTGAGGTGGAATACCAGACAGTATCCCCTGGTGTTGCGCAACCGGTCATTGCTCCGGTATTCGGGCAATGAAGCGTTAATTCTTCGCCGGAAAGCGTGACGACATCGGCCAAAAAGCGTTTATAACGTTTAATCAGAGTGGCTTGCTGTAATGGCGGGCTAAATTCCATTTATTCTTCCTTATTACTGAGCGACCAGCGCTGCAATGGCTGGTAACGCGTTCGCCCTTGTTTGAAAACAGACTCATACAACACAAATTCATCTACCTGATATTGCCAGCGGAAATTGGGGGGCGGAATAGCGACTGCGCGCGGCGTATTGCGATAAATCGTGATATGCGGATGAAACGGCTGCGGGCTTTGATAACAACCGCTGCGAGCCGCCTGTGAGCGTAACATGTTTGCCAGTTGAATGAGTCCTAAAGGCGCATGGCGCGGGCCAATCCATACGACATTCGAACGCAGCCATTGCCCGGCATCATCAATGGTCAGGGTAAAACCGCGCTGGCGAATCCGCCCAGCTAACTGGCTGAGCGCCTTTTGCTTTTCCACGCTGATGTCACCTAAAAAGGCGAGCGTCAGATGCAGATTAGCGGCGGCAATCGGCCGCCCGGTATCTTCAGGAAACTGTGCGGCGCGCCACTGGATAATCTGTTTTTGCACCTCTGCTGGAAGTTCGAGTGCAAAGAACAGACGGCGAGTTTCAGCCATTGTTGGGTCTCTCGGTTATGTATGATTTGGCGTGATGCTACAATAGCGAACTTTCAATAATACCTTTTTGGAGCCGTTTGTGCCGTCATTACCGGTCGCCGCAGTGCTACCCGATATTCTTCACGCTTTGCAAAATGCACCGCAAGTTTTACTGAGTGCGCCAACGGGTGCCGGTAAATCGACCTGGCTGCCATTGCAGATTTTGCAACAGGCAAACTTAGGCGGGCGCATTCTGCTACTTGAGCCGCGTCGGCTGGCGGCACGTAATGTTGCACAGCGTCTGGCTGAACTTCTGGGTGAAAAGCCGGGTGAAACTGTGGGATATCGCATGCGTGCTGAAACCTGCGTGGGGCCAAATACGCAGCTCGAAGTCGTCACCGAAGGTATTCTGACGCGCATGATCCAGCACGATCCGGAACTCGACGGTGTGGCGCTGGTGATTCTGGATGAATTTCATGAACGTAGCCTGCAAGCCGACCTTGCGTTAGCGCTGTTGCTCGATGTGCAGCAGGGATTACGCGACGATCTCAAACTTTTGATTATGTCGGCAACGCTTGATAACCCGCGCCTGCAACAGTGTTTGCCGAATGCGCCAGTGATCGCCTCTGAAGGGCGGGCATTTCCTGTTGAGCGCCGCTACAGTCCGCTTCCCACTCAACCCCGTTTTGATGAAGCGGTGGCTATCGTCGTGGCAAATTTGCTGCGGGAAGAGTCAGGATCGGTGTTGCTGTTTTTACCCGGTGTGGCCGAAATCCAGCGCGTTCAGCAGCAGTTACAAGAGCGGGTAGCAAGTGACGTGCAGCTTTGCCCGTTATACGGCGCGCTGCCTTTAAACGAACAACGTAAAGCGATTTTGCCTGCGACAAATGGCATGCGCAAAGTGGTGCTGGCGACCAATATTGCTGAAACCAGTCTTACCATCGAAGGCATCCGCCTGGTGGTGGATACCGCGCTTGAACGCGTGGCGCGTTTTGATGTTCGCACCGGTTTGACGCGGCTGGTCACGCAACGTATTAGCCAGGCGTCGATGGTTCAACGAGCGGGGCGAGCAGGGCGACTGGAAGCGGGTATTTGCCTGCACTTAACCAGTGCCGAGCAAGCAGAACGCGCCTCCTCGCAAAGCGAGCCGGAAATTCTGCAAAGCGATCTGTCCGGTCTGCTGCTCGATTTGCTGCAATGGGGTTGTCAGGATCCGCATCAGCTCACCTGGCTTGACACTCCTCCCGGCGCCAATCTTGCCGCTGCTCAGACATTACTACGTCAGCTCAATGCGCTGGATGAGCAAAACCGGCTCACGTCAGTCGGCCAGCAGATGGCTAATTTGGGTAACGAACCTCGTCTCGCCGCCGTCCTGGTCAATGCCAAAACCGCCGATGAACAAGTTACAGCTGCTCGGCTGGTCGCGATTCTGGAAGAACCGCCTCGTGGTCAGGACAGTGATTTACGAAACGCATTTAGCCGTCGGCAGGAAAACTGGCAGCAGCGGAGTTCTCAGTTGTTAAAGCGGTTGAATCATCGTGGCGGTGCTGCAGATGCCTCTCTTATCGCCCCGTTACTGGCTCACGCTTTTCCCGATCGTATCGCCCGACGCCGTGGCCTGGATGGTCGTTATCAATTAGCTAACGGTATGGGGGCGATGCTCAATCAGGACGATCCTCTCACGCGTTATGAATGGTTGTTAGCACCTTTATTATTGCAGGGAAGCCAAACTCCGGACGCACGTATCTTGCAGGCGATACCTCTGGATATTGATGTGCTGACGGCGAAATGCCCGTCGTTATTAAACCAAAGTGACTCCATTGAATGGGATGAAACCCAGGGGACGTTGAAAGCTTATCGCCGCACGCAGATTGGCAAACTCGTGGTGAAAGTCCAGCCGCTGGCGAAACCTTCCGAAGAGGAGTTGCATCAAGCCATGCTCAACGGCATTCGTGAAAAAGGCCTGGCGATACTGAACTGGTCACCCCATGCGCAACAGTTTCGGTTGCGTCTGGCATGTGCAGCCAAATGGTTGCCGGAAGTTGCGTGGCCTGATGTTTCGGATAATGCTTTGCTACGAAATTTAGACAGCTGGTTATTACCTGAACTGCATGGTGTACACTCGTGGCGCGCGCTTAAAAACATTGATGTCACACGCGCGTTACAGAATCTGCTCGACTGGAACACTCGCGTTCGTCTGGATAGTGCGTTGCCAACTCATTACACTGTGCCGACTGGAAGCCAGATAGCGATTCGCTATGATGATGAAAATCCGCCAGTTCTTGCTGTTCGTATGCAAGAAATGTTTGGTGAAGCGCGAACGCCAGTGATTGCTGAAGGCCGTGTGCCACTGGTTCTGGAACTGCTCTCCCCGGCTCAGCGCCCTTTGCAGATAACGCGTGATTTAACCGCTTTCTGGAACGGAGCCTATCGGGAAGTGCAAAAAGAGATGAAGGGACGTTATCCAAAACATGTCTGGCCGGATTCGCCAGCAGACGCGCAGCCCACGCGGCGCACTAAAAAGTACCAATAATTTTGAGAGATTTCCTCTTTCGCCTTTGGTGGAAGAAAGGAGAATCAGGCCGTGCGCCTTATTTTTGGTGGAGAAAGCAATGGCGGGGAATGACCGCGAACCGATTGGACGTAAAGGTAAACCTTCACGTCCTGTAAAAGAGAAAGTAAGCCGCCGTGTCCGCGAAGAGGAATACGATGCGGATTACGACGATGATTATGACGACGAGGAACCGATGCCACCGCGTAAGGGAAAAGGCAGCGGCAATGGCCGTCCGCCACGTAAAAAGCGCCGCTGGTTGTGGTTCTTACTAAAACTGTTTGTCGTTTTTGTTGTGCTGTTCGTGATTTACGGCGTCTATCTGGACCAGAAGATCCGCGCGCGTATTGATGGCAAAGTCTGGCAACTCCCGGCGGCGGTATATGGCCGCATGGTGAACCTTGAACCAGACATGCCGTACAGCAAAAAAGAGATGATTAACCTGCTGGAAGCCACGCAGTATCGCCAGGTGACGAAGATGACTCGCCCTGGTGAATTTACGGTGCAGGGCAGCAGTATTGAGATGATCCGTCGCCCGTTTGATTTCCCTGACAGTAAAGAAGGGCAGATCCGCGCACGTCTTGTTTTTGATGGCGACCATCTGGAATCGATCCAGAACATGGATAACAACCGCAGCTTCGGTTTCTTCCGTCTGGATCCGCGTTTAATCACCATGTTGTCTTCACCCAATGGTGAACAGCGTCTATTCGTGCCACGCACCGGATTCCCGGAACTGCTGGTTGATACGCTGATCGCTACGGAAGATAAACACTTCTACGAACATGATGGGATCAGCTTCTACTCCATCGGTCGTGCGGTGCTGGCGAACCTGACTGCCGGTCGTACGGTGCAAGGTGCGAGTACACTGACGCAACAGCTGGTTAAAAACCTGTTCCTGTCGAGCGAACGTTCTTACGTGCGTAAAGCGAACGAAGCGTACATGGCGCTGATCATGGACGCCCGTTACGGTAAAGACCGCATTCTTGAGCTGTATCTGAACGAGGTGTACCTCGGGCAGAGCGGCGATAACGAAATTCGCGGCTTCCCGTTGGCGAGCCTGTACTACTTTGGTCGTCCGGTTGAAGAGCTGAGTCTTGACCAGCAAGCGTTGCTGGTCGGCATGGTGAAAGGGGCGTCGATTTACAACCCATGGCGTAACCCGAAACTGGCGCTGGAACGTCGCAACCTTGTGCTGCGCTTGTTACAAGAGCAGAAAGTGATCGACCAGGAACTTTACGACATGCTGAGCGCTCGCCCTCTGGGTGTGCAGCCGCGTGGCGGGGTGATTTCGCCGCAGCCTGCATTTATGCAGATGGTACGTAACGAACTCCAGGCCAAGCTTGGCGATAAAGTTAAAGACCTGTCCGGCGTGAAGATCTTCACCACTTTCGACTCCGTTTCCCAGGATGCGGCAGAGAAAGCAGTGAGCGAAGGCGTACCGGTTCTCCGCGCTTCTCGTAAGCTGAAAGATCTTGAAGCAGCAATGGTGATTGTTGACCGTTCAACCGGCGAAGTTCGTGCCATGGTTGGAGGGGCGGAAACACAATATGCAGGCTTTAACCGCGCGATGCAGGCACGCCGTTCTATCGGTTCTCTGGCTAAACCTGCAACGTATCTGACAGCGTTAAGCCAGCCCGATGCCTATCGCCTGAATACCTGGATTGCCGATGCACCGATTGCGCTGAAGCAGCCAAATGGTCAGGTTTGGTCGCCGCAAAACGATGATCGTCGCTATAGCGGTCAGGTGATGCTGGTTGATGCGCTGACACGTTCGATGAACGTACCAACGGTGAATCTGGGTATGGCGCTTGGCCTGCCAGCCGTCACCGACACCTGGATTAAACTGGGTGTGCCGAAAGACCAGTTGCATCCGGTTCCGGCAATGTTGCTGGGCGCATTGAACCTGACGCCAATCGAAGTGGCTCAGGCATTCCAGACCATTGCCAGCGGCGGTAACCGCGCAACGCTTTCTGCATTGCGTTCGGTGATTGCTGAAGATGGTACCGTGCTGTATCAAAGCTTCCCGCAGGCAGAACAGGCCGTTCCTCCACAGGCGGCTTACATGACGCTGTACACGATGCAGCAGGTTATGGCGCGTGGTACCGGGCGTGCGTTGGGTGGCAAATATCCGAACTTGCATCTGGCAGGGAAAACGGGGACCACCAACGATAACGTTGACACCTGGTTTGCCGGGATTGATGGTAAAGAAGTCGCCATCACCTGGGTTGGGCGTGATAACAACCAGCCGACCAAACTGTACGGTGCGAGCGGGGCGATGTCGCTTTACCAACGCTACCTGGCGAACCAAACGCCAATTCCGTTGGTGCTGAACCCACCGGAAGATATCGTCGATATGGGCGTTGATAGCGCAGGTTACTTCCAGTGCGGTGGCGGTGGTGCTCGTGTGCTGCCAGTGTGGACGACGAATCCGGATGGATTGTGCCAGCAAAGCCAGCAGGTTGAGCAGAACAATAATCCGTTTAGCCAGTCGCAGCAGCAGCCTCAACAGCAGCCGCAACAACAGCAGCAGCAACCGCAGCAACAACAAGATTCAGGTGATGGTGTTGCCGGTTGGATAAAAGACATGTTTGGCAGTAAGTAATCGTCACTGCTTTCCAAAAAAGCCTCCGTTTATACCGGGGGCTTTTCTTTTTTCTACTCCATGTAATTACTCTGGTTAATTATTATTCCCTCGCGCTGAGAAGGGGTGTGATCCGCTTGCTATGCACTTTCCGTTTCGTCTATTATTCTGCGGGCATAATAATAATTCTCGTTTTCGTTATCATTCGTCACTTCATCAGAGATAAAGCACAATGGCACGTTTAAGAACTGGACAACCAGTCAATACCTCAATTCGCAAGCTCGCTTTTTTTGTTGCTGCCGCTGTAAGCGGTGTCAGCGCACCGAGTTTTGCCGCTGATAGCACAGCAACCAAAGAAGATACCATCACCGTTTCTGCAAGTGCGGCTGATGAAAGTGCATGGGGCCCGTCTCCGACGATTGCGGCTAAACGCACGGCAACCGCCACCAAGACCGATACGCCAATTGAAAAGACACCGCAGTCTATTTCTGTTGTGACGCGTGAAGAGATGGATACTCACCAGCCAGCTTCCGTTAAAGAAGCGCTGGGCTATACGCCGGGCATTACCGTTTCAACTCGTGGCTCTTCAGACACGTATGACGCGGTGAAAATTCGTGGTTTCGGTTCTGTTAACCAGAACAACTATTTAGATGGCCTGAAACTTCAGGGTGATTTCTACAACGAAGTCATCATCGACCCGTATATGCTTGAGCGCGTGGAATTAATGCGTGGCCCAACGTCCGTACTGTACGGAAAAAGCAGCCCAGGTGGCATCATCACGATGGTGAGCAAGCGCCCAACCACTGAACCGCTGAAAGAAGTGCAGTTCAAAATGGGTACCAACAACCTGTGGCAAACTGGTTTTGATTTCAGTGATTCACTGGATGATGCAGGTGAGTATTCTTATCGTCTGACCGGCGTGGCGCGTTCTAACGACGACCAACAGCAGTTCTCCAAACAGAAACGTTATGCGATTGCACCGTCGTTCTCCTGGCGTCCTGACGATAAAACCAATTTCACTTTCTTAGCTAATCTGCAAGACACCCCAGAAACCGGTTATTACGGTTGGTTGCCTAAAGAAGGCACCGTTGAGCCGTTGCCAGATGGTTCGCGCTTGCCGACTAACTTCAACGAAGGTGTGCCAAATAACACCTACTCGTTGTCCCATAAAATGGTCGGTTACAGCTTTGACCATGAGTTCAACGACACTTTCACCGTGCGTCAGAACCTGCGTTATGTTGACTCCAAAACCAATCAGAAAAGCGTTTACGGGACAGGCGTAGATTCAACGGGTCATATGTTGACTCGTGGTACCGTTGTGGATAACGAAAAACTGCACAACTTTGCGGTTGATACCCAGTTGCAGAGCAACTTTGCAACTGGCGAAATTGCACATACCTTGCTGACAGGTGTGGATTTCCAGCAAATGCGTAACGATGTGAACGCTACCTTTGGCAGCGCGCCTCCGCTGGATTTGTATAACCCAGTCTATGAAAACTACGATTTTGGCGATGCGGATCCGTATCAGCAAAACAAACAGAAACAGACCGGTATCTACATTCAGGATCAGGCGGAGTGGAACAAGTTTGTTCTGACTGTAGGTGGCCGTTACGATTGGCTCAAGCAATCTACTCTCGCGTACCAGGCGAATAACTTCACCGAGCGTGACGACAGCGAATTCACTGGCCGTGCAGGTCTGAACTATCTGTTCGATAACGGTGTATCGCCATACATTAGCTACAGTGAATCTTTCGAACCAAACTCAGGTGCGGATTTTTACGGCAACACCTTCAAACCTTCTAAAGGCCGTCAGTACGAAGCGGGCGTGAAGTATGTGCCGAAGGATATGGCGGTGGTCATTACCGGTGCGGTTTATCAGCTCACCAAGTCTGATAACCTGATGTCCGATCCTGATACTTCCCACGGTTTCTCCTCCATTCAGGGCGGCGAAATTCGTTCTCGTGGCGTAGAACTTGAAGCGAAAGCGGCGGTTAATGCCAACATTAACGTCACAGCGTCTTACACCTACACCGATGCGGAATACACCACCGACACCACTTTCAAAGGCAATACGCCTGAGCAGGTGCCAGAGCATATGGCTTCACTGTGGGGTGATTACACCTTCAATGAAGGTGCGCTGACCGGTCTGACTATCGGTACTGGCGGTCGCTTCATCGGTTCCAGCTACGGCGACCCGGCGAACAGCTTCAAAGTGGGTAGTGCTGCGGTGCTGGATGCAGTGGTTAAATATGACCTTGGCCGCTTCGGTATGAATGGTTCAAGTGTTGCGGTAAACGTGAACAACCTGCTTGATCGTGAATACGTTGCCAGCTGCTTCGCCACTTACGGTTGCTTCTGGGGCGCAGAGCGTCAGGTTGTTGCGACGGCAACATTCCGCTTCTAAGTTGGTTTAGAATCAGCAATTTAGGGCACGGTTCGCCGTGCCCATCAACAAAGTTGGCTACCATGCAGGACAAACACCTTCATCCCGATACCACGTTTAGCCTCACTGACGTTACCTTCCGCGTACCCGGCCGCACGCTCCTCCATCCCCTGTCGATGACCTTTCCTGAGGGAAAAGTCACCGGCCTGATTGGGCACAATGGGTCGGGCAAATCGACATTGCTGAAAATGCTTGGCCGTCATCAGAAGCCCTCTGAAGGGGAAATTCACCTCAACGATCATCCTCTGGATAGCTGGAGCAGCAAGGAATTTGCGCGCAAAGTCGCGTATCTACCGCAGCAACTTCCTGCAGCAGAAGGGATGACGGTGCGTGAACTGGTGGCGATTGGGCGTTATCCGTGGCACGGCGCGCTGGGTCGTTTCGGTGCGGCTGACAGAGAGTTGGTTGAAGAAGCGATTACGCTGGTTGGGCTAAAGCCTTTTGCGCATCGCCTTGTGGACAGTCTTTCCGGTGGTGAGCGCCAACGTGCGTGGATAGCCATGCTGGTGGCACAAGATAGCCGCTGCCTGCTGCTGGATGAGCCGACATCGGCGCTGGACATTGCCCATCAAGTTGATGTGCTGGCACTTATCCATCGTCTTAGCCAGGAGCGTGGTCTGACCGTGATTGCTGTGCTGCATGATATTAATATGGCTGCGCGCTACTGCGATAACCTCGTGGCGTTGCGCGGTGGCGAAATGATTGCCCAGGGTAGCCCGGCTGACCTGATGCAAAGCGCGACGCTTGAGCTGATTTACGGTATTCCAATGGGCATTCTGCCCCATCCTGCGGGTGCTGCCCCGGTAAGCTTTGTTTACTGATGAGTGAGCTGATTAATCCTTTTTTGAGTCGTCGGCAGTTGCTAACCGCGTTGGCGCTCTCACCGTTACTGCTCAAAATGGGCAATGCACAGGCTGCAACGATAGATCCTCGCCGCATTGTGGCGCTGGAATGGTTGCCCGTCGAACTGATGCTGGCGCTGGGCATCACGCCTTATGCGATGGCAGATATCAAGAATTATCAAGCCTGGGTCGGCGAGCCAAAATTGCCGGAAGGCATTATCGAAGTTGGCTTACGTACTGAACCTAATCTCGAACTCCTCACCCAATTAAAACCGTCGCTGATTCTCTATTCCGCAGGCTATGGCCCGTCACCGGAAAAGATGTCGCGTATCGCGCCGGGCTTAGGCTTTAGCTTTAACGATGGTTCCGGCAAGCCGCTGACCGTTGCCCGCCAGTCACTGACGCAACTGGGTGAGAAACTCGGTATGCAGCAAGCAGCAAGCGATCACCTGCTGAAGTTCGACCAATTTATCGAGCAGATGAAACCTCGCTTCGCTTTGCGCGGTGACAAACCGGTATTGCTGATGACACTGTTAGATTCCCGCCATGCGCTGATTATTGGGAAAAACAGTTTGTTCCAACAGGTAATGGATTTGTTGGGTGTGAAAAACGCATGGTCGGGTGAAACCAATTTCTGGGGGAGTGCGGTGGTTGGCCTTGAGCGTTTAGCCGAGGTCAAAGACGCCGATGTTATCTGCTTTGATCATAATAACGATGCTGAAATGGCTCGCGTAACCGCGACGCCTCTGTGGAATGCCATGCCTTTCGTTCGTCAGAATCGTTTCCAGCGCGTACCTCCGGTGTGGCTTTATGGCGCGACGCTTTCCGCGATGAGCTTCACAACCACGCTGGCTAAAGCCATAGGGAGCCAGGCGTGAAACATCGTTATGCGCTGTTCCCTGCGTTGCTTTTATCACTGCTGTTTATTCTTGCCTGTGCGCTGACTCTGCATAACCTGAATGTGCAACTGCCTTTCGCGCAGTGGACTGCGGCCTTACGGCAACCGAGTATTGATGACATCAATCAGATGTTGTTCCACTACAGCTTACTCCCGCGTCTGGCTATCTCGTTATTGGTGGGAGCCGGACTTGGGCTGGTAGGTGTGCTTTTCCAGCAAGTGCTGCGTAACCCGCTTGCCGAGCCGACCACGCTTGGCGTGGCGAGTGGCGCGCAGTTGGGCGTCACGGTTGCCACGTTGTGGGCGCTGCCCGGCGGATTTGCGACACAACAGTTCGCGGCATTAGTCGGGGCGGGCGTTGTCGGCTTATTGGTGTTTGGTGTCGCCTGGGGCAAGCGTTTATCGCCAGTCACCCTGATTCTTGCCGGTCTGGTGCTTAGCCTGTATTGCGGTGCGGTAAACCAGTTGCTCGCCATTTTCCATCACGACCAATTACAGAACATGTTCCTGTGGAGCACCGGTTCGCTGAACCAGCAAGACTGGGACATCGTTAACGGCTTGTGGCCACGCCTGGTGGGCGGTTTGCTGCTAACGCTATTGCTGCTGCGCCCGTTAACGCTCATGGGCCTCGACGATGGCGTCGCACGTAATCTGGGCCTGGCACTTTCGATGGTGCGCCTGGCAACGCTGGTGCTGGCGATTGCCATCAGCGCATTGTTGGTTAATGCGGTCGGGATTATCGGTTTTATCGGCCTGTTCGCCCCGTTGTTGGCGAAAATGCTCGGTGCGCGCCGCCTGGTTGCACGCTTGCTTCTGGCACCGGTTATTGGTGCGTTGATTCTGTGGCTGTCGGATCAATCGGTTGTCTGGCTTACCAGCGTATGGCGTGAAATTTCTACCGGTACGGTAACGGCGCTGATTGGTGCTCCTTTACTGCTTTGGCTTCTGCCACGCCTGCGCACTGTTGGCACGCCTGCCATGAATCAGGGCGATAACGTTCCTGATGAGCGCCAGCATTTAGCATGGTGGGCGTTAATCGGTAGCGGCGTGTTGGCGCTGATTATCGTGACTGCGCTGACGCTTGGGCGCGACGCGTACGGCTGGAATTGGGCGAGTGGTTCGTTATTCCACGACTTGTTGCAGTGGCGCTGGCCTCGGGTATTAGCGGCACTGACGGCTGGCATGATGCTGGCGGTTGCGGGCAGCGTGATTCAACGCCTGACCGGCAATGCCATGGCGAGCCCTGAAGTTCTGGGTATCAGTTCCGGCGCGGCATTTGGCGTGGTCGTGATGCTGTTTATCGTACCAGGAAATGCATTTGCCTGGTTGTTCCCAGCGGGCAGTCTGGGGGCGGCAGTCACATTGCTGGTGATTATGGTCACGGCAAGTCGTGGTGGTTTTTCACCGCAACGCATGCTGCTGGCGGGGATGGCGCTGAGTACGGCGTTTACCATGCTGCTGATGTTACTGATGGCTAGTGGCGATCCGCGCATGGCAGGCATACTGACCTGGATTTCAGGATCGACTTATAACGTCACCGGCGATCAGGCCGTCAGAACGCTTATCCTGATGGTGATTTTATTTGCCCTGACGCCACTGTGTCGCCGTTGGTTGATGATTCTGCCGCTGGGGGGAGCCACCGCGCGGGCGATTGGTATGGCTTTGAGCCCATCACGCTTCGCACTGCTTTTGCTGGCCGCGACGTTAACGGCTGCGGCCACGATGACCGTCGGCCCGCTGAGTTTTGTTGGCTTAATGGCACCGCATATCGCGCGCATGCTCGGTTTTAGACGCGCAATGCCACAGTTGATAATATCGGCGTTGTTGGGTGGGATGTTGATGGTAGCGGCGGACTGGTGTGGCAGGATGATTCTGTTCCCGGATCAAGTTCCGGCGGGGTTATTGGCAACGTTTATCGGTGCGCCGTACTTCATCTATTTGCTGCGTAAGCAGACTCGCTAGTCTTTCTCCTTCTCCTGGGGGAGAAGGCTGGGATGAGGGGGCTATTGACTAAAACCACCCTCACCCTGGCCCTCTCCCTGAGGGAGAGGGAATTATCGGTTTTCTTCCTCTCCCAAAGGGAGAGGGGAATTGCCGGGTTTCTTCCTCTCCCAAAGGGGGAGGGGAACGACAGATTAAAGCTTCGCGAACACCCGACGCGCGGCGTCGATGGTTTTCTGAATATCTTCTTTCGAATGCGCAACTGACATAAAGCCTGCTTCAAACGCAGACGGTGCCAGGTAAACGCCTTCTTCCAGCATTAAGTGGAAGAACTTCTTAAAGCGCTCAACGTCACACGCCATCACATCCTGATAGCAGGTCACAGATTCTGCATCGGTAAAGAACAGACCGAACATCCCGCCGACATTATTGACCACCAGGGGAATATTTTCGGCTTCAGCCGCGTTCAACAAGCCATCAGCCAGCATTTCCGTCAACTCGGTCAACGTCTGGTGAATACCCGGTTGTGCGACTTCGGTCAGGCAAGCGTAACCGGCTGCCATCGCGATTGGGTTACCGGAAAGCGTACCCGCCTGATAAACCGGCCCAGTGGGTGCCAGCGCGTCCATGATTTCGCGACGACCACCGAAGGCACCGACCGGCATACCGCCACCAATAATCTTGCCCAAACAGGTTAAGTCAGGCTCAACACCGTAGTAAGACTGTGCGCCAGCCAGTGCGACACGGAAACCGGTCATCACTTCGTCGATAATAAACAGTGCGCCAAACTCGTCACACAGTGCACGCAGGCCTGGCAGGAAATCATCGTTTGGTGGAATGCAGTTCATGTTGCCCGCAACCGGCTCAACAATAATGCAGGCGATCTCTTGCGGATATTGCTCAAACGCTGCGCGTACTGAGGCGAGATCGTTATAGGTGCAGGTGAGGGTGTGTTTGGCAAAATCAGCCGGAACGCCCGGAGAGTTTGGCTGGCCGAGGGTCAGTGCGCCAGAACCGGCTTTCACCAGCAGGCAGTCTGCGTGACCATGGTAGCAGCCTTCGAATTTGATGATTTTATCGCGGCCGGTGAAACCACGTGCCAGGCGAATGGCACTCATGGTGGCTTCAGTACCGGAGTTCACCATACGAACCATATCCATCGTTGGAACCAGTTCCGTCACCAGTTCCGCCATTTTCACTTCCATCTCGGTTGGCGCACCAAAGCTCAGGCCGCGTTCAACCGCTTCAATAACGGCATTGCGGATCGCCGGATGGTTGTGGCCGAGCACCATTGGCCCCCATGAACCGACGTAATCGATATAGGCTTTGCCGTCAGCGTCATACAGGTAAGCCCCGTCAGCACGTTCGATAAACAGCGGCACTCCGCCGACACCGGTAAAAGCACGAACAGGTGAGTTAACCCCACCAGGAATGACTTTACGTGCGGCAGCGTACAGGTTTTCAGACTTACTCATGAATCGGCTCCTGATTCGTGGAAATTCGTGGAAATAGTGGCAACACGCTATTCTAAGGGAAACGGTGGACGTTATGAAGGTATTGCCCAAACGCATCGAGGGAGTAGAATGCCCCTTCGATTTGTATTACCAATAAATGATTAGCCAAATGAATCACTCCCACCCCTCTTTTGAAGCACAGCAGGTTGTGCGCTTACGTAGGGGCGACATGGTGCGTCGCCTTATTAGACAGGATAAAACTCCGGTCGCAATTCTATTTATGGCCGCGATAGTAGGGACGTTAGCCGGTTTGATGGGTGTCGCCTTTGAGAAATCGGTGACGTGGATGCAGCAAAACCGCCTGGCGATGCTGGCGCATGTGGCTGATTACAGTCTCATTGTCTGGCCGTTGGCATTCATCAGTTCAATGCTTTTGGCGATGGTCGGTTACTATCTGGTGCGGCGTTTTGCTCCGGAAGCGGGGGGCTCGGGTATCCCTGAAATTGAAGGGGCACTTGAAGAATTACGCCCGGTCCGCTGGTGGCGTGTCATCCCGGTTAAGTTTATCGGTGGTATGGGAACGCTCGGTGCGGGGATGGTTCTCGGGCGCGAAGGCCCGACAGTGCAGATGGGTGGCAATATCGGGCGCATGGTGCTGGATATTTTCCGCCTGCGGGGTGCTGAAGCCCGCCATTCTCTGCTGGCAACCGGTGCTGCTGCGGGTTTGTCCGCGGCGTTTAACGCGCCGCTGGCGGGGATACTGTTCATCATCGAAGAGATGCGCCCGCAGTTTCGCTATAACCTGATTTCGATAAAAGCCGTGTTTATTGGCGTGATCATGTCGAGCGTGGTTTTCCGTATTTTTAACGGTGAAAACGCGGTGATTGAAGTCGGGAAGCTTTCGAATGCACCTGTTAATACGCTGTGGTTGTATCTGGTGTTAGGCATGGTCTTCGGTATCGTTGGCGTGTTCTTCAACGCAATGGTGTTCCGCACTCAGGATATGTTCCAGCGTATGCACGGTGGAAACATCAAAAAATGGGTGATCATCGGCGGCTTGTTGGGTGGCATTTGTGGCGTGTTAGGGCTTATCCAACCCGCAGCGTCTGGCGGTGGTTTTAACCTGATTCCCATCGCGGCTGCCGGAAATTACACGTTAGGGATGCTGCTGTTTATCTTTATTGCGCGTGTGATTACTACGCTACTGTGTTTTTCTTCCGGTGCACCAGGCGGGATTTTTGCGCCTATGTTGGCTTTAGGCACATTGCTTGGGACCGCGTTTGGTATGGCGAGTGCTGCCTGGTTCCCTGTCTATCACCTTGATGTTGGGACATTTGCGATTGCCGGAATGGGCGCGTTGTTTGCCGCATCGGTGCGTGCGCCGTTGACGGGGATCGTGCTGGTTCTGGAAATGACTGACAATTATCAGCTCATTCTGCCAATGATAATTACCTGCCTTGGCGCGACACTATTGGCACAATTTCTTGGCGGAAAGCCGCTATACTCCTCGATCCTTGCGCGAACGCTTGCCAAACAAGAAGCCGAGAAGCAGGCTAAAGAACAGCAAACCCCGAGCGGGGAGAATACTTGAACGATTTACTCGGGTATTAGATAATGACCCCAGAATTCGGGTTGAAATATACCCGACTACCTATTTCGTTGGGAGCAAACAATGAGTGATGACGTAGTAGCGCTGCCGTTGCAGTTTACAGAAGCAGCAGCCAATAAAGTAAAAACCCTGATCGCGGATGAAGAGAACCCAAATCTGAAACTGCGTGTTTACATCACCGGTGGTGGTTGCAGCGGCTTCCAGTATGGTTTTACTTTCGACGATCAGATCAACGATGGTGATATGACTATCGAGAAGCAAGGCGTTTCGCTGGTTGTTGACCCGATGAGCCTGCAATATCTGGTAGGTGGCGCGGTGGATTACACCGAAGGTCTGGAAGGTTCCCGTTTTGTGGTGACTAACCCGAACGCGAAAAGTACCTGCGGGTGTGGTTCTTCCTTCAGCGTCTAATTGCTGCTTAAAAAGAAAAAGCCGTGTCTTCAAACACGGCTTTTTTTATTGTTTATTGTCGGTCATCCAACGCAAACGTCGGCAGTTTAAGGTGCCAACGAATGGCGGCCAGTCGAATAGCCAGGGTGACGACCATGCCAATCATACTGGCTTGTTCTAACGGGACGTGGAACGTGTCATATGCTGTCGCGTGCACAATACCGCCTGCAATACAGGCCGTGGCATAGATTTCGGTACGCAAGATCATCGGGATTTCACGCGCTAATACGTCGCGAATAATCCCACCGCCAACACCGGTCAGCACGCCCATGCAGATGGCAATCAGCGGACTGGTGCCAGCCAAAAATGCTTTGTTAACCCCAATCCCAACGAACACCGCAAGGCCGACAGCATCCAGCACCGGCAAAATCCATTTTGGCAGGCGACGCGGCTGGCGCACGAGCAAGATAGTCAGCAAACAGGTGACCATCGCGACCACTAAGTCTGTGGGATCTTTAACCCAAAATACCGGACCGTTATCCAGCGCCATATCGCGAATAGTCCCGCCGCCGACGGCTGTTACTACGCCCAGCACCAGTACGCCGAAAGGGTCCATACGAAGTTTTCCAGCCAACAGCACGCCGGAGATGGCAAAGACGGCTGTGCCAATGATGTCCAGCCAATAGACGAGCATGGGAGATTACCCTCAGTAAGTTTATTTTTCTGCCAGCTCCTTACAGAGCTGTTTTGCGGCGAGGATAATACGTGGGCTCGAGCGACTAAACCAGTCATCATTCACTGCAATAACCGGAATTTTTAACTGGGTATTCCAAAAATGTTCAACGGGTGGAATCTGGGTCTCATCGCCGGTAATAATAATAGCCTGCGGACGCCGACTAATCACTTGTTCGCGGCTCACTTGCGGCCAGGGAACCCGACTATCAGCAAAGATATTTTGCCCGCCACAGACTTCCAGAATTTCGTTTTGAATCGAACCGCGCCCAGAAGTAAACAGCGGCTGCTGGCCGAATTGTAAAAACACTTTTTTCTTCGGATGCTGGGAGTAGTGCGCTTTCAAATCTGCAAATTCTTTTGCCAGTTGATCAGCGGCGTCGTGAGCGGTTTGTGGCGTTGGACTGTATTGGCTCAGTTGACGCAGTGCGGCAACAACACCTTCGACGGTCGTCGGATCAAGCCAAATAACGTTAATCCCCAGCGCCTGCATCTGATTGACTTGCCGTTCTGCATTTCCACCACGCCACGCCAGCACCACATCGGGTTTTAGCGCCACGATGCGCTCGAGGTTCATCCCTTGCCAGTTTGAGACTTGCTCAAGCTTTTTGGCTGCCTCCGGATAATTTGACCAGGCGCTAACCGCAATCGGTGTGATCCCCGCAGCGAATGCCAGTTCAGTATTACTCGGCGACAATGAGATAACCCGCGGCGCTGCAATCAGCAACGCCGGGAGACAACATAGCAGCGCGACCAGCCCGCGCCAGAGGTTCTTATTACGCACGCGCCAGTTTCTGTATCAGGTTTTCAACCATCAGCGTGGACTGTTTCGCTGCTACGGCGAGGAACTCGTCAAAGCTCAGGTGAGATTGCTGATCGGCAACGTCAGAAATAGCGCGAACCACGACAAACGGCGTACCAAAATTGTGGCAAACATGCGCAACGGCAGTCGCTTCCATTTCAACCGCGATAGCCTCAGGGAAGTTATGGCGGATTTTTGCCAATGCCACAGAACCATTAATAAAGGCATCACCACTGACAACCAGGCCGCGTACCGCGTTCAGATTCAGCTCAGCAATGCACTCTTCAGCCGCTGCAATCAGGTTGGCGTCGGCGGCGAAACCTGCCGGGCAACCTGGCAGTTGGCCGTATTCATAGCCAAAAGCAGTTACGTCTGCGTCGTGGTAACGCACTTCATCAGAAACCACGATATCACCGACGTTAAGCGTAGGGGCAAGACCACCCGCAGAACCGGTGTTAATGACAACATCCGGTTTGCAATGCTCAAGTAGCAGCGTTGCGCCCATGGCAGCGGCAACTTTACCGATGCCTGATTTCAACAATGCCACTTCAACGCCGTTAAGCTGACCGGTGTAGATTTCACACCCTGCCAGCGTCAGCGTTTGACGATTTTCAATTTTGTCACGCAGTAGCGTAACTTCTTCTTCCATTGCACCAATAATGCCTGCTTTCATAGTGATACTCGCTAATGTGGTGGAATTTGAACCAAATTTCAGCGCATAGTCTATCATGGCTGGCAGCGAGGCTTTAAATGGAACAGGGGTGGGCATGAGCGAAATAGATTTCCGCAAGAAAATTAACTGGCACCGTCGTTTCCGTTCGCCCGAAGGACAAAAAAACGAGCATGAGATCCTGCGTATTTTTGAAAGCGATCGCGGGCGAATCGTTAACTCTCCGGCAATCCGCCGTTTGCAGCAAAAAACCCAAGTCTTTCCGCTGGAGCGTAATGCTTCTGTTCGTACCCGTTTGACCCACTCGATGGAAGTTCAGCAAGTCGGGCGCTATATCGCCAAAGAGATATTGAGTCGACTGAAAGAACAGCAAGATCTTGAACGCTATGGATTGCATGAACTGACTGGCCCATTTGAGAGCATCGTGGAAATGGCGTGCTTGATGCACGACATCGGCAATCCACCGTTTGGTCATTTTGGCGAGTCGGCAATAAATGACTGGTTCCGTCAGCGCCTGTTTCCGGGAGATGCGGGGAGCCAACCGCGGAGCGACGATCGTTGCCGGGTCGCAACATTACGTCTGCATGAAGGCGAAGATCAGTTGAATGGCTTGCGCCGTAAAGTCCGCCAGGATCTTTGCCAGTTTGAGGGGAATGCGCAAGGTATTCGCCTGGTGCATAGTCTGTTACGCATGAATCTGACCTGGGCGCAGGTTGGCTGCATTCTCAAATATACCCGTCCCGCCTGGTTTGTGGGAGAACCGCCAAAAAGCCATGCGTATTTGATGAAGAAGCCCGGCTTTTATCTGTCTGAAGAGTCGTACATTGTGCGTCTGCGTGCAGAGCTTGGGCTCGGTGAGTACAGCCGGTTTCCACTGACCTGGATAATGGAAGCGGCTGACGATATCTCTTATTGCGTGGCGGATCTCGAAGATGCCGTTGAGAAGCGCATCTTTAGTGTTGAGCAGCTTTATCAGCACTTATGTGATGCCTGGGGCGAGCGCTGCGAGGGCGATCTTTTTGAGCGAGTGGTGAATGAAGCCTGGGAGAAATCCCGTTCAAATCAAATGCGTCGCAGCACCGAAGACCAGTTCTTTATGTACCTGCGCGTCAATACGCTAAATCAACTGGTGCCTTACGCCGCGCAACGTTTTATCGATAATCTGGACGAGATATTTAGTGGGGAGTTTAATCACGCGCTTCTTGAAGATGACAGCTCATTTGCTCGCTTGTTGGAACTTTATAAACAAGTGGCATTTAAACATGTGTTTAGCCATCCAGAGGTGGAGCAGCTCGAATTACAGGGTTATCGTGTCATTAGTGGTTTACTTGAAATTTACAGTCCGCTACTCAATATATCCTGCGAGGATTTTGCTGAACTGGTGGAAAAAGAAAGTTTACGTCGTCTACCGATTGAGACACGGTTATTCCACAAATTATCGACAAAACACCGGCTTGCTTATATCGAAGCCATCAATGACTTAGCACCGTCAGACAGTAATTATCCGGTATGGGAATATTACTACCGCTGTCGTCTGATTCAGGATTATATCAGTGGAATGACGGACTTATTTGCCTGGGATGAATATCGTCGTTTAATGGCCGTGGAATAAGTGAGTCATTGAGTTTTGTAAAGACGGACAATAAATTTTTACTTTTCCAGTGACTTATCGGCGGAACTTAGCGCCCTAATCGTCACTCTATACAGGCCTACACAGCAATTTTGCGTGACTTATTAACTTGAGACTTAAACAGATGAAAAAAACAACTTTAGCAATGAGCGCGCTGGCTCTTAGTCTGGGTTTGGCGCTGGGTCCTGTATCCGCTATCGCCGCAGAAACGGCTTCTTCTTCCACCGCAACGGCGGCGCAACCGTTGCCAAGCCTTGCGCCAATGTTGGAAAAAGTAATGCCATCAGTGGTGAGCATTAATGTTGAAGGAAGCACCACCGTTAACACGCCACGCATGGGGCGTAACTTCCAGCAATTCTTTGGTGACAACTCACCATTCTGTCAGGAAGGTTCACCGTTCCAGAGTTCACCTTTCTGCCAGGAGGGCGCGGCTGAAGGGGGTTCCCAGGGTGGTGCTCAACAGCAGAAATTCGCAGCCCTTGGTTCTGGTGTCATTATTGATGCAGCGAAAGGCTATGTCGTAACTAACAACCACGTTGTTGATAATGCAACAAAAATTCAGGTTTCTCTGAGTGATGGCCGTAAGTTTGAGGCAAAAGTCGTGGGTAAAGATCCACGTTCTGATATTGCACTGCTGCAGTTGCAAGATCCGAAAAACCTGACTGCGATTAAGATGGCTGATTCCGATGCACTGCGCGTTGGTGATTACACCGTCGCAATCGGTAACCCATATGGCCTGGGTGAAACGGTGACTTCCGGTATTGTTTCAGCGTTGGGTCGTAGCGGCCTTAACATTGAAAACTATGAAAACTTTATCCAGACCGATGCGGCAATCAACCGTGGTAACTCCGGTGGTGCACTGGTTAATTTGAACGGTGAACTGATCGGGATTAACACCGCGATTCTGGCGCCAGATGGCGGCAACATCGGGATCGGCTTTGCTATCCCAAGCAATATGGTGAAAAACCTCACCGCGCAAATGGTTGAGTTCGGCCAGGTTCGTCGTGGCGAGCTGGGTATTTTGGGTACCGAACTGAACTCTGAACTGGCGAAAGCCATGAAGGTTGACGCACAACGCGGCGCATTTGTAAGCCAGGTTATGCCAAACTCTTCGGCTGCAAAAGCAGGTATTAAAGCCGGTGATGTGGTGGTTTCATTGAACGGTAAGCCAATTAGCAGCTTTGCTGCACTGCGTGCGGAAGTCGGTTCTATGCCAGTGGGAAGCAAACTGACGCTTGGCTTGCTGCGCGATGGCAAACCTGTCTCTGTGGATCTGGAACTGCAACAAAGCAGCCAGACTCAGGTTGACTCAGCAACCATCTTTACCGGTATTGAAGGTGCTGAAATGAGCAACCGCAGCGGTAAAGGTGAGAAAGGGGTTATCGTTAATAACGTGAAAGCGAATACCCCGGCTGCGCGTATTGGCCTGAAAAAAGGTGACGTCATCATTGGTGTGAACCAGCAGGTGGTCAATAACATTGCTGAGCTGCGTAAAATTCTCGACACCAAACCGTCAGTCATGGCTCTGAACATTCAGCGTGGTGATACCACTATCTACCTGCTGATGCAGTAATCGTCACTGAGTCACACTCAAAACTATCAGGGCCGCGCTATGCGGCCCTTTTTTGTGAGCCTTTCCACAACTCCATATTCTTCATTCGCGCTTTGTGCATTTGCACAATGCCGAGGCAATTCATCTCGCCTATGCTGGTCCATTAGCACGACTCAGGAGGAAGCATGGCTGGCTGGCATCTTGATACCAAAATGGCGCAGGACATCGTGGCGCGCACCATGACCATCATTGATACCAATATTAATGTGATGGATGCGCGTGGGCGGATTATTGGTAGCGGCGATAAAGAACGTATTGGTGAATTGCACGAAGGTGCGTTGCTGGTGCTCTCTCAGGGGCGTGTTGTCGATATTGATGATGCGGTTGCCCGGCATCTGCATGGCGTGCGTCAGGGTATCAACCTGCCATTGCGCATCGACGGTGAAATTGTTGGTGTGATTGGTTTGACGGGCGAGCCAAAGTCGCTGCGCAAGTACGGTGAGCTGGTGTGTATGACCGCTGAGATGATGCTTGAGCAATCTCGCTTGATGCACCTGCTGGCGCAAGACAGTCGCTTACGCGAAGAACTGGTGATGAATTTAATCCAGGCTGAAGAACATACGCCTGCGCTGAGTGAATGGGCGCAGCGTTTGGGGATCGACCTGAATCAGCCTCGAGTGGTTGCGGTGGTGGAAGTCGACAGCGGCCAGCTTGGTGTGGACAGCGCGATGGAGGAGCTGCAACAGTTGCAAACCGCACTGACAACACCTGAGCGGAATAACCTGATTGCGATTGTATCGTTAACGGAAATGGTGGTGCTGAAACCCGCGCTAAACCAGTTTGGCCGTTGGGATGCGGAAGATCACCGTAAACGCGTTGAACAGTTGATTAGCCGCATGAAAGAAAACGGTCAGCTGCGTTTTCGCGTTGCGCTGGGAAATTATTTTACTGGCCCTGGTAGCATCGCACGTTCATACCGTACTGCCCGTACGACCATGATGGTCGGCAAGCAGCGTATGCCGGAAAATCGCGCTTATTTTTATCAGGATTTAATGTTGCCGGTGCTGTTGGATAGTTTACGCGGTGGCTGGCAGGCGAACGAACTGGCACGTCCTTTAGCTCGACTGAAATCCATGGATAACAACGGGCTACTACGTCGTACGCTCAGCGCATGGTTCCGTCATAACGTACAGCCACTGGCTACGTCCAAGGCCTTGTTTATTCATCGCAATACGCTTGAGTATCGGCTGAACCGTATCTCTGAATTAACCGGTTTAGATTTAGGGAATTTTGACGACCGATTGTTGCTCTATGTGGCATTGCAGTTGGACGAGCAAAGGTAATAAATACAAAACGGTAACCCAATGGTTACCGTTTTTAGTGTATGCCCCCCTCCCTGAGGAGAAAAGGGACTATGGTTTTCCCCCTCTCCACGTGGGAGAGGGCTAGGGTGAGGGCATCAGGCCGCACCAGATTGCTTATTTACCGCGGGTTAGCTTATCCAGATCGGATTCAATTTCACTGATCTTATGAGCAACCACAGATTCCAGATGGCGAAGATCATCGAGAATTTTGCGTTTCAGATCGACTTCAGTGCGATCGCGTTGGCAAAGTTGATCCAATTCATCAATCACATAACGCAGGTTCGGGCTGATTTCCTGCACTTCTTTGTAGCCCTGGCCTACGCCATCGGCAACGACAGTTTTACGCTGGCGTGGGTATTTGAATTTCACGCTTTTAGCAAAAAACTCGCCTTTATCCTTCTGGAAATAGATTTTCAGGATATCGTTGTTGGCTTCCTGCCGGAGGCTGTAACGATCGATTTCATCAGGATTGGTAATACCCAAACTTTTCAAGTTATCGTACATAGCGTTACCTTTTTCCATACTATTAATCGACAGATAATCAGCGGGAAACTCTTTTTCCGCCAGTCCCGGATGCTAAAAAGGTGGGTTACCCCACCTTTTACACATTTATACCCTTCATACTTCAAGTTGTGGGGGGGGCTGCACTGTCTCACCCCAGTCACTTACTTTAGTAAGCTCCTGGGCATTCGTAAGTTTGCCGCCTACCCACAACTCGAATTATTTTGGGTATGTATTTAGTCGATGGTGCGAAGTAGCTCGTTGATACCCACTTTACCACGGGTTTTGGCATCTACTTTTTTCACGATAACAGCGCAGTACAGGCTGTACTTACCATCTTTGGATGGGAGGTTACCGGAAACGACAACAGAGCCCGCAGGCACGCGGCCATAATGTACTTCACCGGTTTCACGGTCATAAATACGCGTGCTTTGGCCGATGTAAACGCCCATGGAAATGACAGAACCTTCTTCAACGATAACGCCTTCCACAACTTCTGAACGCGCACCGATAAAGCAGTTATCTTCGATGATGGTAGGGTTAGCCTGCAACGGCTCCAGAACACCACCGATGCCCACACCACCAGACAGGTGAACGTTTTTACCAATCTGCGCGCAAGAACCGACGGTTGCCCAGGTATCAACCATCGAACCTTCATCAACGTATGCACCGATGTTGACGTAAGAAGGCATCAGTACAGTATTGCGTGCAATGTATGCACCCTGGCGTACTGCCGC